>DATLUC010000042.1:0-26302 GCA_035533335.1 Candidatus Baltobacterales bacterium
TATCGACTCGAGCGGGAAGAAATTTAGGCAAAGCGTGTCTTTGCTGACAGCGGAGGTCGTCATGACCAGCTACCGCGCCGACCAGGTTGGAGAGCAGGTGCGCGAGGAGATCATGTCCATCATCAGGCGCGATCTCAAAGACCCGCGCATCGGTTTCGTCAGCATCACCGCCGTGCGCATGTCGCCAGACCTGCGGCAGGCCAGGGTGCGCGTCAGCGTGCTCGGCAACCCAGAGCAGAAGAAGGAGTCGCTCGCGGGACTGGTCTCCGCGCGGGGCCTGATCAGGCACGAGCTGGGACGCCGTCTGCAGAACCTCAAGTTCTCCCCCGATCTGCGCTTCGAGCTCGATCCCTCGATCGAGTACAGCGTGCACATCGCAGAGCTGCTCAAAGAGGTGCTGCCGCAGGGCGACGCGCCGGCGGAGGAGGAGTCATAGGCAAGCCCAAGAGCAAGATCCGGCACCAGTACGACGAGATCAAGGAGCTCATCGACGCCAACCAGGAGATCCTCGTCTTCGGTCACAAGGATGCTGACGGCGACACTCTCGGCTGCAGCCTTGCCTTCGCAGAAGCGCTTCGTACGGCGGGCAAAGAGGTATGGGTGCTCATCCCGCCACCGCTACCGGACATGTACACGTTCCTGCCCGGTTTCGACGACATCCTCTCCGAGCCGCCGCACGGCGTCGACCCGCATCTGGTCTTCTTCTTCGACTCGGGCAACCTGGAACGCTCGGGCAACAGCGTCAAGCGGATCGCCGAGCACGCGGTGATCGTCAACGTCGACCACCACCCCTCGAACTCCCGGTTCGGCGACGTCAACGTGATCGATTCGACGGCGTCGGCCGTCGGCCAGATGGTGATCGAGATGCTGGACCACTTCGGGTTCCCGATCACGCCGACCATGGCGACCAACCTGTACGTCGCGTTGCTCACCGACACGGGCGGCTTCCGGCACGAGAACACCACCCCGCGCACGCTCGACGACGCGGCCCGGCTCGCGCGTCTGGGCGCGGATCCAGGGCAGATTGCGACCCAGGTCTACAAGATGCGGCCCGAGACCACGCTCAAGCTCAGCGGCCTGGCACTCGCGACCATGAGCGTGGAGCTCGAGGGCCGGTTGGCGTGGGCCAAGGTGACGCGCCGAATGCTGCGCGAGGCGTCGGCCGTGATGGCCGAATCCGAGGGCATCATCGACACGCTCAACAGCATCGCCGGCCTCGAGGTGGCGATCCTGTTCAAAGAGGTCAAGGGCGAGCTCACCAAGATCAGCGTGCGGAGCCGAGGCGGGGTCGACGCAGCGGCGCTGTGCGCCTCGTTCGGCGGGGGTGGCCACGTGCGGGCCGCGGGCGCCGAGATCGAGAAGTCGATGGACGAGTCGGTGAGATACGTCCTGGCGGCCGCCAAGGAGGCCATCCTTGCCGCGCCGCCAGAGAGCTGACGCGCCGCTCTTTCCGACCGGAGTCCTCAACGTCGACAAGGCGGCCGGGGAAACCTCGTTTGCGGTCGTCAGCCGGCTCCGACGCCTGACGGGCGCTCATCGAGTCGGTCACGCCGGAACGTTGGACCCGCTCGCGACCGGTGTGCTGCCCATCCTTTTCGAGTCGGCGACCAGGCTCGCCGAGTTCGCGCTCCGTCTCTCGAAGACATACGTCGCGGACATCCACCTCGGGTTTGTGACTGCCACCGACGATGCGGAGGCGGAGCTCCAGGTGGGAGCCGACCCCACTGGGCTGACTCGTGGGCAGCTCGAGGACGGCCTGGCCGCCTTCACGGGCCGCATCCTCCAGGAGCCGCCGGCGTTCTCCGCCGTCAAGGTGGAGGGCCGGCGCGCCTACAAGCTGGCCCGCAGCGGCGAGCTGACCCGGCCGGTGGCTCGAGAGGTCGTGGTCTACGAGGCGATCCTGCTCGACTTCCAGCCGGGCCCCGAGGCCGTGGCCAGGGTAGAGATCCGCTGCGGCAGCGGCACCTACCTGCGTTCGATCGCTCGAGACCTTGGCGCGCGGCTGGGCGTCGGAGGCTATCTCGGTCGTTTGGTGCGCACCGCTTATGGGCCGCTGGCCATCGCATCCGCGGTTCCCTCGGACGAGATCACCAGCGCCGAAATCGTGCGTGACCGGCTGCTCCCGGCCGAAGTCATACTGCCGGACATGGAGCAGGTCAGGCTCACTGTGGAACAGACCGCGATGGTCAGGCAGGGGCGCGCGGTGCGCGTGCTGCCCGAGCCCGGGCCGGGTCAGGTGCGCGCCCATGACGGCAGCGGGCGTTTGATCGCGCTCGGCCACACCGACCCGCTACGGCGAACGTTCGTGCCAGAGAAGGTTCTCAACTGAGTTGAAGATCCACCTCGGGCTGCCGTCGAGCCCCATCGGACCGGTGGCCCTCACGGTCGGCAGCTTCGACGGGGTCCACCTCGGCCATCTCGACGTCATCCAGCACACCGTCCGGTCCGCCCGGGCGGCGGCCGCAGAGCCGGCCCTCATCACTTTCGAGCCCCACCCGCGCTGCGTGCTCGACCCGGCCAACTGTCCCCAATCGATCACCACGCTGCACGAGAAGCTGGAGCTGCTCGAGGCCGCGGGGATAGGGCACGCCATCGTCCTTCGGTTCGACCGAGAGCTGGCCTCGTGGTCGCCACAGGAGTTCGTCGAGCGCCTCTCCGCCGTCATGGACATCCGGCGCTGGGTAATCGGCTTCGACTTCGCCTTCGGACGAGGGCGCACGGGGAGCGCAGAGTGGCTCCGCGCCAACGAGCACGATGTCGAGGTCGTCCCGCCGTTCCTGGTCGAAGGTCACGAGCTGCACAGCTCCGAGGTCCGGCGGCTGGTCACGACCGGCGACGTCGAGTCCGCCAACCGCCTGCTCGGCCGCGAGTACGCCATGGCCGGCCCGGTGGAGGCCGGCGAGCGCGTGGGAAGGCGGCTGGGCTTTCCCACCGCGAACATCGGGATCGAGCCGAACAAGCTCGTGCCGGCGCTGGGCGCGTACGCGGGCCGGGCAACCGGACCCGAAGGCGAGTTCACGGCCGCGCTGTCCGTCGGGTACCGGCCGACCTTCGGCGGCACCCAGCTCCGTGTCGAAGCGTTCCTGCTGGACTTCGAAGGTGACATCTACCAGCAGCGACTGGAACTTCGCTTCGTCCGATACTTGCACGCCGACATCAAGTTCCCCAGCCCTGCCGAGCTGGTCGTGCAGCTGAAGAAAGACGTAGCGGACACCAGGAGGATCGTGGCGCGGTGAAGGTCGTGGTCATCGGGGGTGGAATCGCCGGTTACTGCGCGGCGCTGGCGGCGCGGCGCGACGGGGCCGAGGTCACGTTGGTCGCCCGGGCACCCGGTGCGACCGCGCTCTACGCAGGTGGGATGGAGATCGTCGACGACCTCGATTCGATCCTGGCCTCCCAGCCCCATCACCCGATCACGCGCCTCGGCCTCGACGCGGTCCGTCTGGCGACCGAGCTCGACGGGGTGATTCAGACGCTGCGATTGGCGCTCGAGAAAGAGGGCCTGAGGTTCGAGGGCAGCTGGCGCGCACGTGGCCTGTACGCGGACATCCACGGGCTCGCGCGGCCCGCCAACCTGGTGCCGGCCACCGTCGCCCCCGGCGAGCTTCGTGCGCTGAGCGGGCACCGCGTGGCCGTGATCGGGGTCTCGCAGGTGGGCGACTACGACGCTGCTTCCACCGCCCAGGCCTTGAAGGAGCTGCACGGGATCGATGCGTTCGCCGAGGAGGTGAGCATCGCCGAGCTTCCGGTCGGGGCGGCCCTCACCGACCTCTACGGCCGCCGCGCGCCTGCAGCGGTGAGGCCGAAGGCGGCCTCGATCGCCTACCCGCCCGGATTCACCAACCTCCCTGACAACGGTTTCGAGCTGCTCGCGTCCCCGCCGTCGCCACACGGATGGCGGCTGCAGCAGGCGATCGCGCTGGGCACCGTGAAGGCGGAGGTGACCGGCTTCGAGACGGCGGGGGACCGCGTCGTGGCGGCGCGAGCAGGCGATCGCGCTTTCCGCGCCGACGCCTTCGTCCTGGCCACGGGCCGGCACATCGGCGGCGGCCTGCAGGGTGGCCGGCAAACCAGCGAACCGCTGCTCGACCTGGGGGTTTTTCACCAGGGCCGGCCAGTGCGCACGCTGGGCACGCGCTTCCAGCACATGCAGTACCTCGACCCCGCAGAAGAGCTGCGGTCGGGCGTGGCCACCGACAGGGGGCTGCATCCGCTCGCCGAGGCAGGGATCGCGCCATTCTCCAACCTTTTTGCGGCCGGGGCCGTACTCGGCGGCTACGACTACAGCGGCCCCTGCGGCTTTGGCGTTCCGATCCTCACCGGCTGGCTGGCCGGCCGGTTCGCGGCGAGGAAGCCTTGAGGGCCGAGCTGGAGGCGATCGTCGGCCGGCCTGCTGTCGACGAGCGCGAGGTGCGCGACCTGTGGCCGCTGGCGATCATGGACCGGCGCGCGGGCAGCTCCCCGGCTCGGACGCTGGTCGTGCGTCCCTCCGGACGTGAGCAGGTGGCGGCGGTGCTGCGCTGGGCGAGCGCCCGTGACGTCAAGCTCACTCCGTTGGGCGGCGGGAGTGGAGTCTGCGGCGCCCTGTCGCCCCAACAGGGCGAGATCGTCCTCGACATGGGCGCTTTGGACCGGATTCTCGAGGTCGACGAGGTCAACCTGTCGTGCAGGTGCGAGGCGGGGGTGAACGGCCTGGTGCTCGAGGAGCACTTGAACGGCCTCGGCCTGACCTTGGGCCACTATCCGAGCTCCCTCCCGGGGACCACCGTCGGCGGCCTGGTCGCCACGCGGTCGTCGGGGCAGGAGTCGAGCCGCTACGGGAGCATCGAGGACATGGTGCTCGGCCTGGCCGTCGTCTTACCCGACGGAACGTTCGCGGCGCCGCGGCCGGGCCCGCGCTCCGCGGTCGGTCCCGCCCTCCACGAGCTGTGGATCGGGTCCGAGGGCGCGCTGGGGGTGGTGGTCGGTGCCTTGCTGCGCGTTCACCGCCTGCCGCCGGCGACCGTGGGCGCAGGGTATGCGTTCGCAGACCTCGCAGCCGGCCTCGCGTGCATGCGCGAGGTCATGCAGTCCGGGATCCGCCCGCTGGTGATGCGGCTGTACGACGCCGAGGACAGCGCCTTCAACGGTTTTGACCTGGGGGAGGGCGGTTGCGCGCTGGTCGTCGCCACGGCGGGCCTAGCGGAGGTCGCGCAATCGGAGGCCGCCGCGGTCAAGGGATTCGCCGGATCTGCCGCCGACCTCGGCTCCGGCCCGTGGGAGCGCTGGCAGCGCCACCGGTTCGACCTGTCGGCCGAGCGGCTCAAGACTTTCCTGGAGCCCGCCAACTCCTACCTCGACACGATCGAGCTGGCGGCGCCGTGGACGGCGCTTCCCCAGCTGCACGCCAGAGTCAAATCCGCAATAGCGGTCGGCGGGCTGGCGTTATGCCACTTCAGTCATGCCTACGAGCAGGGGTGCTGCGCCTATTTCACGTTCGGTGGCTCTGCCGGCAGCGAGCAGGACGCCCGCGCCGCCTACGGGCGCGCCTGGGAAGGTGCGATGAGCGCGGCCCTTGAGCTTGGTGCGACGATCAGCCACCACCATGGCGTGGGCCAGGTGCGGGCGCGCTGGGTCGCCGATGAGATGGGGGGCTGGATGAAGGTGTGGCGAGCGGTGAAAGAAGGGCTCGACCCCAAGGGGATCATGAACCCCAGGGCCATGGGAGGCTCGAAGTAGGCGGCCAGGCCGGCGCCCCGGTGCTCTTCATCGTCAACCCCGCGTCGGGCGCGGGTAAGGCGGCGCGCGAATGGGCCGCGGTCGAGGGGTGGCTGCCGGCGACGGGCATCCCCTACGAGTCCGCGCTCACCTCGCGACCGCTGGAGGCGAGCGAGATCGCGGAAAGGGCCGTGCGGCAGTCCAGGCCGGTGGTGGTGGCGGTCGGCGGGGACGGCACGCTGAACGAGGTCGTCAACGGCTTCTTCCACAACGGCGCCCCGATCCCCACGACCAGCAAGCTGGCCATGGTCCCGCTGGGCACTGGAGGAGATTTCCGCCGCACCCTGCGCATCCCTCTCGACGTCAAAGCCGCCGTGCAGGTGATCAGCGGTGGGCTGGTCAGGCGCCTGGATGCGGGATGCGTGACCTACCAGGCAGAGGACGGCTCGACGCACGTGCGGCATTTCATCAACATCGCCGACGCGGGCTACGGGGGAGAGGTCGTCCACCGGGTGAACAACGGCAAGAAGCGTCTGGGCAGCGCCACCTTCACCCTGACCGCGCTGATGGCTCTTCTCGCCTACAGGAACAAGCCGATGACCGTGGTCATCGACGGCAACACCCACGAGCTGGCCAAGGCGCAGCAGGTGGTGATCGCCAACTGTCAGTACTTCGGTGGAGGCATGAAGATGGCCCCCACCGCCTCGCCGACCGACGGCGTGTTCGACGTGATCCTGGTCGCCAACGCCGGCAAGCTCGAGACGATTCGCGGCATGAGCGACATCCGCACCGGCAAGCACCTGGACCAGCGCAACCCGAAGATCGAGCTTCTCTATGGCAAGCGAATATCGGTCACCTCGCCCCAGAGGGTTCGCATCGACGTGGACGGCGAGCAGCCCGGCTTCCTGCCTGCCCTTTTCGAGATTCAGCCCGGAGCGATCGAGTTCATAACGCCCCGATAATCAAGCCGTGACCAAAGGCGTCATCGCAACCCCCCATCGCCTCGCCAGCGAGGCCGGAGCCAGCATCCTGCGCGACGGCGGCAACGCCATCGACGCCGTGATCGCGGCCGACGCCGTGCTCTGCGTGGTCTACCCGAGCATGACCTCGGTCGCGGGCGACCTGATGGCGATCGTGTGGCCGGCCGGCGCAGCAGCCCCCGTCGGCCTGGTCGGCGCTGGACGCTCGGGGGAGCTTGCCACCATCGAGACGGTCCGCTCTCGAGGCCACTCGGAAATGCCGGTGCGCGGAGTGCTCACCGTCACCGTGCCGGGCACGGTCGAGGCATGGGGAAGGCTTCTCGAGCGCTTCGGGACGTTCGGCTTCGGCGCGGTCCTCGAGCCCGCGGCCGCGCTGGCGCGCGACGGTTACGTCATCACGCCCCAGCTCTCCCGCTTCCTGATGGACGCGGCCGATCTCCTGGGACGTGAGCCGGCGGCCCAGGCGCTGTATCCACCGATGGAGGCGGGGATGCTCCTGCGCAACCCCGACCTCGCCTCCGTGCTGCAGTCAATCGGCCGGGGCGGAATTGGGGGTTTCTACCGCGGCGAGGTCGCGGCCGAGATCGCAGCAGCCATCAAGCGGCGCGACGGTCTGGTCACCGCTGGCGATCTGGCCGCGCATCGCTCCCAGTGGGTGGACCCGGTCGAGGTCGCGTATCGCGACCTGGTGGTCTACGAGCTTCCGCCGCCGACCCAGGGCCTGGCCGCGGCGGCCATGCTGGCGCGTTTGAACACCGTGCCGTCACGGGACTTGCGGCCGGGGATCGATTTCATCGAGCCTTTCAAGCGGGCGCGTGACGCGGCTTACGGTCTGCGTGATCGATATGTCACCGACCCGGATTTCGCCCACGTCCCGTTTGCCCCTTTTCTCGACCCCGGCCACGCGGCCCCCCAGGCGGCAGCATCACTGGAGGGCGGCGACACCGTGTACATGTGCGCCGCCGACGGGCACGGCAACGTCGTCTCGCTGATCCAGAGCGTCGCCTTTGATTTCGGCTCCGGGATCGTCGCGGAGGGCACCGGCATGCTGCTGCAGAACCGGGGCAGCTACTTCAGCCTCGACCCCAATCACGTCAACCGGCTCGAGCCGAGGAAGCGCACGATGCACACGTTGATCCCGGCCATGGCATCCAAGCACGGCCGGCCCTGGGCTGCTTTCGGCTCGATGGGGGGCGACGGCCAGCCTCAGCTGCAGGCACAGGTCCTAGTCAACCTCGTGGACTTTGGGCTGGAGCCCGCCGAGGCGGTGGCGCGGCCGAGGATCCGGATCCTGGCCGACGGGGTGACCGTGTCGGTGGAGGCGGATTATCCCGGCGCGGGTGAGCTGTCGCATTCGAACTGGAAGGTGGAGCTGATGCCGCCCAAGCATCACCTCTTCGGACACGCGCACTCGATCGTGATCGACGGGCCGAGCCGATGGCGCGCCGGGGCCGACCCGCGCTCCGACGGGAGCGTGGAGTTCGCGCTCTGACGGCCGAGGCCACGCCACACGTATACTTCAAGGTCGAGTTTTGGCAGTAGAGACTGAAGTCAAAGGCAAGCTCATCGCGGAGCACAAACGCGCTGACAAGGACACGGGTTCGCCCGAGGTCCAGATAGCGCTTTTCACAGCGCGCATCAGGGAGCTCACCGAGCACCTGAAGACGCATGCCAAGGACCACCACTCGCGCCGCGGCCTGCTGCTCCTGGTGGGCAAGCAGCGGCGGCTGCTGAACTACCTGAGGGACACCGACATCGAGCGATATCGCGCGCTTGTCGCCAAGCTCGGGATCAGGAGATAGTCCGACCAAGCGCCGGGCGCCCACCGGGCGCCCTCAAGTAAATCCGGGAGGACCCCACGCTGGTAGCGCGGGTCAGCTCTTAGAAGCCCTCACCCAGGTCGTCGAGGTTGCGCAGGGCGCGCACCCCGACGAGCACTCGGCGGCGGCTGCTAGGAACCTGGCCCAGGTCGCACCTCCGGGGGACTCCTCCCACACACATGGAGGTATCTCACGTGGCAATAGTCACGAAGAACGTTGACGTAGCCGGCAAGCGGCTTTCGATCGAAACCGGCCGGGTGGCCGAACAGGCCAACGGCGCGGTGATCCTGCGCCAGGGCGACACGGTGGTGCTCAGCACCGCGGTGATGGCAAAAGAGCCCAGGGAGGGGATCGACTGGTTCCCGCTCACGTGCGACTACGAGGAGAAGCTCTACGCGGCGGGCAAGATCCCGGGCGCTTTCATGCGCCGCGAGGGACGTCCGAGCGAGACCGCCATCCTCGCATCCAGGCTGACCGACCGGCCTCTTCGACCGCTCTTCCCCGACGGCTTCAGGCTCGACGTGCAGGTGGTGTCGACTGTCCTCTCGGTCGACCAGGAGAACGACCCGACCATCCTCAGCATCAACGGCGCCTCCACGGCGCTGGTGATCTCCGACATCCCGTTCGCGGGACCGGTGGGGGCGGTCCGCATGGGCTACCTCGAGGGCCACGTGGTGGTGAACCCGCCGATGTCGCGGGTGGCGGAGTCGGAGCTCGACCTCGTCGTCGCCGGGACCTCTGAGGCGATCCTCATGGTCGAGGCGGGCGCCAAGGGCGTGTCGGAGCAGGTCGTGCTCGACGCGCTGTCCATGGCCCACGAGGAGATCAAGCGGATCTGCGCCGCCCAGGTGGAGCTGCAGCAGCAGGTCGGCCTCGAGAAGCGCGACTTCGTTCCGGTGTCACACCCGGTGCAGATGGTCGAGATCATGAGCGAGTACCTCGCGCTGCGCCTCGACCAAGTCCTGTACAGCGCGGACAAGGCGGTCCGCGAGGCGGGCGTCGAAGACCTGCGCCGTACGACCAAGGCCGAGCTCGGCGAGCGGTTCCCGGAGCATGCCGAGATTCTTGGCAAGCTCTTCGACAAGGCGGTCAAGGATCGCGTTCGGCAGCGCATCGTCGAAGAGGGCGTGCGCGTCGACGGTCGCGGCCTCAAGGACGTCAGGCAGATCACCGTCGAGGTCGGGGTGCTGCCCCGGACCCACGGCTCGGGCCTCTTCACGCGCGGCCAGACCCAGGCGCTGACGATCGCCACCCTCGGCTCCATGTCCGACAAGCAGAAGCTGGACGGGCTGACCCTTGCCGACGAGTTCAAGCGCTACATGCACCACTACAACTTCCCGCCCTTCTCGGTCGGCGAGGCGCGGCCCCTGCGGGGCCCAGGCCGTCGCGAGATCGGCCACGGCGCGCTCGCCGAACGTGCGCTGCTGCCGGTGATCCCTCCGGTGGAGGAATGGCCGTACACGATGCGGCTGGTTTCCGAGATCCTGAGCTCCAACGGCTCGACGTCGATGGCATCGGTGTGCGGCTCGACGCTCGCCCTGATGGACGCGGGCGTGCCTATCAAGTCGCCGGTCGCCGGCATCGCCATGGGCCTGATCACGCGGGAGGGCAAGTTCGCCGTGCTGACCGACATCCAGGGTGTCGAAGACGCGCTGGGCGACATGGACTTCAAGGTCGCCGGCACGCGGGACGGAATCACCGCCCTGCAGATGGACATCAAGATCAAGGGCCTGACGCATGAGATCTTCAGCCAGGCGCTGGAGCAGGCTCGGGTCGCGCGCCTTTTCGTCCTGGACAAGATGCTTGCCGTGCTCGCCAAGCCTCGCAGCGAGATGAGCAGCTATGCGCCGCGAATCACCACGATCCTGATCAACCCCGACAAGATCCGCGACATCATCGGCCCGGGAGGCAAGATGATCCGCAAGATCACCGAGGAAACGGGCGCTCAGATCGACGTCGAAGATGATGGGCGCGTCTTCATCGCCGCGGTGGACCAGGAAGGCGGCCAGCGGGCGATCGATTGGATCAAGGGCCTCACCGACGAGGTCGAGGTCGGCAAGATCTTCCGCGGCAAGGTCGTACGCATCATGCCTTTCGGCGCTTTCGTCGAGGTGCTGCCGAACCAGGACGGTCTCGTGCACATTTCCAAGCTCACCGACCATCGGGTCGAGCGTGTCGAGGAGGTCTGCAACGTCGGAGACGAGATCATGGTCAAGGCGGTGGAGATCGACAGCCAGGGCCGGCTCAACTTGAGCCGTCAGGCCGCGATCGAGGAGCTGACCGCCAAGGGTGAGCCGATCGAGGAGCACATCGACAGAGAAGCCATGGCCGTAGCCCTGGCATCGCCTCCGCCCGCGCCTCGCGAGGGCGGGTTTGGCGGGCGTGATCGGGGCAGCCGCAACGGCGGCGGCGGCGGCCGCAGCCGCGGACCGCGTCGAGACTGAGCGAGATCTCATGACCGAGCCGATCAAAGTCGCGGTCGCCGGCTACCGCGGCAAGGTCGGCTCGGTGCTCGTGCCGGGTCTGCAAGCCGAGTCGGACATCGACTACGTGGGCGGCATCGGGCGGGGCGACGACCTGGCGGCGTTCCTCCACACCAAGAGGCCCCGCGCCTTCATCGATTTCACGCGGCCATCGGACGTTCTGCACAACGCGCTCGCGGCGATTGCGGCGGGAGCCTCACCGGTCATCGGGACCACGGGCCTGTCGGTGGAGAACGTCGACAAGATCGAGACCGCGTGCAAAGAGAAGGGCGTGGGCGGCATCGTGGCCCCCAACTTCGCGATCGGTGCCGTTGTGATGATGCATCTCGCCGACATCGCCGCGCCTTTTTTCGATGCGGCGGAGGTGATCGAGATGCACCACTCGGCCAAGCTGGACGCGCCTTCGGGCACTGCGCTCGCCACGGCCAAGCGGCTCGCCGCGCGTCGCGGCAGCAAGCCGTTCAGCCACCCGAAGACCGAGAAGGAGACACTGCCCGGCACGCGAGGCGGGGAGGAGGGGCACGTCGCTGTTCACAGCGTTCGATTGCCCGGGCTCGTCGCCGACCAGGAGGTGATGTTCGGCCTGCCCGGCCAGACGCTGACCATCACCCATCGCACCACCAGCCGTGAGGCTTACGTGCCGGGAGTCCTCCTCGCGATCCGCAAAGTGACCTCCGAACAGCGCTTCTACAGGGCTCTCGACGAACTACTGGGCCTTCGGTAGACTGACCTCGTGCCCACCTCCCAGCGACTAAACGTTGCTGTCGTCGGCGCCACCGGGATGGTCGGCCAGGAGATGCTGCGCGTGCTCGCCCAGCGCCACTTCCCGAGCGACCACATCACCGCGCTTGCTTCGGAGCGGTCTGAGGGAATGTCGGTTCCGTACAACGGCAGCTCGCTCAAGATCGAGCATCTCCACGAGGGCGCGTTCAGGGGCATCGACGTCGCGTTGTTTGCCGCCAGCGGCGACATCGCCCTGATGTACGGACCGGTGGCGGCCGAATCAGGTGCGCTGGTGATCGACAACAGCTCGGCCTGGCGGATGAAGGAAAACGTGCCCCTGGTCGTCCCAGAGGTGAACGCGAATGACATCCGCGCCAACGAGGGCATCATCGCGAACCCCAACTGCTGTGCGATCCCCCTGACGGTCGTGCTCAACCCTTTGAGGAATGCGGCCGGCCTGGAGCGCGTCCTGGTTTCGACCTACCAGTCCGCGTCCGGCGCGGGAAGGGCGCTGGTCGAGGAGCTCGAGGAGCAGACCAAAGCGATCGCCGACGGCAAGGAGCCGCCGGTCGCCGCTTATCCCTATCAGCTCGCCTACAACGTGGTGCCGGGCGGATGGCGCCCGGAGCCCGACGGTTACAACGAGGAAGAGGTCAAGATCGTCAACGAGACCCGCAAGATCATGCACATGCCTGACCTGCGGATCACCGCGACGTGCGTTCGAGTGCCCGTGCCCGTCGGCCATGGCGAGTCGGTCTTCATCGAGACGACCAGGAAGCTCACGGCAGATGAGGCACGCACCATCCTGGGCGGCGCGCCCGGGGTGATCGTCGAAGACGACCCGCACGCCAGGCTCTATCCGACGCCGCACGGGGTCGCCGGCAAGGACGAGGTGTATGTTGGCCGCATCCGTAACGACACCTCCACCGGCAACGGGCTCGTCCTGTGGTTGGTCTCCGACAATCTGCGCAAGGGCGCTGCCCTCAACGCGGTCCAGATCGCAGAGCAAGCCATCGAAATGGGAGTGGTCGTCAAGTGAGCGTGGAGCTGGGACGGCTTCTGACGGCGATGATCACGCCCTTCAAGGCCGACGGCGCGCTCGACCTCGACGCCGCCGAGAGGCTCGCGGCGCAGCTCGTCGCGGACGGCTCCGACGGCGTGGTCGTGTCCGGCACCACCGGCGAGTCGCCCACGCTCGACGACGACGAGAAGATCGAGCTGCTCCGAGCGGTCAGGCAGGCGATCCCGGGCAAGACTGTCGTCGCCGGCACCGGGAGCAACGACACCCACCATTCGGTCAAGCTCTCCGAGCGCGCGATGAAGGCCGGCGCCGACGCGCTGCTCGCGGTCGTGCCCTACTACAACAAGCCTCCGCAGGACGGCATGTACCTGCACTTCAAGGCGATCTCGGAGGCCGGCCCGACGATCATGTACAACATCCAGGGCCGCACGGCGGTCAACATGACCGCCGCGACCACGCTGAGGTGCGCGGAGCTGCCGGGGATCGTCGGAGTCAAAGAGGCCAGCGGCGATTTGGACCAGGTCGGATTCGTCTGCGCCGGCAAGCCGGCCCACTTCACGGTCTGGAGCGGGGACGACAGCTGGACCCTGCCGGTGCTCGCAGCGGGCGGTTACGGGGTGATCTGCGTGGTGTCGCACCTCGCCGGAGGTTCGATGAAGCGGCTGATCGAGGCCTACGGCAAGGGCGACAACCAAACAGCGCGCGAGATCCACCTCGGCCTGCTGCCGGTGATCAAGACGTTGATGACCACCGCCGCCAACCCGGTGCCGATCAAGTCCGTGCTCAACGCGATGGGATTCCCGGCCGGCCCTTTCCGCCTGCCGCTGGTCCCACTCAGCGCAGATCAGCTGCAGTCGGTGATGAAGACCGTCCATGACGCGGGCGAGCTGATCACTTTCAAGCCGGGAGTCAAAGTCGCTTAGTACCTCAGTGGAGCTGAACCAGCTCCACGACACGATCCGCTCCTGCAAGAACTGCGGGCTGCACGCGACGCGAACCCAGGCCGTGCCGGGCGAAGGACCTTGCCCGGCCGACGTGATGATCGTGGGCGAGGCGCCGGGATTCAACGAGGACCGCCAGGGCGAGCCGTTCGTCGGCGCGGCCGGCAAGCTGCTCGACACCCTGCTCGCGCGCATCTCGCTGAGCCGGTCCGAGGTTTTCATCACCAACGTCCTCAAGTGCCGCCCGCCGATGAACCGTGACCCGATGCCGAACGAAGCGGAGGCCTGTTCGCCATACCTCGCACGCCAGCTCGAGCTGATCAAGCCGAAGGTCGTGCTCATCCTGGGGCGGCATGCGCTCGAGCGCCTCATGCCGGGCCAGGGGTCCATATCGCGGGTGCACGGCAGCCTGATCAAGCGCGGGGATGTCGCCTACGTGCCGCTGTACCATCCGGCCGCGGCCCTCCACAACGGCTCTTTGGTCGCGGACCTGGAACACGACTTCGACCTGGTCAAGCAGTACCTCGACAAGCTGCTCGCGCCTCCGCCTCCGCCTGTTCCCGTGCCCAAGCAGGAACCCGAGCAGCTCCAGCTTTTGTGAGCCCGCGACTCAAGTACCTCCCTCTCGGCGGCCTCGGCGAGGTCGGGATCAACATGTGGGCGCTCGAGTGGGAGAACAAAGTCCTGGTGGTCGATGCAGGGTTGATGTTCCCTCAAGAGGACATGCTCGGCATCGATCTGGTCCTCCCGGACATCTCGTACTTGCTCCGGAAGGACCGCGAGGTGCTCGGCGTCTTCCTCACCCACGGTCACGAAGACCATATCGGCGGACTGCCCTACGTCTTGAAGAAGCTCAATGTCCCGGTGTACGGCACCCGGCTGACCCTCGGCCTGGTCAAGCCGAAGCTGAAGGAGCATCGGATCCTGCGCGAGTCAGACCTGCGGGAGGTGCGTGTCGGCGATTCGGTGCAGTTCGGACCTTTTCGCGTCGAGACCGTGGCGGTCTGCCATTCGATTCCCGACGCCGTGGCGCTTTCGATCGACACGCCAGTCGGTCGCGTCGTCTACACGAGCGACTTCAAGCTCGACTCGGCGCCCCCCGACGGTCATCCAACCGACATGGCGCGCTTCCGGCAGCTTGGCGACGAGGGTGTCCTGTTGCTGCTGAGCGACTCCACCAACGCCGAGCGGACCGGGCGGTCGGGCAGCGAGCGTGACCTCCACGTCCCTTTCGAGCGGATCTTCGGGGAAGCGCCCGGGCGGATCGTGGTGGCCAACTTCGCATCCAACATCCATCGCATCCAGCACCTCGTTCGCATGGCGACGCAGTTCGAACGCCGCGTGGCGGTCGTGGGTCGAAGCCTGGAGACCAACTTCAAAACCTCGCGCGAGCTCGGCTTTCTCAAGGTGCCCGAAGGACTCACGGTTGCGCTGCCCGAGATCGGCCGGGTGCCGCCGTCGAAATTGCTCCTGCTCACGGCGGGCAGCCAGGGTGAGCCCATGTCGGCGCTGGCGCGTTTTGCCGCCCAGCGGCACCCACTCGTCAACGTGTTGAAGCACGACTGGGTGGTCATCTCGGCGCGGCCCATCCCGGGCAACGAGCGGATGGTCCACCAGACCGTCAACAACCTGTACCGGCATGGGGCGCGGGTCTTTTACTCGGAGGTCGGCAACGTGCACGTCACAGGGCATGCGCAGCGCGACGAGCTGAGGGAGATGCTCGAGGCAGTCCGGCCCAGGTTCTTCATCCCGGTGCACGGCGAGTACCGGCAGCTCCTGCTGCACTCGGAGATCGCGCTCGAAGCAGGCCTGACCGAAGACCGCATCGCAGTCGTCGAGGATGGCCAGACGGTGGAGCTGGATGCCGATTCGATGCGCGCCGGCGAGAAAGTCGGCACCGGCCTCGTCTACGTGGACGGGCTTGGCGTGGGTGACGTCGAGCAGGTCGTGCTGCGCGACCGCCGGCACCTCGCCGAGGACGGGATCCTGGTCGTCACTTTGACCATCGATCGCGACACCGGCGTGGTGCGGGCCGGTCCCGATCTCATCTCACGGGGGGTGATCGAGCCGGAGCTGTCGAGCAGGCTCATGGCCGACGCTCGGGCGGCGGCGATGGCGAGCATCTCTCGCTTCTCCAACAGCCGGGCCGACCTGAACCTGCTGCAGGAGATGATTCACGACGCCGTCTCGAAGACGGTCTACAAGCAAACACGCCGCCGTCCCATGGTGATCCCCGTCGTGACGGAGATATGAGCGATTGAAGCTGCCGCCCCTGGCGCTGGTAGCACCAAGTCTTTGCCCTCGCTGCGACCAGCCCGCGATGGTGCTCGACCACTCGGGGGACGAGGCCCGCTGCGGCCACTGCGGCCTGCAGCTGCACCAATGCAGCAACTGCCGCGGCGTGGCGGGCCCGTTTGACCGCTTCTGCGGCTTCTGCGGGCACGAGATGGTCCGCGGCGAAAACCGGCCGATGTGGTGGCGCCTGTGGTTCCTGGTCGCGCTCGTCCCGCTGGCCGCGGGCCTCATCTACGGCATCGCGCAAGCACAGGTTCACAAGTAGCTCGAATCGCTTTCCCAGCGGCGGGGAAGTGGCTTATGCGGGTCGCTGAAGTCGCTGGCCACACTCGACGCAGAAGCTGTGCCGCCCGAGGTTGTGATGGCCGCAAGATGAGCAGACGAGCCGTCTCGGCGGGTCGGCCTGCAGCCAGCGGTCGTTCTCGCGGCGATACCAGATCCCGTCCTCTGGACCGAGCATCCAGCGCCGCCCTTCGCTGTCGAGCACGGCGAGGTCGCGCACCGCAAGCCTGAAGGCGCGCGCAGGCATGCCGCCGGAGCGGCGCTCGTCGGCCAGCGACTTGTACCTCATCTCGGCTTGTGAAAAAGGATCGACCGCCACGGGGAGAGAGTATCGCTCGCCCGCGCGCTCGCGGGCCGGGTCGCAATAGGGTCGTAGTAGAATCCGATTCGGCTCAAGGGCCCGCAGCATGCGTCGCACCACATCCCGAGGCACACGTCACTCCGCGAACGGCGCGCGTCGCGCTTCGAGTTCGCGTTCCCGCACCGCACGCGGCAAGAAAACCACGCGCCCACACCTGACGCAGCGCCAGGTGCGCGAGGTGTCGGGAGTCCTGTTGATCCTGATCGCGCTGCTCGGATTCCTCGCCATCGCGAGCCACGCCGGCTCGATCCTGGCCGGGATTCGCGACAGTCTGGTCTCGACGTTCGATCGCGCCTGGTTTGTCCCGGTCGTCGCCGTGCTGGCCCTCGGGGCGTACCTCCTGTGGCCCAAGGCGCCGCGACCGCGGGCCGTCGACCTCGTCTCCGGAGGGGTCGCCGTGCTGGCCCTGGTCGGGTTGTTCGGCCTCGTCGGTCACGCGGGCGGATCGGTCGGAAGGTCCATCGACGGCGCAGTGAGCGGCGTGGTCGGCCCCATCGGGGCGTGGGCGCTCCTGATCGCACTGCTCCTGATCGGGCTCATCGTGACAATCCACTTCAGCCCCGGCGCGTTGCTCGCCGCGGGAGTGGGCGCGGCTCGTACCGCTTATGGCGAACGAGTGCGGATCCAGAACCTGGTCGCACTCCCGGTCTCGGAGAAGCCCAAGCCTCCCAAGCCCGCCAAGGCCGCGCCCGCCACCACCGACGAGCTCGCCCGCTCGGCCGCCAGCTTCGCCAGTCCGGTCCCGATGCTCGAGCCGGCCAGGCCGTGGGAGATCGAAGATTCCGAGCCGGAGGAGAGCCCGCAGACGGAGCGTCAGGAACGGAAGGCGAGGTCCGACCAGGCGGCAGTTGAGGCGCCCGTCCCGGTGATGCGGGTCGTCGCCGAGCTGGAAGACGACCTTCCGGAAATCGAGTGGAAGCTGCCTTCGATCACCCTCCTCGACACGGTCACAGCGCGGCGGGAGCGCATGGCGGACGAGATCAAGCGCAACGTGAAGATCATCGAGACGACGCTTGAGACCTTCGGGGTCGCGTGCAAGGTGGTGGGGGTCAACCCAGGCCCCGCGGTGACGCAGTACGAGCTCCAGCCGGGGGCGGGCGTCCAGGTCAAGCGCATCACAGCGCTGCAGAACGACCTCTCGCTGGCGCTGGCCGCGGCGCCCCTTCGCATCGAGGCTCCGATCCCGGGCAAGGCCGCGGTCGGGATCGAAGTGCCCAACAAGTCAGCCAGCCTGGTCACCATTCGCGAGGTGCTCGAGACGGCGGCGTTCCGCGAGGGTACGAACAAGCTGGCCCTCGGGCTCGGCAACGACGTCTCCGGACAGTCGATCGTCGCCGACCTCACGCGCATGCCGCACCTGCTGATCGCCGGCGCGACCGGCCAGGGCAAGAGCGTGTGCATCAACGCGCTCATCACGAGCCTGTTGTTCCAGGTCACTCCCGACCACCTGCGCCTGCTCCTGATCGACCCCAAGCGAGTCGAGCTGACGGGGTACAACGGCCTCCCGCACCTTGCCCTGCCGGTCCTGGTCGAGTCGCACCAGGCCGCCGCCGCGCTGCGCTGGGCGGTGGCGGAGATGGACCGCCGCTACAAGCTCTTCTCGGCCGAGAGCGTGCGCAACATCGCCGCTTACAACGACAAGGCAACGCTCAAAAAGGCACGGCCGCTGCCGTACATCGTGATCGTGATCGACGAGCTGGCCGACCTCATGATGGTCGCCGCAGGGGAGATCGAAGAGCTGATCTGCCGCATCGCGCAGCTGGCGCGTGCGGTGGGCATCCATCTGATCATCGCCACCCAGCGCCCTTCGACCGACATCATCACCGGTTTGATCAAGGCCAACATCCCATCCCGCATCGCGTTCGCGGTGGGTTCGCAGGTCGACAGCCGGGTCATCCTCGACACCGGGGGTGCGGAGAAGCTGCTCGGTCGCGGCGACATGCTGTACCAGCCGGTCGACGCCGGCAAACCGACGCGCATCCAGGGCGCTTTCGTCAGCGACCCCGAGGTCGAGGGGGTCGTCAACTTCTGGAAGTCCCAGGGCGGTCCCCGCTACATGGAGGAGATCCTCGAAGAGGGGACCGGCACGGAATGGGAAGGCGAGAGGCGAGAGGAGCGAAAGCTCGACCCGCTGTTCGCCAGGTCCGCGCGTGCGGTCGCCGCCGAAGGCTCCGCGTCCGTCTCGCTCGTGCAGCGCAAGTTCAACGTGGGCTACTCGAGGGCCGGCCGGATCGTGGATCAGCTGGCCGAGAACCACGTGGTCGGCAGCTACCAGGGTTCGAAGTCTCGCGAGGTGTTGATGACGCTGCCGGACGTGGATGATCTGCTGGAGAGGCTCGGACTGGAATGAAAGCGCACGGGGGGCAGGCCCCGCCTACGCAACCCCTCCTCCCGATCCAACAACTTTCGAATCGACCGTACGTGAGCGGTGGCCCGGCGGATCCAGGCCACGCGGAAAAAGCTCGAGTCGCCCCTGGGTCGCGGTCAGGGATCCTGGAATGACCCCGGGGACCCTGCTGGCTGCCAAGCGCGGCGAGCGAGGTGTCACCATCCAGCAGGCGGCGGCCGCCACCCGGATCCGTGCCGACTACCTGCTCATGCTCGAGTCGGACGAGCTCGACTCCTTCTCGGCGCCGGTCTACGCCAAGGGTTACCTCAAGACGTACGCGAGCTATCTCGGCCTCGATGCGGACTCGCTGGTAACCAGCGCGCAGATCTCCGCAGGCCCTCCGCGTCTTGCGCTCGGCCTCGGCCGGACTGAGCGCAGGCCGCGCATGGTGGTGACCGCACCGGCGGTCGCGGTGGCGGGCGTGGTGCTGCTGACCGGTGCGTTCGCGGCCTACGCGTGGCGGCAGGTCGTGGCCGACCAGCGTCCGGCCCCGATCACCGTGGCGTCCCAGCAACTCGCTTCCCCCACGCCGTCCGCGCCGCCGACGACTGCTGCGTCCGTGCAGGCCCGCCCCATCGTCGTCGGCGTGCGTGTCACCGACGCCGTCTGGATCAATGCGGTCGTCGACGGGAAACTCCCCTTCGCCGATTCCGGGAAGACGCTCCAGGCAGGCTCCGTCGTTCACTTCACAGGAGTGGATATCAAGATCACCAGCGGCAAGGCAGCGGCCACCTTCATCACGATCGACGGGCACAGCCTGGGCGCACTTGGGGTCGGGGTGGCGACGCGAGAGTTCTCGTCGCAGACTTCTCCACAGTCGTGAACCTTTCCAACGGCCTGACCCTGAGCCGACTCGCTGCGATCCCCGTGCTGATGGCACTGCTCCTGATGCGGTTTCCCGGACACGACCAGGCCGCGGCCGCGCTGTTCATCCTGTTCTCGTTCACCGACACGCTCGACGGCCAACTCGCGCGGCGTCGCGGCACCGTGAGCGACCTGGGCAAGTTCCTCGACCCTCTCGCCGACAAGCTCTTCGTCCTGTCGGTCCTCATCGTGCTGGTCCAAGAAGGGCTGGTGGCAGCGTGGGTCGTCGTGCTGATCTTCTCGCGCGAGCTGATCATCACGATCCTGCGCTCAGTCGGGGCGAGCCAGGGGCGGGTGATCGCCGCGGCGCCCCTGGGCAAGACCAAGACGGTCATGCAGATGAGCGCGGTGACGCTCTTGATCCTGCAGCGGCCATACCCGTGGCTCGGGCCCATCGCCGACGTGGCGGTCGGCGTGGCGATCGTCTTCACGATCTGGAGCGGGCTTGACTACGTATGGCGGTTCCGCTACCTCCTCGGCCCGTTCGGCAGCTCGCGGATGGCGGGGCGGGCGGGGCCGAGCGGCGGCGCGCCTGAACCCAGTGATCCGGCGTCGACCGAGGCCGAGGTCGGCCGGGAGCTGGGCGATGCCCTGCGCCGGGCGGGGCTGACCATCGCGCTCGCCGAGTCCTGCACCGGCGGCCTCCTGGGATCCCTCATCACCGACCAGCCCGGCAGCTCGGCATACTTCCTGGGAGGCGTCGTCGCCTACTCGGACGAGGTCAAGCGGGCCCAGCTGGGCGTCTCGACGGCCCTGCTGGAAAGCGTAGGGGCGGTCAGCGCCGGCGTGGCCGAGGCGATGGCCGAGGGCGCGCGCTCGCGCTTTGGCGCCAAGTTGGCGATCTCGGTCACCGGCATCGCAGGTCCGGACGGAGGCGGCTTGGCCAAGCCGGTCGGGCTGACCTACATAGGTGTCGCGTCGGCCCGCGGCGTGTCCGCGCGCGAATACCGGTTCAAGGGCGACCGGCGGACCAATCGCCGCGAGGCGGCGGCCCAGGCGATGCGCCTGGCCATCGAGGAAGCGCGCGCGCTCGAGCGGGCTCAGGCCAAGAGCGCTTGACGCACGAACAGGTGTTCGCTACACTCTGCGGACCGGCCGGTAAAGCACGTTGACCTCAACCAGACGACGTAGAACACTTGCCGTAACGACCTAGGAGGCGTCAAAGCATTGGAAAAAGAGAAGGAAAAGTCCCTCGACTCGGCGATGGCCCAGATCGTGAAGAGCTATGGCAAGGGTTCGATCATGAAGCTGGGTGAGCAGGCGGCTCTGCGGGGAGAGATCATGGTCATCCCCACGGGCGCGCTGCTGCTCGACCTTGCGCTCGGAGTGGGGGGGATCCCCCGCGGGCGGGTGACCGAGCTCTACGGCCCCGAGTCGGCGGGCAAGACCACCCTGGCCCTGCACGTGATCGCCGAAGCACAAAAGCAGGGGGGTGTGGCGGCCTTCGTCGATGCAGAGCACGCGCTCGACCCGCTGTACGCCTCGCGCATCGGAGTCAAGATCGACGACCTCCTGATCAGCCAGCCTGACACCGGCGAGCAGGCCCTGGAGATCGTCGAGGTCTTGGTGCGCTCGGGCGCGGTCGACGTCATCGTGATCGACTCGGTCGCGGCGCTCGTGCCCAAGGCCGAGATCGAAGGCGAGATGGGCGACGCGCACGTCGGCCTGCAGGCCCGACTCATGTCGCAGGCTCTTCGCAAGCTCACCGCCGCCATCTCCAAGTCGAACTGCTCAGTGATTTTCCTCAACCAGCTTCGTGAGAAGGTCGGGATCATGTTTGGCAACCCCGAGACCCAGCCCGGCGGACGCGCGTTGAAGTTCTATTCGTCGGTGCGCCTGGACATCCGCAAGGTCGAGGTCATCAAGGCCGGTCTCGATTCAGTCGGCGCCCGCGTCAAGGTGAAGGTGGTCAAGAACAAGGTCGCGCCGCCGTTCCGGTCCGCTGAGTTCGACATCCTGTTCAACGAAGGCATCTCGCGCGAAGGCTCTCTGATCGACGCGGCGATCGAGTACTTGGTGTTCGAGAAGAGCGGCACGTGGATCTCGTACGGCGACCAGCGCCTGGGCCAGGGCCGCGAAAACGTGCGCAACTACCTACGCGAGAACCCGACGCTGTCGTCGGAGATCGAGGCCAGGGTACGAGAGAAGGCAGCCGGCGGTGTTACGCCCTCCAGGGCCGCAGCCGCCGTGAAGGCCCCTGCAGGTGCCCCCCCAGAGCTCTAAAGCCGCCCGCCGGGCTCCGCAGCCCAGGACTCCTGCCGGCACGGCGCTGGATGCGGGGCTCAGGCTTTTGGGCCGGCGAGCCTACTCGCGCGCGGAGCTGAACCGCAAGCTGGGGCGCCGGGGCTATACGGAGATCGAAGTCAGCTCTGCGATGGACCGGCTGGGCGAGCTCGGCTACCTGGACGACCGCGCGTTCGCGGAGGGCCACGTCAGGCGGCGGCAGGCCGGCCTGGGTCCCCGGGCCCTTTCGGCCGAGCTGTTTGCTCGGGGGGTCGACCGCCAGGTGGCCGACGGCGCGCTGGCGGGATTCGACAGCCAAGCTCAGCTCGTGTCGGCGATCAACCTGGCCCAAAGGCTGCACGGGCGAACGGCGCACGCCGGCTATCGCGAGATGCTCGATGCGATCGGCCCGAAGCTGCTTCGGCGAGGGTTCTCGTCCGGGGTGGCCAGGGCCGCCTGCCAGGCGGTCTGGGCCGGGACGTCGTCCGGGACAGAAGCCTAGAATTTCACTTCACGCGGACGCATTTTGACGTCCGCAGTCATCGAGCCAACCCGAGGCGGGAACGTGCTGTTCCTGCCATGGTCGACGCACTTTGACAATGGAATAAACGAGGTGCATGTCACATGCCTGTCTTCGTCTACGTACCGCTTTTGGTGGTGGTGGCACTCCTGGCCGGATTTGGAGCCGCTTACTGGCTGCTTCAGCGCCGGCAGAGCGACGGGACCCACGTCCTGGAGCTCAAGGCCCAGCAGACCCTCTCCGACGCCGAGACACAGGCCAAGGAGAAGCTGCTCGAGGCCAAAGAGGAGGCCGTTCGAATCCGCACCGCCGCCGAACAGGAGGCCCGCGAATACCGGGCTCAATCGCAACAGATCGAAAAGCGTCTTTTGCAGAAGGAAGAGAACCTCGACCGCAAGGGGGAGGACCTCAACCGTCGCGAGCGTGAGTTCACAAATCGCGAGAAGGCGCTGGACGACATCAAGGCCCAGCTAGAAGACACGTCTCGTCAGCAGGAAAAGGAGCTCCAGCGGGTCGCCAACATGACCCGCCAGGAAGCCCAGGGAGTGCTGATGGGGCAGGTCGAGCAGGAGCTGCGAAACGAGGTCGCGCGCAAGGTCCGGGAGGCCGAGCTGGCCGCCCGCGACGAAAGCGAGCGCAGGGCCAGGGAGATCGTCACCGAGTCGATCCAGCGCATCGCCGCCGACCAGACCGCGGAGGTCTCGGTCTCGGTGCTGCCGCTGCCGACCGACGAGCTCAAGGGCCGCATCATCGGCAAGGAAGGGCGCAACATCCGCGCCCTGCAGCAGGCGACCGGGATCGACCTCATCGTCGACGACACCCCCGAAGCCGTGATCATCAGCGGTTTCGACCCGGTCCGCCGCGAGGTGGCCAGGGTGGCGCTGAACAAGCTCATCGTGGACGGCCGGATTCACCCGGCCAGAATCGAAGAGATCGTCGCCAAGTCCCGCCAGGAGGTCCTGCAGAGGGTCAAAGAGGAAGGGGAGGCGGCTGTTCTGGAGGTCGGTCTGCAGGGTCTGCACCCTGAGGTCGTCCGCCACCTCGGCATCCTGCGATTCCGTACCAGCTACGGGCAGCAGGTGCTGAACCACTCCAAAGAGGTCGCTTATCTGGCCGCCATGATGGCAGCCGAGATTGGCGCCGACGTCCGCATCGCCAAGCTGTCAGGCCTGCTGCACGACATCGGCAAGTCCATCGACCACGAGGTCGAGGGCTCGCACGCCGTGATCGGAGCAGACCTGCTGCAGCGCCACGGAGTCCCCGCACAGGTGGTCCACGCCGTTCGCGCGCACCACTACGACGAGGAACCTCACTCCCTCGAGGCGCTCCTCCTAATCGCCGCCGACGCGATTTCCGCAGCTCGCCCAGGGGCGCGCAGAGAGTCGCTCGAGGCCTACGTGAAGCGCCTGGAGAAGCTGGAAGAGATAGCGAATTCTTTCCAGGGTGTCCAGCAGTCCTACGCCATCCAGGCCGGCCGAGAGGTCAGGATCCTGGTGAAGCCGGAGCAGATCGACGACACTGCTGCTCAGCTCATGGCCAGGGACATCGCCAAGCGAATCGAATCAGAGCTGAGCTTTCCCGGCCAGATCCGCGTCACCGTGGTGCGCGAGACCAGGGCCGTGGAGTATGCGAAGTAACCACAGGAGGGAGCCCCAACTCGGGGCTCCCTTTTTTGTTGCCCAATAGACTTGTGCCTGTGACCGGCGACGAGTTCCGAATTCTGTTCGTCGCCGACGTGGTGGGCCACCCTGGGCGCGACGCGGTCAAAGCGCTCCTGCCGGGCCTCAAAAAGGAACTGCGCCCAGACCTAACCATCGTCAACGGCGAGAACGCCGCGGGAGGATTCGGCCTCACGGGCAAGATCGTGGCCGAGCTCAGGGGCGCCGGCGCCGACGTCATCACTACGGGCAACCACGTCTTCGCCCAGAAGGACTTCCTGCCCGAGCTGCCCAACCTGGAGCGCGTGCTGAGGCCCGCCAACTATCCCCCGGGGGCGCCGGGCACGGGATCTTGCCTGGTGGAGGCGGGCGGGCGCCAGGTCCTGGTCATGAACCTCATGGGAAGGATCTTCACGGGGGAAGGCCTCGACGACCCGTTCAGGGCCGCCGACTCGATCCTGGCTGCGCATCCGGACACCAAGATCGTCTTCTGCGACATGCACGCCGAGGCCACCTCCGAGAAGAGCGCGATGGGTTGGTACCTGGACGGGCGCGCCAGCGCCGTCGTGGGCACTCACACACACATTCCGACCGCCGATGCCCGCGTGCTGCCGGGCGGGACCGCTTTCGTGTCCGATGTCGGGATGGTCGGGCCGAGGGACAGCTGCATCGGCATGGACAAGGACGTCGTCATCCAGCGGTTCCTGACTGCGGTGCCCGCCCGCTTCCAGGTGGCGTCAGGACCCGTGACTTTCAATTCGGTACTGATTACCATTAGTGCTCCCACTGGCCGAGCAACATCGATCCAGAGAGTCGATCGAGAACACGTTTGAAGGGGTTCCAGCAATGACAGCCGAGCGCGTACCAGTAGAGGTGCTGAAGGTTTCGGCCACCTCCAAGCCGGTTGCCGTGGCAGGGGCTATCGCGGGCGTGATCCGCAGCAAGGGGCGGGTGGAGGTGCAGGCCATCGGGGCCGGCGCCATCAACCAGGCGGTCAAGGCGATCGCCATTTCGCGCGGCTACGTGGCGCCGGGAGGCCTTGATTTGGTCTGCATCCCGGCGTTCATCGACATCTCCATCGACGGCGAAGAGCGCACCGGGATCAGGTTGCTGGTGGAGAGCCGCTGACGGCAGGATCCCCTCGGGCGCGGTCGTTCAACATCTGGACGATCGGGTGCCAGATGAGCTCGGCCGACTCCGAGAGCCTCGCGCGACGCCTGCTCGCGGCGGGCTACGTGGAGGACTCACTTGAACGAGCGGACATCGCCATCCTCAACACCTGCGTGGTGCGCCAGGCCTCGGAGGACCGGGTCTACTCCAAGCTGCACGAGCTGAGGGAGTGGAAGACGCCGGAGCGGACCATCGCGGTCACCGGTTGCATCGTGGCCAAAGAGGGAGACGTCCTGCGCAAGAGGTTCCCCCAGGTCGATGAGGTGGTCCCGATCGGCGTGTACGAGGAATTCCTGGCCGGCCTCGAGGCTCGGTATGACTACTCGCAGGGCGAGGCCCTTCCGCCGTCGGGGCGCACCGGGATCAGCCACTACGTGAGGGTCATCCAGGGATGCGACCATAACTGCACCTTCTGCATCGTTCCGCAAGTCCGCGGCCGCGAGAAGCACCTGCCGATGGCGGTGGTCATGGAGGAGTGCCGCGAGGCGGTCGATGCGGGCGCCAGGGAGCTCGTCCTGCTGGGTCAGAACGTCGACGACTATCGCGACCCGGACGGTGGTGGCGGCCTGGCCGCCCTCGTCCGTTCGGTCGAGCGGATCCCCGGGCTGAAGCGCCTTCGGTTCATGACCTCACATCCGCAGGACCTGGAGCAAGAGCTGCTCGAGGTGATGGCCGCCAGCGACGTCGTGTGCCGCGAGCTCCAGCTGCCCATCCAGTCGGGCGACGACACCATTCTCAAGCGCATGGCCCGCGGATACCAGACGCGGCACTATCGCGCGATCGTTGACGAGGCTCGGCGCCTCATGCCAGACCTGGGGCTGGTCACCGACGTCATCGTCGGGTTCCCAGGCGAGTCGGAGGCGGCGTTCCTGAAC
>DATLUC010000043.1:0-11041 GCA_035533335.1 Candidatus Baltobacterales bacterium
GGACGGCGGCCGCTACGTCAGGGCGGCGGTGCCCACCAGGATTTCCAGCATCCACCTCGCGGCCGCGGCGTCGCGCTCACGCAGCGCCATTCGCAGAGCGCGCACCGCCCGCGGTGTGTTCAGGTCGTCGGCCAGGGCCGACTCGAACTCGGCGATCAGCCTTTGCCCCGGCGCGGCCCTCGAAGCCTTTGGCCGGGCGGCATCCTCCGCCAGCAGTGGGCGGATCCGCTCGACCAGACGCGATGCTTTCGCGAGCCCCAGCCAGTTGAACTCCCAGTCGCGTCGATAACTGTGCGAGACCAGGTAGAGGCGGACCGCCGCGGCCGGCGCGCGCTGGAGAGCCTGGCTCACCTTGACCAGGTTGCCGAGCGACTTGCTCATCTTCTTGCCTTCGTAACGCACCATCCCGGTGTGCATCCACGCGCGCGCAAACGGAGCCTTGCCGGTCATCGACTCGGACTGCGCGCGCTCGGATTCGTGGTGGCTGAACTCGAGGTCGCGACCGCCCCCGTGGATGTCAATCTGCGCTCCGAGATAGCGCATTGCCATCGCGGAGCATTCGATATGCCAGCCGGGCCTCCCCGGTCCGAACTTCGACGGCCAGGCCGGCTCGCCCGGGCGTGAGGCGCGCCAAAGAGGGAAGTCGAGCAGGTCGCGCTTGGCGTCGGGTCCGGTCGTGCCGAGCAATCCCTCGTCGCGCAGCTTGTTCAGCATCGAGCGGCGCGTGCGATGCGAGAGCCGTCCGTAGCTCTTGAACCGCTTGACGTCGAAATACAGCGCGTCGGTGCGATACGCATATCCCTTCGTGCTCAAGCTGGTGGCCGCGGCGAGGATGCGGTCGATCTCGTCCGAGACCTTCGGCATCACGTCGGGCGGCCGCCAGCCCAGCACCGTCATGTCGCGGATGTGAACCTGCGTCTCCCGGTCGGCCAGCTCGCGCCAGTCGATCTTGTCCCGGCGCGCCCGCTCGAACAGCGGGTCGTCGATGTCGGTGACGTTCTGGACGTAACGGACGCGCCCTCCCTTGGCTTCTACGAAACGGACGAGGACATCGAAGATCGAGAACGTGAAGGCGTGGCCCATGTGACCCGAGTCGTAGGGCGTGACACCACAGACATAGAGGGTGAGCGGTGACCTGCGGCCGGTGGTCGCCGGCGCGAACGCCACCTTCCGCCGCGAGAGCGTGTCGTTGAGGCGGATCCGTAGGTCCCCCCGTCGGCTGGCGGCTTTCAGGTTCGTGTCAGCTGGACTTCCGCGCCGCCACCGAGGCGTCGGCGCGAAGCGCTTCGACTTTGTTCGTCGACTCCCAGGGCACACCGAGATCGTCGCGCCCGAAATGGCCGTACGCGGCGGTCGGGCGGTAAATCGGCCGCAGCAGGTTCATGTTCGCGATGATGGCGCCCGGGCGCAGGTCGAAATGGCGGTGGACGAGCTCCATCATCTCCTTCTCGGAGACTGTCCCGGTGCCGAAGGTCTCGACCGCGATCGAGGTCGGGTGGGATCGGCCGATGGCATACGAGACCTGAACCTCACAGCGGTCGGCGAGCCCGGCAGCGACCAGGTTCTTGGCCACGTGCCGCGCGGCGTAGGCCGCCGAGCGGTCGACCTTGCTGGGGTCCTTGCCGCTGAACGCCCCGCCTCCGTGCCGGGCGACCCCTCCGTAGGTGTCGACGATGATCTTGCGGCCGGTCAGGCCGGCGTCGGCGGCGGGGCCGCCGACGATGAACTGACCGCTCGGGTTGACCATGATCTTGGTCTCGGCGTCGACGACCATGCCTTTCAGCACGGGGTCGATCACGAGCTGCCGGACGCCATCCGCCACTTCCTTCTGGGTCGCGCCAGCGGCATGGTGGGTCGAAACCACGATGGCCTCGATGCGCTTGGGCTTGCCGAACTCGTACTCGACGGTCACCTGCGTCTTGCCATCCGGGCGCAGGAAGGGAAGCGATTTGTCCTTGCGCACCTGCGCCAGGCGATGCGAGAGCCGGTGCGCGAGCGAGATCGTAAGAGGCATGAGCTCAGGGGTCTCGCGGCAGGCAAAGCCGATCATCATGCCCTGGTCGCCTGCGCCCTGCAGCTCGAAGGGATCGTCCTCCAGCGTGCCTTCACGCTCTTCGAGCGAGTGGTCGACGCTGGCGGCGATGTCGGGTGACTGCTCTTTGAGGTAGACCTGGATCAGCGCGTGGTCGGCGTCGAACCCGGTCGCCTCCTCGTCGTAGCCGATCTCGCGGATGGTGTCGCGGATGGTCCGCTGGATGTCGAGCTCGGCATGGGTGGTCACCTCGCCGATGACGATACAGAGGCCTTTGGTGATCACCGTCTCGCACGCGACGCGCGCGTGCGGATCCTGGGCGAGCATGCCGTCGAGGACCGCGTCGGAGACCTGGTCGCAGATCTTGTCGGGATGGCCTTCGGTGACTGATTCAGAGGTCAGCAGGTAGGACGGAGAGGAGCCGAATGAAGTTGTCACAACGGGAGCCAATGATACCGTCGGCCTGCGGCCGGCCTCGGGTAGCTAGGAACCGTTGTGGTGCCGGCTGTCCTCGGGGTCCTGGCCGAGAAGCTGGGCCTGCAGCGCGAAGATGTCGTCGAGCACGCGGTCGATGCGGCGCCCTTCCACGCGATGGTCAGCGATCACCCCGGCGCGTTCCAGGTGGCGGCGAAGCAATTTGCCGAGCGGCCCGTCGATGCGCGCCTGACCGTGCATCTGCGCCTCCTCGAGCAGCTGGAGGCATCGGTCCAGGGCCAGCTGTCTCGACCGGTGTACCCTGACGCTCATCTCAGGTGGTCCCCAGGACCTCCACCCGGCCCTCGGACGTGACCCTCGCGTACACGGTGTTGAGCGAGGGAAGTGGGTACTGCGGGTCGGTGGAATGACCGTCGGGGGTGAAGGAAGCCGGGTGGCACGGGCAGTCGAGGTGGGCGCTGCCGTCGTTCCACCACAGCTGGCACGGCAGGTGCGTGCAGATCGATGACACTGCGGTCACGGTGTCGCCGTGGCGGAACACGAATGCCCCCACGCTCCCGGCCGTGACGCGTTTGCCCTGTCCTTCCACCAGGTCGCTCAGCGCCGCGACATCGATCCAGCGGCCGCTTGCGGGGTTGATAGGGCCACCATTTGACGCTGCCAGATGCGCCGGCTCGAGCACCCGCCCCACCAGGCCTCCTGCCGCCGCGCCTGCGGCCAGGCCGAAGCCCGCGACCAGGGCCGCGCGCCTGGTGATCCAGCCTTCGGTGGGCCCATCCTCCAGCAGCCGGGCCAGTCGCTTGCGGAAGGCGGGGCTCATGCGCTGCGGACCCTGCCTGGCCGCCGCCATGCGGGCCGCCGCCGTGATGGCCGCCTTCTCCTCGGCGTCTCCCCCCCGCAGCTTCAGCCGGTGGCCGTGCAGGAGGTTCGAGACGATCTTCTCGATGCGATTTTCGGGCTTGTTCATTCCATATCGACCTTGGCCGCGGCCCGCAGGGCGCGCAACTGCATCACCTTGATGGCGCCTACTGTCGAGTGCATCTCGGCGGCCACTTCTTTCAATGAATACCCGTGCAGGAAACGCAGCTCGAGCACCCGCCGGTAGTTGTCTGAAAGCTCGCCCAACACTCGCTGTACAGAAGCCACCCCCCGGTCGGGGTCGGCGCGGGGCGGAGTGACCAGCGCAAGGTCGTCGCGCAGCTCGGCCTCGGAAACCCCGAGACGAGTGCTCCAGAAGCCTCCAAGGACGGAACGGGCGGTGGCGAACAGGTAGCCCCGGATCGAGCTGGCCGACGCACCCTGGTGCAACCGCGGGATCGCCTTGAGCGCCACCTGCTGGGTCAGGTCCTCGGCATCCGCCCGGTTGCCCACCCGGGCGTAGATGAAGGCGTAGACGAGCTCGAGCTCGTCGAGCGCGATGTCCGCGGCGCTCGGCGCAGCCGGAAGTTCGAGGATGTCGCCAGCCTCGTCCCCCGCCTGTTCCCCGGGCCCCTCCGCGCTCATGGCCGCCCTAAGGCTCCGCGGCGGGGCGGGGGATCGAGATCAAGAACAAAGCCACGACTCAGGTTCACTACCGCCGTAGGTTACGGAAGGGCGCCGCAGGGGGCGGCGGGCCGGGCGTGAACCCGGCCCGCGAGCCGATCGCCGTTATGCGTGCTTGATCGCCGGGGCGGGGCGGCGGCGCCGCCAGACCAGGTAGCCGAGCCCGAGCAGGACCAGGAACGGCCCGGCCGCCCCAAGCCCGGTCACGACGTAGTTGATGGTCGTCACGAAGTTGTGAGCGGCCTCACTGAGAGCGGTGGCGAAGCCCCAGCTGTCGGATGGGGCCTGCTGCACCGGCGCCCCGGACTCGGTGAGGGTTACGGCGATGGAGCTGAACGCGGTGTTCTGGTCCAGGTACTTGATCTGTCCCTCGAGCTGCTCGATCTGCCCCGTGATCTGGCCGACCTGGGTCTGGATGTTGATGATGTCGCTGATCGAGGTCGCCCTGGCGAGGAGCGCGAGCATCGCGTCGCGCTGGGCCTGCGCATTGGCAAGGCGGGCGTTCAGGTCGACGTATTGCGCGCTGACGTCTGTCCCGGTGATGTGCTCGCTCTGGACCTTGCCCACCTTGGTGAGAAGGTCGATCGTGGCGTCGAAGTTGGCGGCGGGGACCATGAAGTTGATGACACCCGTGCGGATCTGGCTGTCGACGGGACTGCTCTGCGCGTCGGTGCCCGCGATGTAACCCTGCTCAGACTCGACCAGCGAGCGGACCGTAGCCAGCCTGGAGTCAAAAGAACCCGAGCTGACCGTGATGGCGAGCTGCGCCTGGCGGATGACGGGCGGCCCCTGCAGGACAGGCACCGTGTCGGTGCCGCCGGGGTTGGTCGTTCCGCCTCCCTGCGCCGGCTGGGCCGGTTGAGGGTTGGACTTCACCGGTTGCCCCACGGCGGACTGGGCGGTGCCGCCCGCCGAGCGCAGGGCGAGAGAGCCGCCTTGGCCAGTGCTGGCGGCGCCTCCGCAGGCGGCCGCCGCGGCAAGGATGGCGACGATGACGATGAGCTTCTTCATGGTTCGGCCTCCTAAGGAGTTGATGCCTTACCAAACGCCGGCCGTCCGTCCACGTAACATCGCGCCGTGCTCCAGGTCCGAAACCTCGCCATCGACGTCGTGGCACGACGCGTCCTGTCGGACGCCAGCTTCAACGTGGCCGCTGGGGACAAAGTCGGCCTGGTCGGCCGCAACGGCGCCGGCAAGACGAGCCTGCTCAAGGTGCTGGCGGGCGAAGACGACCCCGCCGCGGGCCTCGTCCTGAAGCAGGGCACGCTCGGTTACGTGCCCCAGAACCCGCGCCCGCGCGCCGACGCCTCGACCACCGCGCTGGCACACATCCTGTCGGGCCGCGGCCTGGATCGGGCCGCGATTCACCTTGCCGAGCTTCATGCGGAGCTTGAGCACGACCACTCCCCCGAGGTCGTCGAGCGCTTTTCGGAGGCCGAGGAGAAATACCGGCTCGACGGCGGCTACTCCTCGGAGTCGGACGCACGGCGCATCGTCACGGGCCTGGGCCTGCGGCCCGACCGCGTCGACCTTCCCGTGAGCGTGCTCTCCGGCGGTGAAGGGCGGCGGGTCGAGCTGGCCCGCGTCCTGTTCGCGGAAGCCGACCTGTTGCTCCTGGACGAGCCGACGAACCACCTGGACAGCAACGCCAAGACGTGGCTGATGGATTTTCTACGCGACTACCGCGGATCTGTGATCGTGGTGAGCCACGACCTGGTGCTGCTGGATGCCTCGATCACGCGCGTCCTTCATCTGGATGCCGGAAAGATGCGCGAGTACCGCGGCACCTATTCGCAGTACCAGAAGGCGCGCGCGCTGGAGGAGAAGCGCCTCACCTCGCTGGCTCAGCGACAGGAGTCAGAGATCCAGCGGCTGAGCGTGCTGGCGGAGGTCATGAGGCGCCAGACGCAAAAGCGGGCGAAGACGGCGAAGTCCATCTTCAAGCGCGTCGACCGAATGAAGTCGGAGCAGGTGTCGGCCCCGAAGCGCGAGCGCAAGCTGAAGGTCACTTTCCCAGAGCCTCCGCACAGCGGACGCGTGGTGCTGACGGTGCACGGACTCGCCAAGGGCTATGGCGGCCCACTCGTGTTTCGCGACGTGACCTTCGAGGTCGAGCGCGGGCAACGGATCGTCATCATGGGCCTCAACGGCGCCGGCAAGACGAGCCTGCTGCGCATCCTCGCCGGCCAGAGCGAGCCGAACTCGGGCAGCTTCAGGCTCGGGCATGGCGTCTCGCTCGGCTACTACGCGCAGGAGCACGAGGGCATCCGCAAAGGCGTGCCGGTGCTGGCCCACATGCGCGAGCAGTCGGATGCCGACGAGCGCATGCTGCGCGCCTTGCTCGGTTCGTTCAACCTCACCGGGGACATCGCGCGGCAGGACGCCGGGACGCTGTCTGGTGGCGAGAAGACCAAGCTCGCGCTCGCCCAGCTTGTCGCAGGCAAGCACAACCTGCTGCTGCTGGACGAGCCCACCAACAACCTCGATCCTCCCTCACGGACCGGCGTCGCCAAGGCGCTGGCCGCGTGGCCCGGCACCATGGTGATCGTCAGCCACGACCCGGAGTTCGTGGAGGCGCTTCAGCCGCAGCGCGTGCTGTTCATGCCGGAGGGCCGGGTCGACTACTGGGAGGAGGACCTCCTCGACGTCGTGTCCCTTGCGTGAGCACGCCGAAGCGACAATAAGCAGGTGAGCGCCGAGGGTCGCGAGGTCGTCATGCCGGAACTGCAGGGTGCCGAGGAGATCACCGTCGGGGCCTGGAGCAAAAGGCGCGGCGAGCGCATAGCAGAGGGTGAGACGCTGATGGAGGCGCACACCGACAAGGTGAACGCCGAGATCCCCTCGCCGTTCAGCGGCGTGGTCGAGGACCTGCTGCTCGAGGTCGGCGACCCGGTGAAGCCCGGCCAGGCGATCGCCAGGGTCGCGCCCGGCTAGCACACCGGCGCGTCAGTTCGTTGCGGTGCTCGGGGCCCCCGGTTCGTCCTCGCCCAGCTTGCGCCCGAACCACCAGGCGGCAGCGAGCAAAAGGATGACCAGGATCGCGATTGGAATCACGAAGGGCGAGATGGTGGTGGCGACCTGCTGGTAGTGCTGGCCGAGGTTGTACCCGGCATATGCGAGGGCGAAGTTCCAGAGGATGGCGCCGGCCAGCGTGGCGATGGTGAACCTCACATAGCCGATGTCCGAGATGCCCGCGGGGAACGAGATGTAAGTCCGCACGATGGGCAGGAGGCGCCCGGCGAACACCGCCCAGATGCCCCAGCGGTCGAAAAACCGATGCGCGAGCCGCAGGTGGCCCTGGCGCAGACCCATCCAGCGGCCCGTCCGGCTGAGCACGAAGCGGGTGCCGAAGCGCCGCGTCAGGTAGAAGGCGATCAGCGAGCCGACAAGGTTGGCGACGCTTGCCACCAGCACCACCAGGACGAAGTTGAGCTTTCCCTGCGACGCCAGCGCCCCGCCCAGCGGGACGACGATCTCGCTCGAGATGGGCAGGCCGCAGCTCTCGCCGACCATCGTGATGAAGATGGCGATGAGGCCGTAGCTGGCCACGAGGTTGGTGAGCGTGCTGGTCATAGGGTTTGACCGGGGGTCGAATTCACAACGCGGAAGGGGAGGGTTCTCACCTGCTGGTCGTCGACCATGATCTCGAAGTTGTAGAAGCCGGGGCGCGGGATGGGAACGCCGGCGAGGTTGATGACGATGCTGGCCGCGAGGTCCCAGCCGTGTGGATAGTCGGCGGGAACCTGGCGCGGCGGAAGGGTGAGCATGATCGGCTGGGGCAGCACCGCGCTGCCATCCTCGTCGGTGCAGTGGACCTCGACCTTGTGCGCGCGCTCAGTCTCCAGCCTGGTGGTGAGGAGCCGGATCACTATCGATCCACCGAACCCCGTGGGGAACTGGTCGCGCATGAGCGTGTCGATCCCGGCGCCGAGGATGTACACGAGCCCGCTGGGCGGAGCTTCAGCGGCGCTGGCCAGCAGCGCCCAATCGAGCCTCACCGACAGATTATCGAGGGAATCGTAAGCCGGCACCTGGACGAGTCCTTGTATCGCAAGGATCCTTGCGTTACCATGCCTATATGCCGATAGCCGGATTGGCAACTCAGCTGCGCAAAGGCGTCATCGAGTACTGCGTGCTGGCCATGCTCAGAGACAAGCCGTGCTATGGCGGCGAGCTCGTCCAGCTCATGAGCAACAACGACGGGCTGCTCGTCAGCGAAGGCACGATCTATCCGCTCCTCAGCCGCATGCGAGCGGAGGGACTGGTCGAGACGGAGTGGCAAGAGACCGCAGGGGGTTCGCCAAGGCGCTACTACAGCCTAACCAGGAGCGGGCGGCAGGCGGTGACGGATTTCCATGGTGAGTGGCTTCGATTCCGCGCCACGGTCGACGGCATCTTCAGGGACCAGGGAGGACGAGAACGGTGAGCACACCACTTGCGGACCGGTTGGTGTCGGAGTACCTGCAGCGCCTCGACGCCGCTCTCACGGGCGTGCCGCAAGACCGCCGAGACGAGATCGTGGGCGAGATCCGCAGCCACATCGAGGAGCAGCGCGCAGCCCTGCACGACGAGACGGACGCCGACGTCTACAACCTGCTTGAGCGCGTGGGCGAGCCTTACGCGCTCGCGACCGCGGCTCGTTCGGAATCGAGTGTGCCTGCCGAGCCGGTCAGCGTGCGAAGCCGAGCCGGCGCCGTGGAGATACTCGCCCTGGTGCTGACACCGTTGATCTGGCCGGTCGGTGTGATCCTCCTGTGGACGTCGTCGGCGTGGAACACCCGAGACAAGCTCATCGCCACCTTGGTCCCCCCGGGTGGCTATCTCGGACTGCTGCTTGGATTCTCAATCCTGGAGCTCGCAGCTTTCAAATCGATGACCGTCAGCTCGTGCGGTGGCGTAATCATCGACTCGCATGGCAACGTGATCAAAGAGTCCTGCGCCGGCACCACCCCCCCGCTGGGCTGGGAGCAGGCCCTAATCACGATCGCAGCCGTCGGAATCACCGTCATATTGCTTCTACTGCCGGTGCTGGTCGGGATTTACATGGCGCGTCGGTTGGGCCGCCAGAAGACCTGATCGCACCGGAGTGGACCCAGCCATACACAACTCGAACACGGTCGAGTTCCGCGGCCGCCCGCTCGCGCTAAGTTCGGGCGCGACTGGCTACAAACTGGATGAGGCCGTCGCAGCGGTCAGGCGCTTTGTCGAGGCGCCCACGAATATGTCAGCCCCACACGCTGATAGATGTGACTAGGCCTACCGCAGCCGGGTCGTCTAGACGTCGGCCGCAGCCGCAGCGCCAACTCCAAGCTGCGCCATGAGGCCCGCCGGATCGAAATACTCCCGAATCGCCGTAATCTTGCCGTTCGAGATCTCGTAAAAGAACGCCAGCTTGATCACGACTCGCTTCCCGGTCGGAGGTAGGGTTCCTCGAGATGTGCGCATCGGCTCCGTGTGGGTTCCCTCACTGCGAAGTTCGATAGCGGCTATGTTGCCCATGGCGATCGCGCTCACGACCTGTCCCGCCATGTCAGGGAACGCTGATTTTACGCCCTGGAAGTATTGGAGGATCTGCTCCGGGCCGCGACCTTGCATAACCGGAGATTCCAGCGTCGTGTTCTCTGTAAGAACCGTGGCGAAAGTATTCCAGTCACCAGCCACGAACGACTCCGGAATCTTCATGGCCACATTGAGTACGTCCTGATCACCCATTGACTAATCCTCCAAAATTGCCGAGCTTATCTGCGGCAACTTACACCCGTCCTACTGAGGAAGACCCGGCGATCGCACTCACGTATTCTGCGCGCCGTGCGTGGCGCGTTCAAGAGGAATCAATCCATCCCGTTTTGAATGCGAGTCGATATTGCTTGCCTGCTCTCTAGGTGCGCTGGCCGGAACCGGCCCGAAACGCCGTCTCAGTCCCCTGTTGCGCTGGTCTGCATGATGCTGATCAGCGTTGCGCGGATCCGCATTATGCAAAAGCGGGCAATTGGTGGGCCCGGATGGATTCGAACCATCGACCAGACGATTATGAGTACCCGGCAGGCGATCCCAACCGCCCGGTTTCGTATTCACACAGCGCCACGCAGAGCTACCTAAAACTACCCTTTGCGACGCCTACTGCTGCCAGCGTTGCTGCCAATCACCGCCTTGGGTGTGACGAGCTCGCGCAGCTCTGCGGCGTCGACGAGCACCCGAATCCGGCCCGGCCGCTCATAGCGCGTTAGTCGGCCCTCGGCGAGCCAGCGCTCGATCGACCGCTTACTCACGCCGCCGGCGATCGCGGCAGCAGGGATGGAGAGCAGCTTGAGCTTGATCGCCACACCCTAGCCGCCGCTTTCCGCCAGCAACCGCCAGTTTCCGCCAACCGGAGTAGACTCCAAACGAAGACGGCCGCCCCACCGCGGTGTTTACTCACCGGGCACGACGGCCGCCAGGAGCAGTTTGCCATGAGACGTTCGCTGAGTCCATCGGAGGAGCTCGCCCTTCGCGCCGAGATGAAAGATGTTCTCGTCGCCCGCGACCATGACCGGATCATCGCCGCCTCGTTCGTCGACGACGACGGCGAGATCCTGATCGATCTCTCGAAGCTCACGCCCGACGGCGAGGCGGCCAAGCGACACATCTACGACGGGATCGCGGATCTCTGGCCAGACGCGTCAGCAGAAACGAAGGAAGAGGTCCGGGCGTCCGGGCAGCGCCTCAGAGCCGCGGCAAAGGGCGCGCGGTCATGAGGATCTTCGCGTGCGTAATGGTGGACCGCCCGGGCGGCGGCGTTTGGTTCGAGACGCACCGGGCGACGATTCGTAACCGCGGCCTCCATGGCTGGCTCGTCTACCAGCTCGGCTGGTGGGGGTTCCTGTGGCGCTCGAGGCGCCGCCGCATCGTGTTCCGCGAGGACGAGCTCGAGGCCCTGGCCGAACGACTCGGCACGCGGTCATGAGCCGCGGATACATCCGCGCGACCCGCCCGCAGCTGCCCGACTGGCTGCAGCCGCTCGTCGATGGGTACTTTCGGTCGCTCACGCGACGC
>DATLUC010000044.1:0-6081 GCA_035533335.1 Candidatus Baltobacterales bacterium
GGTGCGACGATGGCGATGAAGGCGATCACCAGCAGCAGGGCGGCAATGGCGGCGGCGATGATTTGATTGCTGCGCGCGGCGCCGGCGATGATCGAGAACTCCGACACGAAAAGGCTGAACGGCGGCGCACCGGCGATCGCCAGCCCGCCGAGTATCGCGAGCACCGCGGTAGCAGGCATGGTGCGAACCAATCCACCCACGTCTGCCATCGCTCGGGTGCGAAAGCGCAGCAGCAGATTGCCGGTGGCGAAGAACATCAGCGACTTGGCGAGCGCGTGATTGACCATCTGCAGCATCGCGCCGAACACGGCCAGCGGAGCGCCAATCCCCACGCCCAGCGCGATGAGACCCATTTGCTCGATCGACGAATAGACAAGCAAGCGCTTGAAGTCACGCTGCGAGATGAGAAAGACAACCCCCACCAGGAGCGAGAACAGACCGATCAGCACCAGCGCCAGGCGCAGGTGTCCGAAGCCGGCGGCCGGGGCCGTCAGGGCGAAGACCCGAAGGATGCCGAGCATCGCGCAGTTGAGCTCAACGCCGGAAAGCAGCGCGCAGATCGGAGAAGGAGCCTGGCTGTGCGCATCCGGTACCGAGCTGTGCATGGGCGCCAGGCCCGCTTTGGTGCCGAATCCCACCAGGACAAGCAGGAAGGCCGTGAGAGCACCGGCGGCGGGAAGCTTGGAGGCGATTCCGGCCATAACCGGGAACGAGAAGTCATAGGTCTGGCCGAGAACGTGGACGCCAGCCTGGTAGAGGACGAGGAATCCGAAAAGGGCAACCATGCTGCCGGCGGTGGTCAGGACGATGTATTTCCAGGCCGCTTCGAGTGGGTCTCGTGATCCGTAAAAGTCGACCAGCGGCGCTGAGGCGATCGTTGTAGCGGCGATCGCGGTCCAGAGCACGCCGAGGTTGCCGGAAACGGCCGAGAGCAGCATGGTGAACACGAAGACGTGGAGCAAGGCGTAGTAGCGGCGGAGCTCGCGCGGGCGCACTGCACCCGCATGGAGTTCGTGATGCAGGTAGCCGATCGAATAGATGGCAGACGTAAAGCCCACGGTTCCGACGATCAGAAGCACCACCCCGCCCAGGGGATCAACCAGCAGCAGATTCCCGAACGCGTGCGGAGCGCTTCCCTGCAAGAGCATTGCGAGCAGAACAATCGAAACGACGAGCACCGCCGAATGAGTTACTGCGGTGATTCCATGCAGCACGGCGACCGGTCGCACGAACCATGTCGCCACCGCGCCTGCGAGTGGAATCGCTAGCAGCACAATGACAAGAATCTGCCCGGTCATCCCCGAAGCCTCGTGAGCTCGCTCGTATCCGTGCTCATGATGGTTGCGTTCATCCGCGCAATCAAAAAGCCCATGACCACTGCGCCGACGAGCACGTCCATCAGGAGCGCGAAGTCGACCAGGAGCCCCAAGCCCGCGCTCATGACCAGCCCGAGAAGGAGGAGGCCGTTCTCAGCGACCAGTAAGCCGGTCAGCTGCATCACGGCGTCCTGGCGCGCCACGGTGATGAAAAAGCCGATCAGGATGACGGCAACGGCAACGCCCAGCACAGGCTGGCCGACGAGGTCTTTGACGATGTCGAGTCGGTTCGCGGCAACAACGCCGGCGATAGACAGCCCCATTCCGATCAGCAACGCGGTGGGAAAGCCGACGTAATAGTGGGTCTCGCGCTTGTCGTAGACAGTCGCCTGGACCTGCCTTCGCAGGACGATAGGGATGAGGATTCCCTTGATCAGAAAGGTGGATAGCGCAAGCACAAGGAGGTGCAAGCGCAAGGATTGAAGGTAGGTCGCAAGGACGATGACGCCGATCACGACCGACTGGAAGGCGTAGCCGTTGATCGCCCCGCGGATCCGGCGCGCGATCAAGAGCCAATACGTAATCAACAGGACGAGGCCTGCCATTGAGTACTCGAAGGTTTCCATCACTGACCGAGACTGAACAGGACCAGGGCCAGAACTGATAGAACGAAGCTGGCGCCCAGAAACTCGGGCACGCGCAGGATCCGGATCTTGGCGAGCGCCGACTCAATGCCAACGATCAACACGGCAGCCCCGAGCATCTTGGCTGCGAGCGAAACGATCGCGATCAGGATCGGGATAGGCGCGATGGCCGTAGCCAGGCCGGGCGGAAAGACGAGCACGTTGAGCCAGACGATCAGGATCACGAAAAGTTTCATCCAGCCTCCCCACTCGAGCAAGGCCTGGTCTGGACCGGAGAACTCGAAGAGGCGGGAGCCTTCGATCATCGACAATTCCTGCTGCGTGGCCGGGTTGTCGACCGGGATGCGCCCGGCCTCGGCAAGGATGACCATGAAGAACGCCGCCGCGATCAGGGCGTGGCTGGGCGCCACGATCGGGGTCAAGGTGAAAAGAGCCTTGTTGACGATGAAGGGGATCGTTGCGCCGCTGACGTAGGCGACCGCGAAGAAAACGACGATGAAAGTGGGCTCGGCCAAGGAAGAGACCAATCGCGAGCGACTGGCGCCAAGTCCTCCATACGGACTGCCGCTATCCATCGCGGCCAGATTGACCATATAACCACCGATTCCGATTACGAATCCGCTGCCCACCATGTCGGCCATGAACGCCCAGCTGAGCGGAAAGGCGGTGAGGACGGGGATGAGTATCGCGAAGGCGATAGGCGCGGCAAAAGCAACGTATGGTGCCGCCCGAAAGATGACGGAAGCGTTCGGCGTGATGGTCCGCTGCTTTCGGAAAAGCTTCGACAGGTCGTAGTAGGGCTGAAGCATTGAAGGCCCGCGGCGCGACTGAACCTTAGCCTTGAGATTGTCGATAACGCCCTTCAGAAGGGGCGCCAATGACAGCACGGTGAGGATCGCCACGCCTTGGGCGATCGCGGACTCTAGCACCGACGTACTTCCTCGGATCTACCGGTGGGCACCCTAACCTCCATGACTGGATGGTTAGGGGCTATCAGCTCCAGAAGGAGCGATTCCGGACTAAAACCGAGGCGAGCCCCATCGCCTGCGGGAAGGAATGTATCACCGTGGCCGGAGGTGGCGCAGCCGCGACGCGGTGTAAGTCTGCGCGGTCAAGAGTATCTCCGTTCAGTCGCCGGCGGTTGGCGCCGGTAAGCCATCCCGCAAGATCTCGTCGTAAAGGTCCATGCCGTGGCTCGTCGGTAGTGCCTCGCCCTCTCGGATCTTGAAGGTTCGCGAACCGTCCGCCAGCCGCTCGGCGCGGAGAAAAAGCACACCGTCGGGAGCCTCACTCCGGAAGCGTCGCGACAGGTCGAACAGGTGGGTTACGAGTAGCACCTTTACTCCCACCTCATTCAGGGCACCGATAACCTGATGGCCGATCTCGGAGCCCTCGCGCTCATTCGTGGAGGCGAAGGACTCGTTGCACAGCAGGATGCCGCCGGGCCGGATTTGGTCGACGATCCGACTCATGCGGTTCAACTCCTCGTCAAGCTTGCCGCGTGTCATCGTCTTGTCCTCCTCGCGTTTGAAGTGCGTGAAGACACCGGTGGCTACGTTGGCCGAGAACTCGGTCGCAGGGACAAACATGCCGGCCTGCATCAACAATTGGGCGAGCCCAATGCTGCGTAAGAAGGTTGACTTGCCGCCTTGGTTAGCTCCCGTAATGACGACCATTTCTTTACCGGCTGCTGCAAGATCATTTGCGACGACACCGCCGCCGGCAACGAGTGCGAGAGCGGGGTCATAGAGTCCGAGCGCGGACAGTGACGGCTCGGAGGCCGGCTTTGGCTCGGGAAGCGAGGTCTCGAAACCCCTTCCCTCGAGGCCCGTTCGCAGGTTCAGGCCGCCGAGATAGAAGGCAAGCTCGGCGCGCAACTGGATGAAGAAGCCGAGCACGTGCTCGGTGGACTGTGTGAGTGCATTGGCGACGAGATTGACTCCCCGCGCCTGGAGCTCGGAGAGCGCCTGGTGACCGGCATCGTCGCGCGGGTGCACGTCGAACCGGAGACGGCCGTCACGCGGCCCCAAGATCAACTCGGACCATCGCGGCCTCTCGGTTAGCGGAGACCTGAGCACGATGTCGACGGCGGAGTTCCCCTTGCCGAGGCCGGCGCTTATCAGCACACCTCGTCGGAACTGCAGCCGACGAAGATGCTCGTTGATGTTCACGAAATACGCATCGTCCAGCTCCTCGAGGAGCATCGCGAAGAAGCGCTTGAATGCCGGCGAATGGAAGAGCGTGCCGCTTTCCAACGCGACCTGTCGCAACCGCTTAAGCATGCGAACCAACAGCTCCATGACCTGGACGGCATGGCGGAGGTTCTGCTCCGGCGTCTGACTGAACCAGCCAAAGATCTTCTTCTTCTCGACCAGCGTCTCGACCGTCAGGTTGTAGATCGCCCTCACGACCTCCGGATGCGTGAGGCAGTCGCTGAAGGTCTGCTGCCTGTAGATGATCGCCTCGGGCTCGGCGAGGCTGCAGAGCATGCCGCGCTGTGCCACCTGCAGAAGGAACTCGTCGCCGCCGGACATAGTGTTGAAGAGGACCCCGATGCCGAGGTCCTGGATGAGGTTCGGAGCCTGCGCCGGCAACTCTCCTTGCCAGTCAAAATTGCGGTCGTAATGCATGAGCAGGACCTTCATCGCCCGATGCGCGCCTTGATCCACCCATGCGTCAGGCCATGCCTCTCCGCGATTGCGAGTGCATAGGCACGACCGTCCGCCAGCATGCGCTCGATCTTGAATGTACGTTCAGCGGGATTGTCGGGAACCACCGTGCTGACCATGCTGACCACGCTCGCGCCAAGCCGCGATAGTTCGTCGATGAAGGTCACATAGACGGCGAGCGCGCCGAGCTCTACAAGCCGACCGATGACTTCACCCCCCAGGAAGAGCGAATCCTCAGCAGTGGTCGACGCCAGGCTCTCGTTCATGATCACGATGCTGCTGTCTGTTGCGTCGCGCAGGATCTCGCGCACTCTCAACAGTTCCTCCTGCAGCTTCCCATGCAGATCCTCGATGACCTCGTGTTTCTCGAAGTGGGCGAAGATGCGGTCGCAAAGGAACAGTTGCGCATGTCTGCCCGGCACTGGGCAGCCGAGCGAGGCAAGGTAGTGGAGCTGTCCGAAGCTGCGGGCGAACGTCGTCTTTCCTCCCTGGTTCGGACCCGACACGACGAAGATGCGCTCGCGTTGGCTCAGCCGGAAGTCGTTGCAGACGACGTGCCGGTTCTCGCGTGTCAGCTTGCTGGCCAGAGCGATGTCGAACGTCTCCACAGCGTCGACTTCTTTCGAGCTGGTGGAAACGTCGGGATAGCAAAAGCTGAGCCCGGCTGACTTCAGCGGTTCGATATAGGCGAGGTAAGCCAGATAGAACTCCACCTCACGGTCAAACCGGGCCACGACAGGATCAAGAAAGGCGCGATGTGTCGCGCAGTAGCTCAGCAGCGACCGGAACAGCTCCGGGTACAGGCGAGCGACAAGCTCCACGATCCGCTCCTGGATATGGTTGTTGAAGTCGGTCGTGAACTTCACCAGGTGGCTGTCGGCGTCGCGCTGCTGGAACTTGTTGAAGGTAGCCAGCACCTCGACGCTGTAGTCAGGTTCTCCTCGATAGTGGCTCACGACGACTCGATTTCCGCGAACGCGTACGCAATACCCTGTCTGTCCAAGCGCGTGCTTGATTTGCGTAGTCTCGTTCGCCAACTGTTGGAACGCTTGCGATTTCACGTAGGCGGCAAGGTAGGCAGAGCAGCGTTGGAAGCCGAGCGAGGAGGGTTGAAAGTCCGACAGAGCCCTTTCTAAGGCGATTACGGCGGCGCGATAGATGTCGCCCGCGTCGAGGAACCATGCGGCCGCGCTGTAGCGAGCGTGGCGTTGTCCCGCAGCTATCAGGTGGCTCCGCGCCCGGCGCATCTGCTCGGCGAACGCCGCCACGGGCTCTGCCAGCCCCGACTCGATGTCGCGAAAGACATCCTGACGGTAGATGACAGATGCCGCCGTGGCTAGCGGGGATCGGAAGAAGCCCGCCAGGTTGTACTCGCGCCGCGAGCTTGCGACGGCGTCGAAGACCTGGTCGAGGTTGAGGTCAGCGAAGAAGGCCGGCGCCGCTCGATCCTCG
>DATLUC010000045.1:0-11310 GCA_035533335.1 Candidatus Baltobacterales bacterium
ACCGATGCCGTCAAGCCGTGCCATGGTGGCCCTTCGAGCAACCAGATCGAGGACGAGTAAAGCCTCCGCTGCCGACTGACAACAGGCCGGGTTCCGCACGAGCCCGGCTTTTTTTGCCGGCCGCGACCTGATTGACCACAGGGATCTGACTGTGCTACTGTCCTAGTGCACTATGCCACTAGTACACTTACGAGGCTCCAGCGCGGCGATCACGTTCCGCAAAGACACGACTTCGGGTCTGACCCAGTACCTGCAGCTCGTGCAGCAGGTGACGCATGCCCTCCGCCTCGGCCAGTTGAAAGTAGGAGACCGGCTGCCTACGGTCCGCGACGTCGCTGCCCAACTGGCGATCAACCCCAACACGGTGCTCAAGGCCTACCGGCACATGGAGATGCAGGGTCTTCTCGAGAGCCGTCCCGGGACCGGCGTTTTCGTAGCGCGGGAGCTTCGCGGACCGTCACCACAAGACCAGGCTGCACTTCGCCGGGAGCTGTTGCGGTGGCTCGGGCGCGCCAAAGACGCAGGTCTGGACATTGAGGGCATGGAGGCACTGTTCGCAGACACGATGCGGCAGCACGCGATGGATGAGGTGGCCGCGTCATGAATGTCCTCGAAGCTCGCGGACTCGGTAAGCGCTATGGACGCAGGTGGGCGCTCAAAGACCTCACCCTGGACGTACCCGGGGGCCGGATCGTGGCCTTCGTCGGGCCCAACGGCGCGGGTAAGACGACGTTCCTGCAGCTCGCGATGGGCTTCGCCGCGCCTACTGCCGGCGCTGTCGTCGCCTTTGGTCTCTCGCCCCGTCGCGAAGCGGCTGCTTTCCTACCCAGGGTTGGTTATGCCGCCCAGGAGCCACCTCTCTTCAAGCGATTCTCGGTAGGCGAGCTTCTGACGATGGGTTCGCGCCTCAACCGCCGCTGGGATGGGCCCATGGCGGTGAGCCGCCTGCGACGGTTGGGTATCGGTCTCGACCTCTCGGTCGCGTCTCTCTCGGGCGGAATGCGCGCTCAGCTCGCGCTGGTCCTCGCGCTCGCCAAGATGCCCGACCTTCTGCTCCTGGACGAGCCCACGGCCTCGCTCGATCCGCTCGCTCGCCACGAATTCATGGGTCTGTTGATGGCGGCGTCGGCGGAGCAGGGCCTGACGGTCGTGCTGTCCTCGCACATCATCGGCGACCTCCGCGCCACATGCGATTACCTGGTGATACTCACGCGCGGTCGCAGCCAGCTCGCAGGCGACATGGACGCGATCGTGACGACGCACCAGCGTCTGGTCGGTCCGGCGGAAATGGTGGATGCGATCGGCCATGTTCAGGAGATCATCCAGGTCGAGCGCTCAGACCGCCAGGCAAGCCTGCTAGTGCGGATGCGAGGGCCACTCCTTGATCCACGTTGGGAGAGCTATCCGGTCGACCTTGACCAGATCGTCCTCGCCTACTTGAGTCGCGGATCGTCCAAGTCGAACTCCGACGATGAGCTCGCGAGCGAGGCGCTGAGTTGATTTGGTTGACCTGGCGGCAACAGCGCTTCGAGGCCGCGCTGGCCGCGGTGGCAGTTGCGATTGGCGCCGCAGTACTTCTAGTAACGCGCCAGGCCATGATCGCCGACCTTCAGGCGCTCGGAATCCCCAACTGCCTCAGCGGCCTGGGTGACAGCAACTCCTGCTCACAGGCGTACCAGGCGTTCAAGGACAACTTCGGTTCGCAGCAGGCACTCCTCGGAGCGTTGACGTACCTTCCGGTCCTGGTCGGTGTCGTCCTGGCGGCCTCCATCTCGGTCGAGATGGAACAGGGGACCTATCGCCTGGCTTGGGCTCAGAGCGTGACCCGCGGTAGCTGGACGCTCATGCGGATTGGACTTCCGTTGGTGTTCGGCCTCGCGATCACCGGGCTCATCGCCGGAGTCACGTCATGGTGGATGCAGCCTGCCAACCAGGTGCAGGGACCGCTCCGACCAGGATCCTTCGATGTGCAGGGACTTCTTCCGCCCGCCTACATGCTGCTGGCGTTCGCGATCACTGTGGCGGGCGGCGTGATCTGGCGACGCACTGTACCGGCGGTCGGATTGGGCATGGTCGTCGCAGCCGGCATTCATCTGGCCGTGCAGACCTGGTTGCGACCGAACTTCATCGCCCCGATCTCATACCTGTGGACGTCAGGGCCGGCGCCTTACGGCCCTCGGGACTGGGTGGTCCAGGGCGGGGCGGGCGCGAGCAGCTATGTCTACCAAGACCCAATGGGCCGACAGCTGAGCTACGAGCAGGTCCAGTCCTTATGCGGCCAGGTGGTCGACGCCCAATCCAAGGATGCCTGGTCGGCGTGCCTCCAATCGCACCACCTCGGCGAGCTGGTCAAATGGCAGCCGCCGGCCCGATTCTGGGAGTTTCAAACGATCGAGTCGGGGTTCGTGATCGGGATTGCCCTCGTGTTCCTGCTGTTGACGGTTTGGTGGTTGCGCAGCCGGACCGTCTAGGACCGGGCCACAACCGTGTAAAGCCGCCGCCCGAATCGCACGCATAAGACTGCGCTTCGACGCCCTTTCACTATCGTCATAAAGTCGTTCACTAGTGGCTCTTCGGGCAACCAGATGAAGGACGCCAATACGAAAGGCGCTGTCGAAAGCCTGCCGAACAGTCCGTGTGATGTTCAACCAGATCGAGGACGAGTAGCCGGCTCTCGTAGCTTCTTCGGGGCACCGGTAACCAGAGCGTCACGCGCATCGTTGTTCCGACAGATGCACGTCACGTTAAGGCGCGCGGTAGCGCTGTGCGCTCTGGTGGCGGGCCTGGTTGGCTGCGGGATGGCCAGCCCGGGTTTCCAGGCATACGAGCAGCAATCACCGCCCACTGCGGGCACCGACGCCATGACCGCACTGGACCAGAGGCCGATGAAGCTGCCCCGCCTCGCCCCCGCAAGCTGCCCAGCCTTTTCGGGCGGCAATTCGTTTGGGCCTGGACCGGTATACGTGACCGGTCAAAGCGCGTGGTACTCGGCGGGGCAGGCGGTGGTTCTCATGGTCGACCCCAAGTACCCTGGCCCGGTGCTGGTGCGAGGCTCCGAATTGGGTGGCGGGGGCCTTCTGAGAATCACGCTGGCCGATTCCTCACCGGGCGAAATGGGGGGCTTCGCCGCCAAAGAGAGCTCACATTCCGTGGCGGCGGTTTCGGCTCTCCACACGCCGGATGGTGGGCTGGAGCTGCAGGCGGACCTGGGGACCCCCTCGCCGAGAGCATGGTTGGGCTGGTTGAGCACTGACGGTCCCGGGTGTTTCGGGCTCCAGGTGGACGGTTCCACCTTCACCGAGGTCGTCGCCTTTTTCGTCCAGCCCGGTAGCCCACCGCCCGGTTGATCCGTCGCCCTTAGACAAGCGATCACGATCGCGGCCGAGGCGGCTGCGATCGCGCCAATTCTGTAGCCCGGCCACCGGCTTGACATGCAGGGTTCTCGCCTGTATTCTGCTGATCAGCTAATTAGCCAAATAGCGAACTATGAAATTGGCATCCGATCAGCTGAGCGTCACGTTCGCCGCCCTGGCCGATCCCACCCGGCGGGCGATGCTGGCTCATCTTGCATTGGGCGAGGCCTCGGTCACGGAACTGGCCAGGCCGTTCGACCTGAGCCTGCCCGGCGTCTCCAAGCACCTGAAGGTGCTGCAGCGCGCCGGCCTGATCACACAGGGGCGCAACGCGCAGTGGCGACCCTGCCGCCTCGAAGGCGGCCGTCTCAAAGAGGCGTCCGAGTGGGTGGGGGAGTACCGGAGGTTCTGGGACGAGAGCTTCCAGCGCCTCGACGAAGTTCTGCAGGAAATGATCCAGGAGGAGAAGCAAGGCGATGAGCACCAAGGGCACCACGATGGCTGAGACCGAGTACGTCATCGAGCCAGGCCAGCAGGAGATGGTCTCGATCACCGTTCTGGATGCGCCGCGCCAGCTGGTTTTCCGGGCCTATACGGATCCCAAGCTTTTCGCTCGCTGGTGGGGTCCACGGCGGTACACGAACGAGATCGTCAAGTTCGACTCCCGCGCCGGAGGCGAGTGGCGGGTGGTCCAGCGCGGCGCAGACGGCGGCGAGCACGGGTTCCACGGCGTCAACCACGACGTGGTGGCGCCGGAGCGGATCTGCCAGACGTTCGAGTACGAAGGGCTTCCAGGGCATGTCGCGCTCCAGACCGTGACCCTCGAGCCTCTTGGCAACAAGACGAAGGTCGTTGCCCACGTTGTCTTCCAGTCGGTGATGGACCGGGACGGCATGGTCGCCTCGGGTATGCGGGAGGGTGCCGACGAGTCGATGGAGCGGCTGGCCGAGCTGCTCGACGAGATGAAGGTCAGGGGGCGATAGCGAGCACGGAAGTCATGTGGTGGCGGGCCGATGCCCGCCATCCGAGGGCTCTACCGGTCGGATTCCGCCTGGCGGACCCGCTGGCTGAGGACCTGCAGGAGACGGTAGGCCACCTCCGGGTGCTCCTTGAGGAACGGCTTGAAGTTCCACTCGGGGATCGTCGCCAGCGTGACATCGGTGCCCGCGGTGATGGTCGCGCTGCGGCCCTCGTGGTCGAGGAGCGCCATCTCGCCGAATGAGTCGCCGGGACCGAGCGCGCGCGTCTTGCCCTGGATGGTCTTCACTGAAACGGTCCCTTCGATGATGACCATGAAGCCGACTCCGCCCTCGCCCCGGACGACGATCTCGTGGCCGGCGGGATGCTTGACCGTCTTCATCTGCTTCTCGATCGAGCGGACCTCCGGTTCGGGCAGCCCTTCGAAGAGCTTGGCCGACTTGATGTCCAGCACGCCCAGATAGTATTCGCCCGCGGCCGACACCACAAGGCTCTCATCCGCTTCAGGCCATCTTGCTCGGATTGCGTGGGCCGTTCGACCCTGACCCCCGAGCAGCCTCCGGTACGAGGCTGTAGTCGAGCATGGAGACGTACGACGTCGGGCGCGACTCGGTCGTCACGGGGACGGTCCGGCTCAGCGACGGCCGCCGCCTCGCCTACAGCGAGCGAGGAGACCCTTCGGGCGTGCCGGTCATCCACCACCACGGCATGCCCGGGTCGCGCCTCGAGCACGAGGCGGAGTCCGAGTTCTACCGATCGCTGGGGGTTCGCGTGATCACCCCCGACCGCCCGGGCTACGGCCTCTCCGACGCGCGGGCGCACGCCCGGCTGGTCGACTGGCCGCGCGACGTCCTCGAGCTGGCGGACATCCTCGGCCTCGACCGTTTCGGGGTCACGGCGCTGTCGGGCGGCGGAATCTACGCGCTCGCCTGCGCGGCGGTCATTCCCGAGCGGATCATCGAAGTCGCCGTCACCGGATGTCCTGCCCCGATGCAGCGCCCGGGCGCGATGTCAGGGATGCGCCTTGCGACGCGCGCCGGTGTCTGGCTCGGACGGTCCGCTCCATGGGTGCTTGGTCTCGGCGCCACAGGAGTCTCCAAAGTGGTCAAGCGTTACCCGCACTTCGTCGTTGCACAGGCGAACCGGGACAAGCCACCTGCTGACCTGCGGTGGCTGTCCATGCCTTCGGTCATGGGCGGCGCGGCCGAGTCGCTCCAGGAGGCGCTTCGCTTCGGAGCCTCCGGTTATGTCCAGGATATTGGCGCTCTCGCGCGGCCGTGGGGATTCCCGCTGGACCTCGTCAGGGTCCCCGTGACACTGTGGCACGGCGACCTCGACACGGTGATCCCGCTCCACCACGGCGAATACCTCGCGTCGCTGATTCCTGGAGCCATCTTGCAAGTCTGCCCGGGCGAGGCACACATGCTTTTGTGGAATCACCTCGCCGAGGTGCTGCTCCGAGCGGCGGGCATGAGTCCCGCGGCGGCCGGGCCGTTTGCCTCTCGCCTGGCCTACGCCACGGCCTGACACTCCGGTCATCACGACAGGAGGTGTTTCACGAGTGTTCAACCACATCATGGTCGCTCTCGACCGCTCGACCTATTCGCACCGGACGCTGCCGACCGCAATCGAGATGGCCAAGAAATTCGGCTCCGATCTATTTGTCCTGCACGTCAGCGAACATGACCGCGGCCGGGCGGCCGTCTATTCGCTGGAGAGCCCCGCGGAAGCCACGCGACTCGTCGGGGACGCGGTCGAGGAGGCCCGCGACGCCGGAGTCAAAGCATCGGGTGAGGTCCGCGACGCTGCCGCTCAGCACACGGCGCAGACGATCGTCGACGTGGCGACGGCGAAAGGCGTTGACCTTATCGTCATGGGCTCGCGCGGTCTGTCAGAAGTCCAGGGCTTCTTCCTGGGCAGCGTGACCCACAAGGTCATCCAGACGGCGCACGTCCCAGTTCTCGTCGACCGGGCACCGGTGGAGAGCCGGGCGGCCGAGACGGCTGCCAAGAGGCCTGCCACCGTATAGCGCTACGATCCCGCCTGGGGTGGAGGCGATGGTTTTGCACCGACCTCGCGAGCCGCTTCGAGCGGAAGAGTTGCCCGTGCCCGAACCCGGGCCGGAGCAGGTTCTCATCGAGGTCACCGCTTGCGGGTTGTGCCGCACCGACCTGCACTTGGTCGACGGCGAGTTGACCGGGCCCAAGCTGCCCCTGGTGCCCGGCCACCAGGTGGTCGGCCGCGTCGTGGGCGCGGGAGGCGGGGCCAACGACATCCCCGTCGGCACGCGTGTCGGCGTGCCCTGGCTTGGTTGGACCTGTGGAGAATGCCGCTACTGCCGCGAAGGCCGCGAGAACCTTTGCGATCTGGCCCGGTTCACCGGGTACACGCTCGACGGCGGATTCGCGCGGTACATGGTGGCCGATCACCGCGCGTGCCTCGCGCTGCCTGGGCTATATCCCGACCTCCAGGCCGCCCCGCTCCTGTGCGCCGGCCTGATCGGCTATCGATCCCTTCGGTTGGCGGGCGATGCGCCGTGCCTTGGGCTCTACGGTTTCGGCGCGGCCGCGCACATCGTGGCCCAGGTGGCGGCCTACCGGGGCCAGCGAGTCTTCGCCTTCACCCGCCCCGGTGATCAGCAGGCGCAGGGATTTGCGTTGGAGATCGGCGCCTCCTGGTCCGGGTCCACCGACCAATCTCCTCCCGAAGAGCTGGACGCGGCCATCATCTTCGCGCCTGCGGGGGATCTCGTCCCGGTTGCGCTGCGTCACGTCCGCAAGGGCGGCACCGTGGTCTGCGGAGGCATCCACATGAGCGACATCCCGAGCTTTCCGTACTCGATCCTGTGGGGGGAGAGAGTCCTTCGCTCGGTGGCGAATCTCACGCATGCGGACGGCGAAGAGTTCTTGCGGCTTGCGCCGCAGATCCCGATCAGGACCGCAATCGAGACATTCGCTCTCAACCAGGCCAATGAAGCGTTGTCGCGACTGCGGGCGGGCGACGTCCGGGGTGCCGCGGTGCTTTCGATCTCCGGCTAAGCGCCGGCCTTCTTACCGTCCAGGAATTTCTGGTAGAGGCGGTATGCCTCCTGCTTGCGGCTGTCGACGATCTTCGTGTAGCCCTGGAGCGTGTTGAGGTTCGCGTGGCCCAGCACCTCCTGGACCAGCCGCACGTCGCCGCCGGTGACCTCGAGCAACGTCGTGGCGGCCGTGTGGCGCGCCACGTGTGGGGACTTGAACGACCACGCGCCCAGCTGCTTGCGGATCTGCGTGACGATGTATCGCGCCCCGGTCGCGGTGAGCCGCCTGCCGCGGTCGTCCGCCGCCGAGCGGTCGAAGTTGACGAACAGCGCCATGCAGGCGTCCTCGCGCACCGACAGGTAATCCTCCAGGGCGCCGCGCGCATCCGCAGTCAGGTAGACCGAGCGCTGCTTGGATCCCTTTCCGGTCACGACTAGCCGGTTGCCCGAGCGAGGGAAGTCGGTGCGGTCGAGCGCCAGGGCCTCGGAGATGCGGCACCCGGTGCTGACCAGGAACTGGACCAGGGCGCGATCGCGCTTTTCGTGGATCGATTCGTGCGGCAGCGCCGCCAGCAGACGCGTGAGCTCGTCCGGGTCGATCGGCTTCGGGAGGCGCTGCTCGACCTTGGGCAGCGTGATGCCGTTGGATAGGTCCTTCTCGATGAGGTTCTCTTTGGCCAGCCAACGAAGCCAGGAGCGAATCGCGACCAGGGCTCTGGCGCGCGAGGCGGGACTCTTCAGCTTGCCGGCGAGGTGGCGCTGGAACGCGCGCAGGTCCTCGTGGCGCAACTCGTCGAGCTGCAGCGAATGGCCATGCAAGGTGAGAAAAGCGATGAGGCGCCGGATCTCTGCGTCGTATGCCCGGACCGTGTTCGGGCTGCGGTTAGCTTCGAGTTGAAGCCAGCCGAGATATTCGGTGGCGGCGGCCTTCAGGTCGAGTGGCATGTCGAGGCCGACTGCATGTTGCCATAATCGAAAGCAAGTGGGGGCTCTTCGCGTCATGAGTCCCAGCGACGAGCTGGAACTCCCGAGCGACGACTTCGGCTTCGACCGCGAGTTCACCGATCGCATCCAGGGCATTGCCCTCTGGTTCTATCGAAAGTACTGGCGCGTCGAGACCGAGGGTGTCCTCAACGTGCCTGCGCGCGGCCGGGCGCTGCTGGTCGCGAACCACGCAGGCATCGTCCCTTACGACGGCGCGATGATCCGCACCGCGATCATGGCCGAGCATCCGGTCCCGCGGCACGCTCGAATGCTGGTCGTGGACTGGGCATTCGCGATGCCTTTCACCAACATGCTGCTGACCAAGACCGGCAATGTCCTCGCCCACCCGGACAACGCGACCACTTTGCTCGAGCGGGATGAACTGGTCGGAGTGTTCCCGGAAGGCGTGAAGGGGGCGGCGAAGCAGTACCGCGACCGATACCAAGTTCGACGCCTGGGACGTGGTGGTTTCGTGCAGGTTGCCCTTCGTACGGGCGCGCCGATCATCCCGGTCGCCGTGGTCGGGTCGGAGGAGCTCCATCCGGTGCTCGCGGATATCCGTCCATTGGCGCAGATGCTCGGCCTTCCGACGGTTCCGCTCACCCCGACCTTCCCGTGGCTCGGCCTCGCAGGGCTGATTCCCCTCCCGTCGAAGTGGTTCATCGCGTTCGGCAAACCGATCGAGGTGGCGCATTACGGGCCTGACGCGGCCAACGACGCGCGCCTCGTGCTCGAGCTGAGCGAGCAGGTGCGCGAATGGATTCAGGGCACTCTCCACCGGCTTTTGCCCCGCAGGCGGACGGTCTTCTTCTAATGGGCGCCACCTCCGTACCGCATGGTTTTCGGGGTGGCGCTGTTAGCCTTCTTCGATGATCAAGCGGACGCTTGCGATCGTCGTCGGACTCGTGGTTGCAGCTGCGTGCGGAGGATCCCCAAACACATCTGGCTCGATCGGTCCCACCGCATCGAGCGTTTCCGTGCAGTCCTCAGACTTACCCGCCGGCATGGTGAGGTGTGACCTCTCGGGCGACATCGACAGCTTTCTCGCCAAGGAGAAGAACCAGGACCAGGCCACGTACAAGTCCACCAGCACCGACTGGGCGGCGCTGAAGACCGGCGGCGCGACCGCGGCGAGCACATCCTTTTACGCGGACAACCCCGCACACTGCACGGCGATCAAGAGCAGCGGGTATGACATCGGCACCGCGAGCTACAAGCTCGTCGTCAACTTCGTGACTCAGTTCAAGGATGAGAAGAGCGCGACGAACGCTTATACCAACGACTCCATCTTCGGGTTCAAGATTTCCGAGTTGCGTACTGGAGGCCTGGGCCTGACCGAGGGGACCGCCACAGGCCTCACCACGAACTCGATCGTGATCAGCGCGCCGATATCGAACCAGTATTTCTACATCGCCATGTGGCAGAACAAGACGTTCGTGGTCATTCTCGCGATCCTCAACGTCGACGCGAGCGCGAGCAAGAAGGTCGCCACCCTGGAGAACGGCAGGATCAAATAGCGCGTTAGTCGGCGACCGGGCGCGGCTGCCTCCCATATACTTGCCCCGCCGATCGCAAACGCCCGCAACGTCCCACTACGCACTCGGCGCCGGCGGGGGCCTTCGCCCCTCCTTCGCACAGCGCTCGCCCTGGCGCTTGTCGTGTCCTGCTGCCTCGTGGTGATCGGCATCATGGCGCTGATGCGCCCAGCGGGAGCGACCGCAGGCGTACTCAACGCGGCGCTTGCGCCCAGGGCTCCCGCCCCGAGCCAGCTGCCGGTCGCCGGCCTCGATGCCGGAGCCTGCATCAGCTATCCCGCCTCGGGCGTGCCCAACGGCAAGACGGTCTTCATCGACGCGGGCCACGGCGGCCTGGACCCTGGCGTCGTGGGGTCGGCCGCTGGCAAGCAGGTCCTCGAGAAGGACGCCACCCTGGCCGTGGCGACCCGCCTCGGCGCGCTGCTGCGGGCGGACGGCTACGGCGTCGTGATGGCGCGGACGCAGGATTCGTCGGTCACGAAGCTGGCCGCCTCCGACTCGATCACCGGCGCCCTGACCGACTCCGCGGAGCACCGAGACCTCGTGACGCGTGTCGCATGCGCCAACGCGGCCGATGCATCGGTGATCGTCTCGATCCACTTCGACGGGTTCAGCGACCCAACGGTGGGCGGGACCGAGACGTTCTATGATTCCGCCCGTCCGTTCGCCGCCACCAGCAAGCGGCTGGCGGCCGACCTGCAGGCCGGGCTCGTCGCCGGCCTCGGTACGTCAGACCGCGGCGTCTGGACCGACGACCAGCTCGCAGCTCCGGCCCTCACTTCCACCGGCGACTCGTACGGTCATCTCATCGAGCTCGGCCCTTCATCGGCGGGATGGGTCGACGATCCGAGCCAGATGCCGGGAGCGCTGGTCGAGCCCCTGTTCATCACCAACCCAACCGAAGCGCAGATCGCGAGCGACCCGGCCGGCCAGCAGCGTATCGCCCAGGCGTTGGAGGCGGCCCTGAACAAATTCTTCAGCGGCACGTAGACCTGATCCGAATGTGGTGGCGGTGAAGGCTCGCTCCCACCGCCGTGATTTAGCGTTCCTAGGAGACCGTGAATGTGTTCAAGGTGAAGGTGCCGGACCCATCGCTAGTCCCGACGCCGTTCTCGAAGTAGCAGCCACCGCCGAAGGAAAGCCCGACTTCGGTGACACTGGCGGCGGCTGTGTCGAAAGCTCCTGAGTTGGTTGCGCTTGGCTGGCCGTTCCAGTCACTCCATGCCTGGGCCGAGTCCATTTCAGTGACGCGCCTGCCGATCCTGAAATTTGGTTCGTACTGGCCCGCGGCGTCCAGCACCACAAAGGCGCCGCCGCCTCCATGAACGTATCGGTTGTCGGAGGGGAAGACCCGGTCTTTAGGCCCTATCGCGACAAGTGGGCGTGATGGTGCGCCTGGCAAGAATCGAACTTGCTGCCTCTTGCTCCGCAGGCAAGCGCT
>DATLUC010000046.1:0-4792 GCA_035533335.1 Candidatus Baltobacterales bacterium
GGCCGCCTTCGAGGTCGAAGGCCATCATCCCCCCCGCGCCCTGCGGCAGCAACCTGCGCGCCACCTCGCCCGACGGCGAGCCCTCGAGCAGGGGATGATGAACGCGCTCCACGCCGGGCATCGTCCGCATCGCCCGCGCCAAAGCAAGCGAGCTGTCGCTGTGACGGCGCATCCTCAACTCTAAGGTGCGCAGGCCGCGTAGGGCCAGCCACGCCTCGAAGGGCCCCAGCGGCGTCCCGGTGCGCACCGAGCGCAGGCGCGCGGTTCCCATCACGGCGGCGCTGCCGACGATGACTCCCGCCACCAGGTCCGAATGGCCGCCGAGGTACTTGGTGGCGCTGTGCATCACGACCGTCGCGCCGAGCTCGAGCGGACGGCAGAGGATGGGGCTGGCGAAGGTGTTGTCGACCAGGAACGGGATCTGCTGCTGGCGCGCCATCGCCCCGATGGCCTCGAGGTCGGGTACGTGGCAAAGGGGATTGGTGATGGTCTCGGCGAGCACCAGGCCCGCGCCGTCCATCGAGCGCCGCACGGCGTCGGGGTCGCCGAAGTCCAGGAAGTGGACTTTGTACCCGGCCGGCTCGAGGTCCAAGCGCAGCAGGGCGGCCGTGCCGCCGTAGAGCTCCCGGGTGGCGACGATGGTGGTGGGTCGGGGCGCGAGGGCCAGGATCGCGGTGTGCAGGGCGGACATGCCCGACCCGGTGGCCACGCCTGCTTCGGCTCCCTCCAGCTCGGCGACCGCGCGCTCGAGCATATCGCGGTTGCGGTTGGAGTTTCGCCCGTAGTAGTGACCGGGACGCTCCCCGCGCGCGACGGCGTCGTAGTCGTCGAGGTCTTTGTAGACATGGACGGCGGCCGGACTCAGGTCGGGGGCTAAAGGGCTGCGCGCGCCGAGTGAACGCCCCGAGTGGACGGCGCGGGTCGAAGCTTTCACCTCAGCCGGGAGCGACCGGCATAGACGGCCGAGCTACCGAGCTCGGCCTCGATGGCAAAAAGCCGGTTGTACTTGGCCACGCGTTCGGAGCGGGCCGGGGCGCCGGTCTTGATCATCCCGACCCCGGTCGCGACCGCGAGGTCGGCGATGGTGGTGTCTTCGGTCTCACCCGAGCGGTGGGAGATGACCGCGCTGTAGCCGGCCTTTCGGGCGAGCTCGATCGTCTCCAGCGTCTCGCTCAGGGTGCCGATCTGGTTGACCTTGATCAGGATCGAGTTCGCCACCTTGCGCTCGATCCCCTCCTGCAAACGCTTGACGTTGGTGACGAACAGGTCGTCGCCGACCAGCTGCACTCGCTCGCCGATGGTGTCGGTCAGCAGGCGCCACCCGTCCCAGTCGTCCTCGGCCATGCCGTCCTCGATCGAGATGATCGGGTAGCGGCCGATCCAGTCCTGGTAGAGCTGGACCAGCGCGGCGGCGTCCAGGGAGCGTCCCTCGCCCTTCAACGTGTACTTCCCGTCCCGGTAGAACTCGCTGGCCGCGGGGTCGAGCGCGATCGCGACGTCAGGACCGGGCCGGTAGCCTGCCTTTTGGATCGCCTCGACGATGAGCTTGAGCGCGTCCTCGTTGGAAGCCAGGCTCGGCGCAAAGCCCCCCTCGTCGCCCACCCCGGTGGCAAACCCCTGCGCCTTCAGCACGCCTTTGAGCGTGTGGTACACCTCGGCCACAGCCCGCATCGCCTCGGCGAAACTGGGCGCGCCGATGGGGCAGACCATGAACTCCTGGAGGTCGACCGAGGTGTCCGCATGCACGCCGCCGTTGAGGATGTTCGCCATCGGCAGCGGTAGGAGTGAGGCCTCGTCTCCACCGAGATGGCGGTAAAGCGGTAGGCCCTCGACCTGGGCGGACGCGTGTGCTGCTGCGAGCGAGACGCCCAGGATGGCGTTGGCCCCCAGCCTTGCCTTGTTCGGCGTTCCGTCGAGCTCGATGAGCGCGGCGTCCAATCCTTTCTGGTCGCTGATGTCGAAGTCCCGCAGCCGCTTGGCGATCTCTCCGTTGACGTTGGCCACGGCCTTGGTCACCCCCTTGCCGCCGAAGCGCTTGGGATCGCCGTCGCGCAGCTCGACCGCCTCGTGCACGCCGGTCGAGGCGCCGGAGGGGACGATCGCCCTTCCCGTGCCCCCCTCGGTGTGCGCGCTCACCGCGATGGTCGGATTCCCCCTCGAATCCAGCACCTCGAGCGCGGTCAATCCGGTGAGTCGAGCCACGACTCCCGAAGTCTAGTGCGCGGTCGTGGAGAAGGGCCCGAAGGCGGGTTGGGGGTCGATGCTGAAGCCGTAGTTGAGCAGCAGGGTGGCGTCGGCTGTCGAATGGAGCGTGGCGTTCATGACGACCACGATCAGATGGCGGCCGTTGCGGGTCGCGGTGCCGAGCTCGCAGCCTCCGGCGTTGTCCGTGAGGCCGGTCTTCAAGCCAGTGGCGCCCGGATAGCTGAACAAAAACTGGTTCACGTTGTGCGGGTAGTAGGCCTTGTGGGTGGCGGTGGCCGGAATCGCGATGTCCTTGGTCCCGGCGATGGCGGCCAGCTCGGGGTAGTACTCCTCCAGGTACGCGGCGGTGTGGACCAGGTCGTGGGGCGACATCACGTGGCCATCGGCGTCGAGCCCGCTGGGGTTGACGAAGTGGCTCTGCGTGAGCCCGATGCTCTTCGCCTTCTGGTTCATCTGCCTGATGAAGCGGTCGCGCGGCACGATCCCGCCGGCCAGCGCCTCGGCCGCGTCGTTGCCCGAGTCGAGGAACAGGCCGTCGAGCAGCTCCCTGACCGTCAACTGCTCGCCGGCGGAAAGGCCCATCAGGCTCGGGATCACCTGAGTCGCCCCGACCGGCACGGTCACCATGCGGTCGAGCGAGCCGGCGTCGTCGACGGCGACCATCGCGGTGATGAGCTTGGTCAGGCTCGCCGGCGCGCGGGGGGTCTCCGGATCCCGCTCCCACAGCACCTGGCGCGTGTCGAGGTCGACGAGGTAAGCGGCCTGCCCGTGGATCGGCAGGTCGGGCTGGCCGTGGGTCAAAAGCCAGTAGTTCGAAAAATCAAAGTGGTCATACGGCTTGGCGGCAGGCGCAGTGGCGTGAGCGAGCTTGACTGGGATCGGCGCGCGGTGGCCGACCGCCACGAAGGCGCTGGTGACTGCTCCGGCCATGACCAGGACCAGGGCGAGAAAGAACACGAAGCGGTCGCGCCGGCGGCGCTGCCGGCCACGCGTGTATGAGCTTCCTGTTTCTGGGACGTAAGCTGCGACGGCGGAAACCCCCTGGGTAAGTTGCCCAGCAGTCTAGCGGACCGCTATGCGGGTGCGTGCTCCGGCGCGTATGGGGGCGAGGGCGGCATGGCGGGGACCGGGCTCGTGGTCGGCTCGCCCAATCTGGTCGCGAGCTGGTCGCTCGCCGCCTCCATCGTCTGCAGCGCGGTCGCGTTGTCGGTGGGGCTCATGAACACGGGCTGGCCGTAGTCGTAGCTGCGGACCGCCTTCCAGGTCGCCGAGACCAGCTTCGTCCCATAGAAGGTATAGGTGCCGATCACCCCCTCTCGGGTCTCCTCCGACCACATCTGGTCGAACACGAAGTTGCCATGCGCGTAGGTGATCAGCTTGCCGTGGTAGATCTCGACCCCCTGATACCAGTGCGGGTGGTTGCCGATCACGATGTCGGCGCCCCAGTCGATGGCGTCGTGGCCGATCACGACCGGGTCGTCGGGGGTCGGCACGCTGGGAGCTGCCATCGGCTGGCGCTCGTATTCCTTGCCCCAGTGGAACTGGACCACCACGATGTCGGCGAGCTGCCGGGCGCGCGCGATGCCCTCCTTGAGAGCGGTCTTGTCGATCGCCCGACCGACGCCGTTGAATCCGATGAACCCGAACTTCAGGCCGCGGACGTTGATCACGGCGACTGGGCCCAGGCCCGAGGTGAGGATGCCCTGCTGCTGGAGCAGCTGCTCGGTTTGGGTGATCCCCTGCGCGCCGTAGTTGGAGGTGTGGTTGTTGGCCAGGTTCACCACGTCGGCGCCCATGTATGAGAGGCTGGCGGCGAAGCGAGGGTCACCGCAGAAAGTGAAGCTTTCCGCGGGGTTCACCGGGCAGCCGGCGAAAAGCGGCGCCTCGAGATTGACGTAGGTGATGTCGGCGTTCCTGGTGTAGGCGGCGGTCGGTCGAAACGGCCACAGGAAGTCGTGCTTGATGGTGGCGAAGTAGTTGACCCCGCGCGCGGGGATGATGTCCCCGGTCACCAAAAGCGTGCGGACCTGGCTGGGATCCTGCGGCACCACGTAGGTGGGGTGAAACAGGTTCTGGAGGGTGAGCGCCGGCAGGCGCCCGCTGCGGTCGGCGAAGGAGGGCTGGTCGCTCAGGTCGGGCGCCGCCACCAGAGTGCGCGCCGCGGAGGCGACGATGGCGCTGATGGCGGGCGGGCTGCCGCTGTTGCAGGCCATCAGCATGAGCAACGCCAAAGCGATGCCGGGCGGGCGCGCACCAGCGCTGAGGCCCCTCACTTGACGGGCAATTCTGCCAGCAAATCCTCGATCGTGATCAGCCGCGCCACGAACGAGCGGATGGGATCGCCGAGCTCTCCGGCCGCCCGGAACAACCGCTGGTTGCCCTCCGCCCTGCGGGTCTTGAGCATCTGGGCAAGATTGTGGTCCAGCGCTTCCCGCCGCAGCGCGACCTCGACCATGCTCCCGACCCAAGACGCGTAGAGCATGACCTCCTGCACGCGCGGGTCGGACGTGGTGGGGGGAAACGGTTGGTGGGTGTGCTCATCCCAGAGCCTGTGCAGCCGAACGACCTCCGCAGAGGCGCCTCTCAA
>DATLUC010000047.1:0-8222 GCA_035533335.1 Candidatus Baltobacterales bacterium
CCGGACATCGGACGGTGTCGAGCTGACCTACAACCTGACTGAACCCCGCAATCACTCGTACATCGTCAACGGGCTCGTAGTCGCTAACTGCTCCGAGTTCGTGTTCCTGGACGACACCGCGTGCAACCTCCTGTCGCTCAACCTGATGAAGTTCCAGTCCGCCGAGGGGACGTTCGACGTCGACCAGTTCCGCCGCGCGGTGGACATCTGCTTCACCGGGCAGGAGATCCTGGTCTCCAACGCCTCCTACCCCACTCCTGCGATCGGCAAGAACTCCGAAGCCCTGCGCCCCCTCGGCCTGGGCTACGCCAACCTGGGCGCTCTCTTGATGTCGATGGGTCTTGCGTACGACTCCGACGAGGGTCGCCGCTTCGCCGGCGCCATCACCTCGATCATGACCGGCCGCGCATTCGCCCAGTCGGCGCGCATGGCCCAGGTCAAGGGTCCTTTCAGCGAGTACGCCAAGAACCGCGAGCCGATGCTGCGGGTGATGGAAAAGCACCGCCAGGCGGCGCACCAGCTTTCCACCTCGCCTGAATCCCAGGGCGTGGTCGACGCGGCGCGAGAGACGTGGGACGAGGCGGTCAAGCTCGGCCGCGCACACGGCTACCGCAACGCTCAGGCGACGGTGCTGGCGCCGACCGGTTGTCTGGTGGGCGACTCGCTAGTCCTCACGGACCGCGGCCTGGTCAGGCTCCAGAGCCTGGGTGATCCCGAAGGCGAAAAGTGGCAGGCCCTGGATGCTGCGGTCTCCACAGATGAAGGACCCCGTACGGCGACCAAGTTCTTTGTCAACGGCGCGGAGCCGGTGGTCACGGTGGAGACCAGTCGCGGCTACAGGATCCAGGGCACCACGACCCATCGCATCAAGGTGGTGGGCGCTGACGGTAAGTGGACTTGGCGACGCCTGAGCGACATCCGAAGTGGCGACCGCGTCCCGATGATGCTGGGGGGAATGGTCGGGGAGCCGGCCACCGTCCAACTGCCGCCACTTCCTGACGCGTACTGGACATCGGACCCCCGCACATTCGTACCGCGCCAGATGACCTCCGATCTGGCTGAGTTCATCGGTTACTTCATGGGCGACGGCTCCCTCCACTCCAAGGGCCTGCGTCTTTGCGTAGCCGCCTCGGACCGCGACGTGGTGGAGCGCTTGGCCGCCCTCGGCGAGTCCCTGTTCGGCCTCAAGGCCTCGATCACCGAGAAACGAGGCTACGTCGAAGTCGCCTTCAACTCCGTCCGCCTGACATGGTGGTGGGAGGGTTGTGGGTTCGCCAAGCTGGCACCTTTGCCCGGCCACCAGGGCAAGGGATATTTGGCCCACGTCCCCGATGCTGTTCTGCACACCAACGATCCCTCCATTTATGGCTCCTTTGTGCGCGGACTCTTCGAAGCCGACGGCACGGTGTCGTCCGGCTACGTCTCCTTCACGACCGTCTCAGAGCAGTTCAGCCGCGACGTGCAAGCGATCCTGTTGGCGCTGGGATTCGTTACGACGCGCAAGGTCGACGCGCCTGGCAAGGGAAGCTGGGGTAGCTCGCCGCGTTACGTGCTCCGATTGCTCAACCAGTCGGTCTCAGGACTCTTCGGAGAATCAGTAGGTTTCATCTCCAGGCGGAAGCTTGGTTTGGTAGCTCGCGTTGATCATCCGCAAGCCGCGCGCTACGACCACATTCCGCTCTCTCAGGAGATGCTGGAGAGCCTGGCCCCAGCGAATGACCCTTTGCGCAAGACCCTGCTGATGGCGATGCGCCGTCACGGGGCAGTGTCGCGCCGCTCTGCCACTGCGCTACTTGAGCGCACCGGCAGCGTCGAGTTGAAGCAGATCCTTAGCTTCTTCTACGATTCGGTCGCGAAGGCTGAACTAGGTGAGGAGCAACTCACCTATGACATCTCAGTCCCGGCCAATGTCACTTACGTGGCCAACGGATTCGTAAGTCACAACACCATCGGCCTGATGATGGACTGTGACACCACCGGCATCGAACCCGACTTGGCGCTGGTCAAGTACAAAAAGCTCGTGGGCGGCGGCCTGCTGAAGATCGTCAACACGACCGTGCCGGCGGCGCTCCGCAAACTCGGCTACGACGAGAAGCAGGCCACCGAGATCGTCGAGTACATCGACGAGAACGACACCATCGAGGGCGCGCCTCAGCTGCTCGACGAGCACCTGAAGGTCTTCGACTGCGCCTTCAAACCAGTCAAGGGCAGCCGCTCGATCGCCCCCATGGGCCATGTCCGGATGATGGCGGCCGTGCAGCCGTTCATCTCGGGCTCGATGTCCAAGACCGTCAACCTGCCTAGCGACGCGACCGTCGAGGACATCGAGCAGACCTATCTCGAGTCGTGGAAGCTCGGCCTCAAGTGCATCGCGATCTACCGCGACGGGTGCAAGCGCTCCCAGCCGCTATCCACATCGCTCGACAAGGAGAAGAAGAAGGCGGTGGCCGCCGACCAGGTCGATTACCGGGTCGTCCGGCACAAGCTGCCTGACGAGCGCAAGGCGGTCACCCACAAGTTCGACATCCAGGGCCACGAGGGCTACCTCACGGTCGGCATGTTCGAAGACGGCACCCCGGGTGAGCTCTTCGTGACGATGGCCAAGGAGGGCTCGACGATCTCGGGCCTGATGGACGCCTTCGCGACCCAGACCTCTTACGCGCTCCAGTTCGGAGTGCCCCTGAAGTTCATGGTCGACAAGTTCAGCCACATGCGCTTCGAGCCATCAGGGTTCACCAAGAACCCGGAGATCCCGATCGCCAAGTCGATCGTGGACTACATCTTCCGGTGGATGGCGAGCCACTTCCTCCCCGTCGAGGAGCAGGACGAGGTGGGCATCATCCGCCGCGACCCGCCGGCCGAGACGGCTTCGTCATCCGCAGCGCCGTCAAACCCCTCGGGCGAGACCAAGGGTGCTTCGAGCGTCACCGAGCTTAAGGTGATCGCCTCGCCGACGACCAACGGCAACGGCCACAGTGGATCGGTCCAGAAGATCGCTTTCGTCAACACCGACGCCCCGGCGTGCCCGGACTGCGGAGCGATCACAGTGCGCTCGGGGTCCTGCTACAAGTGTCTGAACTGCGGAGCCACGACCGGCTGCAGCTGAAGAAGGTTCAACTTCCCCACAGGGCTCCGGCAGCGCGCCGGAGCCCTTCTCTTTGCCTTCGGAATAGGCCAATTGCCTGCCCGATGCGGGTCTTTCGCCCGTAGGTCAACGTATAGCCGCCAGCAGACGATGGGAGCATGCAGTCCACCACCGTCCGAGAATTCATCCTTCGCTACCGCTCTCGAGAGAGCGAGCTCGCCACCTCGGTCGCCCCCCTGGCATGGATCACAGGCCTATCGGCGGTCGTCGCCGGGCTGGCCCTCCTCGCCACGCTCGCGGGCATTCTGAGCGGGTTCGGACAGCACCACCACACCTTCCTGACCCTGCGCGGAGAGACCGTCACCATGCAGGGCGGAGGCCTCTACGGCAACGAATCTCTGTCCGGGGCTTCGCAGGCGATCGGGCAGGACATGGTCACCCTGGCCGTGGCGATCCCGCTCCTGATCATCGCTACGCTGCTGGTTCGTAACGGCTCGCTCCGCGGGCTGGTGCTGAGGGCGGGCGTCCTCCTCTACTTCACCTATACCTACATGCTCCTGGCGTTCGGGGGTGCTTACAACGAGCTGTTCCTGGTCTACGTCGCCATCTTCTCAGCCAGCCTGTTCGCCTTCGTCCTGTCCCTGCTTGCGATCGATCCGACCCGCCTCCGCTCGAGGTTCTCGGGACGCTTCCGCCGCCGCCTGGTCGGCTGGACGCTGGTCGGGTTTGCCGCGCTGCTCGCGCTGATGTGGCTGGGCCGGATCGTTCCCGCCCTGGTCGCCGGCACCCCGCCCCCAGGGTTGGAGAGCTACAGCACGCTGTTCGTGCAGGCCGGCGATCTCGGCATCGTCGTCCCCCTGACGATCCTATCCGGCGTGCTCCTCCTGAGACGGCAGCCGGCCGGTTTCGTGCTCGCCGGCGTGATGGTGGTCAAGGGTGCCACCTTCGGCCTGGCGCTGGTCGGGATGATGGTCGCGATGGGCGTAATGGGCACGGGAGTGGCGATCTTCGAGGTGATCTTCTTCAGCGCCCTGGCGATCGCGCTCGCCGCCTGCGCGATCCATTACATCGCATGCCTGCCGCGGGTCCCGCGGCCAGCGCATTCGGTGCAGCTCGCCTTCTAGGCAGGCAGCGCGGCGCGGATCTCGGTCAGCGAGCGGCGTTGCCTTGCGTCCTGGTCGAAGTTGGCCGGGTCCAGCCAGCGCTCGAATGCCGCCCTGCGAGTCGGCCATTCGCTGTCGATGATCGAGAACCATGTGGTGTCGCGGTTGCGGTCCTTGATCACCATGTGCTGCCTGAAGATCCCTTCATAAGTGAAGCCAAACCGCTCGGCGGCTCGGCGGGATGGTGCGTTGAGCGAGTCGCACTTCCACTCGAGGCGCCGGTAGCCCAGGTCGTCGAAGGCGTGGCGGGCCAGCAAGAAGATCGCTTCAGTTGCCTGCTTGGTGCGCTGCAGGGCCGGCGCGAACCAGACGTGACCGATCTCGATCACGCCGTCGCCGGGCGCGATTCGAAGGTAGCTCGCCATGCCGCGCGCGGCGTGCGCCTGCCGGTCGACCACTGTATAGAACAGCGGGTCGGTGGAATCGGCCCTTGCCTGGAGCCACACCGTGAACGAACCAAGAGACTCAAACGGCCCGTAGGCGAGGTAGGTCCAGATTTCGTCGGCGTGACGCGACGCCTCGAACAGCTCGCGGGCGTGGCGTCCGGGGTCGACGGGCTCGAGCCGCACCAGCTCGCCCTCGAGCGGGGAGCGATCGAGAGGCCGGGCCCCCTTCCAGTTCAAGCTCATGCTCGATCTACCAGAACTGGGCTCCGCCGTTGACGACGATCATCTGGCCGGTGACGAAATCACTGTCCGCCGAAAGCAGGTAGACGAGAGTCCCTTCCAGGTCTTCCGGCACCTCATCGCGGGCGATGCTGCGAGACGTTCGCACGGATGTGATGAACGAGTCCGGATAGACCGCCCGCACGCCATCGGTGACCGTCAGGCCCGGCGCGATCGAGTTGACGTTGATGCCTGCCGGTCCGAGCTCTCGGGCCAGCACGCGCGTGAGGGCGAACACCGCTCCCTTCGACATCACGTAGTGGGCGAGACCCGGCGGACCGGCAAGCAGCGAGCCTGACGCCATGTTGACGATCTTGCCACCCCCGCGCCGGCGCATGTGAGGCACTGCCGCCTGGCACATCAGGAAGGGCCCGCGCGCGTTGACCGCCAGGACCCGGTCGAGCTCCGCGGGCTCGATCTCCTCGAACGGTCGATTGCGCAGCGTCGACAGGACCGCGGCGTTGTTGACCAGGCCGTCGATCCCGCCCAGGCGGGATGCGATCCCGTCGACCGCCTGTCGCACGGCCCGAGCATCGGAGACGTCGAGCTCGACCTCGAGCGCTTCGACGCCGGCCGCCCGGCATTCGGCCGCGACCGCCACCAGCCTTTCCATGTCGATGTCGACGAGGCCCAGGCGGGCGCCCTCGAGCGCGAGACGGCGCGCGTAGGCGCTGCCGATACCGGACGCTGCCCCGGTGACGATGACGGCGCGGTGTTCGAGCCTGCCCACAGCCTGCGTATTCTGAACTCGATTAACCTGGCGCCGCCGCAGGTTGCGTGTTTGAGATCAACGGGACCACGGGGAGAGCTCAAATGAAGATCACGATCATCGGTTCGGGAAACGTCGGCAAGGCGCTCGCTTCATCCGGCGTCAAGGCAGGCCACTCGGTGACGATCACGGCGACGAGCCAGGAGAAGGCCGCGGAGGCGGCCAGAGCGAGCGGCGCACAGGCCGGCAGCTCCAACGTCGAGGCGGTGAAAGACGCGGACCTCGTGATCATCGCCGTGCCGTACGGCAAGCTCGGCGAGGTGTTCCGCGGGCTCGGAGACTCGGTCGACGGCAAGGTGGTCATCGACGCCACCAACCACGTCAACACTCAGAACCCGGGCGAGGTCTTGAACGGACCGTCCAACGCCGAAGAGATCCAGAAGCGGCACCCCAAAGTCCATGTGGTCAAAGCACTTAACTACGCGTTCGCCTCACGCATGGCGGAGCCGTCGGTTGGCGGCACGCGCCTCGATGGCTTCGTGGCGGGTGACGACCAGGCCGCCAAGGACAAAGCGCTCGAGTTTGTCGGCTCGATCGGCTTCCGGCCCATCGACGCGGGCCCGCTGGTGATGGCGCGCGCGCTGGAAGGGATGGGGCTCTTGCTGATCATGCTGCAGATCCAGCACGACTGGCCCTGGCAGAACGGCTGGAAGCTGGCCGGGCCGCCGGCCGACTGAGATGAGCAGGACGGAGCTCACCACGCCAACCGGGGTCGCGCCTCGCGAGCGGAGCGAGCGGCCCATCGACGCAGGAGTCGACATCGGGCACGTCCACCTCAAGACCGCCGACATCGACCGGGTGCATCACTTCTACGTCGACATCCTCGGGTTCGATGTCGTTTTCAGGCGCCCGGACGCGCTGTTCCTGTCGGCCGGCGGCTATCACCATCACCTCGGCTTCAACACCTGGGAATCGAAGGGCGGCAACCCCCCGCCACCCGGCACCACCGGGCTTTATCACGTGGCCATCCGCTACCCGACACGGGCCGCGCTGGGCGACGCGCTGCGACGCCTGGTCGCGGCCGACTGGCCGCTCGACGGTGTCAACGATCACGGGACCCACGAGGCGCTGTACCTGAGCGACCCGGACGGAAACGGGCTGGAGCTGGCCTGGGACCGGCCCGAGTCCGAATGGCCCAAGGACGCCGATGGTCACCTGAGCTTCAGCGGCAGGCGGCTGGACATCGAGGGCCTCATCAAAGAGGGCGCCGGCGATCAGGCGAGCACGCGGCGCGCGCCGGAGAACTCGGAGGCGTAAGGCTCGGCGGCCATCGACACGACCTGCACCCCGCGTCCCAGGTCGGGAGAGTCGAGCAGCATGCCCGAGCCGATGTAGATGGCGACGTGGTGCACCACCCCGCCCCGGGCGAGGAACACCAGGTCTGCGGGCTGCAGGCTCTGCTTGGCCACGGCCGTGCCGACCAGGGCCTGGTCCTGCGCGTCGCGGGGCAGCACCACCCCGTGCACCCTGAACACGTTGTAGACCAGGCCCGAGCAGTCGAAGCCGAAGGCGGACGTGCCGGCCCACAGGTACCTCACGCCGAGGAACAGGTGGGCGCTCTCGACCACCGCCGCGCCGGCCGAGTCGCGCGCCGGTGTGCCCGCGGGCGCGATTGCGACAGCGCTCGAGGGCGCGTCCAACACGACCTCACCGGGCAGTCCCACCTGGACGATCGAGGCGACCTGGTCGACCACCGGCAGCCTGGTGCCGAAGGCCACCTCCACCACCGGCAGGCCGCCGCGAAGCAGCCACGTGGTGGGGTCCGTCACCGTCGCAACCAAGCCTGAAGCCGGTGGCTCGACGGCGCTCAGCTGAGCCAGCGGGATCCAGCCCGGGTAACCGCGGGGGTCCAGCGGCGTGGCCTGGTCAGGCACGACCACGTGGGCCCAGGATCTACTGACGGCGGTCACGTCCACCCTGTCGCCCAGAAGGACTTGGGAGTCGGCCCTGCCGATCAGGCCGGCCTGGTCGGTGGGGCTCAGCGCGGCGAGCCACTCCCTGATTCGCGCCGGGGCGGCCAGGGCCGGCGCGTCGACGGGCCGGGGCGAGGATGGGCTGCGCCACTCCGTGGCCACCGACACCGCCACCCAGGCCGGCGCGCCCGCACGCACCGCAGCGGGAGTCGGACTCGGCACGGGGAGCCCGGATGGAGTCCCGGCCCCCGTCGGGGTGGGCGTTTCCGCCGCTGATGGGCTGACCCCCGCAGAGCGTGCCCCATACCCCTGCGAGGCCGCCCCACAGCCGCCCAGTACGAACAGGGCGAGGGCTGCCGCCAGGAGCGTGCGCCTCATGACTCGACGCTAGGCCGCGGGCGCTGCGGGGCGGCGGGCCGAACGGCCGCCCGATTCGGGGTCCCAGTCCCCCTATCTGGTCGCGGACACGTGCGACGGCAGGCGCAGGACCACGGGGATCCCTGCCAGCGCCACCACGACCAGGGCGCCCAGCGCGAGGTAGGCATTGCCGATCACGACCTGGACCAGCAGCACCAGCAGCAGGCCGCCGAGGTTGCCGGCCATCATCAGGAAGCCAACCGCTCCTCC
>DATLUC010000048.1:0-42315 GCA_035533335.1 Candidatus Baltobacterales bacterium
GGCGTAGCCCAACCGCCAGCCTGTCATTGCATACGACTTAGAGAGCCCGTCCATCAGGACGGTCCGCTCCCGCATTCCCGGGCGCGACAGCGGCGACACGTGGTGAAACCCGTAGACGAGCTGGCTGTAGATCTCGTCAGATACGACGAGGAGGTCGTGCTTGTGAGCCAGCTCGCACACGAAGTCGACGTCCTCTTCGGTGAGCACCCCGCCGGTCGGGTTTTGCGGCGTGTTGATGATGAGCATCCTCGTTTTCGGGGTGACAAGCGACTCCAGCTCGTCAAGATCCATCCGAAAGCCGGTCTTTTCGCGCAGGGTGACCGCCTTCGGGATGGCGCCGAGGAAGCTGACCTGCGACGCGTACGCGGGGTATCCCGGGTCGGGCAGGATCACCTCGTCGCCCGGCTCGATGCAGGCGAGCAAGGTGAACAGCAGCACGTTCTTCGAGCCGGGCACGAGGACGACTTCGGTCGGTTCGACTTCGGTCTTCAGCATCCTCGTGACGAACCCTGCGACCGCTTCGCGTGCCTCGAAGATGCCGCTGGCGGGCGTGTAATGCGTGTAGCCGTGCTGCATCGCCGAGATGCCCGCTTCGATGATGTTGTCGGGGGTTGCGAAATCGGGCTCGCCGATCTCGAGGTGCACTATGTGCTTGCCCTCGGCCTCGAGCCGCCTGGCCTTGGCGAGCACCACGAACGCGCCCTCGGTGCCCAGGTGATTCATGCGCTCTGCGAAACGGATTGCGCTCACCTGAAGATCCTAGTGGACTGGTGTCTCATCGGCTCTCAGTGGACGCCGAGCAGCGCGCCGCCGTCGACGCCGATGGTCTGGCCGGTGATGAAGCCTGCCTGGCGCGAGCACAGGAACGCGCAGGCGGCGGCGAATTCTGCGGGCTCGCCGAAGCGTTTCATCGGCGCTGCCTCGGCTCTGCGCTTGAGCTCCGCCTCGACGTCTCCGCCCCGTCCGGACGCGAGGTGCCGTATCCGGTCGGTGAGGATGGCGTCAGGGGCGAGGCAGTTGAACGTGACGCCGTCGCCGGCAAGCTCGCGGGCCAGTGTCTTGGAGAGGCCGGTGACCGCAGCCCGCAGAGCGTTGGACAAAACCAGGGTCGGGATGGGCTGCCGCACCGAGACCGAGGTGATGAAAACGACCCGGCCCTGGCCCGAGCGCGTGAGGTGAGGCAACGCAGCATGGACCAGCCTGACGGCGCTCATGAGCGTGAGCTCGAAAGCGGCTTCCCAGGCTTCCAACGGCGTGCTCTGGAAGGTACCCGCGGGCGGTCCACCCGCGTTGGCGACCAGGACGTCAAGGCCGCCCATGGCGTCGGCCGCCTTCGCCACCAGCGACTCCGGCTCGCCCGCGACCGAAACGTCCGCGGCGAACCATCCTGCCGCGTGGATCGCGCGACCGGTGGCCTCGATCGACGCGCCGTCGCGGGAGGAGATGTAGACGCTGGCGCCTTCGGCGACGAGGGCCTCAGCGCATGCGCGCCCGAGCCCCTTGCTCGCCGCCGTCACCAGCGCCCGCCGGCCCTTGAGCCCGAGATCCACCCCCTAATTGTCGACCAGACGGGGCGCCACAGTCGTCCTCCCGCTACCATCGCGCGAGCTTCCTCATGAACCTGACCGTGACCCCAGAGCCCTTCGACTCGGCGGACGCCAGGCGCCTCGTCGCGGCTCTTGACGCGCACCTGTCGAGCCTCTACACGCCTGACCACAGGTTCGGGCCGAACCTCAAGCCCGAACACGTGGCCGCCGGCGTGGGCGTGTTTCTGGTCGCCCGCCAGGGCGGCCGGGCCGTCGGCTGCGGAGCCCTTCGCCGCCTGGACGAGGACACCGCGGAGGTCAAGCGGATGTACGTCGAGCCCGCGGCCCGCGGGCAAGGCGTCGGCGCCGCGGTCCTCGATCACCTCGAGGCGGCCGCGCGCGGGCTCGGAGTCCACAGGCTGGTCCTGGAGACCGGCGTCCACCAGGTCCTGGCAATAGGCCTGTACCGCCGGGCGGGATTCGCGCCGGTACATTGCTGGGGCGAGTACGCCGGCGCGCCCACCAGCGTCTGCTACGAAAAGGAGATCTGAGCCCGGACCGCCTACGTCGTGTTGACGTACCAGTCCGCAACATATCGAAACCGGTCGGACGGCTCGATGACCTTGTCGATGTGAACCCCGTGGACGCGCTGGGAGACGGCGTAGTCGTAGCGGCCGGAATACAGGAAGATCGCCGGCGCGGCGGCGGCCATCAGCATCTGGAAATCGATGTACGAGGCCAGGCGCGACGGTGAGTCGAGCTCGGCACGACCATCTTCGAGGTCTTTGTCGATGAGGCCCCAGCCCCGCGCGTACGCAAAGTTCAGCGCCGAGGGGTCGGCGCCGGAATGCCACAAGGAGTACAGGTCCGGGTCGGCCCCGACGTCGAACGCAACCAGCGCCATCTGGTAGTTGTGGCCGACCAGGTAGCTCTGCACCAGCTGCGAGGCCGGGACCGCTTTGACGTCGACCTCCACTCCGATGAGGAGCAGCTGCTGCGCCAGCGCGTCGGCGACCTGCCGATTCGGGTAGGAGTCGGCTACCACCAGCCCGACTTTGAAATCCGTCCCGTTCTTGGAGCGGAGCTTGGCCCCCGTCTTCAGCGTCCAGCCGGCGGCGTCCAGCCCCCTGGCGGCTGCGAGCGGGTCATAGGGATGGAGACCGGCCGCGGCCGCCGAGTAAGCCCATTCGGCGGTCGGGATCGGCGTGGGGTCCGGGTCCGCCTTGCTCGAGAGCACCTGGTCGATCAGGCGCTGCCGGTCCACGGCCTGCGTGAGGGCCAGCCTCACGCTGCCATCGCTGAAGAACTGCTGGCCGGCGCCTTCGGGGTTCATGGCCACGAACGAGTTGGTGAAGAGCCGCGAGTCGAGCACGGTGAGGTCCGTCCGCCCCAGGAGCGCATCGACCTCCTGCGGCTCCAACCCGCCCACCAGGTCGGCGGCCCCCGAAAGAACCGCCCGGATCGCCTGCTGCGGATCGCTCGCCGGGTAGGTCCTCAAGACGAGGTGATCCAGGTAAGGCTGGGGGTTCGCGTAGGGGTTGCGGTCGAGGGTGATGGCCAGGTTGCTGATGGCCGAGACCCGGAACGGGCCCGTGCCGAAGGCACGTACGCCGCTGTATGGGCTCGCGGCGATCTGGGCCGGCGCCATCCCCGCGTAGATGTGCCTGGGGATGATCCCGATCTGCAGGGCGAGCGGGAACGACGCGCTTGGGGCCTTCAGCGAGAACACCACCTGGCCGGGACCGCCGGCGGCGACCCCGACGTCGCGCCAGAACTGAGCCCCCGGCTGCTGGTACTCGACGTCCTGGAGGACGTGGTAGGTGAACAGGACGTCGTCGGCGCTGAAGGGCTGGCCGTCGGCCCACCTGACACCCTGGCGAATGTCGAATGTATAGGTAAGGTGGTCCGACGATACCGACCAACCGGAGGCCAGCAGGCCCACCGGGTTCTGCTCGGGATCCAGCCTGACCAGGCCCTGGTAGATGACGCTGTCGACGTCCCGCGTGCTGTCGTCAGTTTCGAAAAGGGGGTTCAACACCGCGGCCGAGCCGACCAGCGCCTCCACCGCGGTGCCGCCCCGCGCGGGCTTTGGCACGGTGGCGATGGGCTGGCAAGCGACGAGCATCACCGCCGCCGCGAAGGCGGCGGCCGCCAGGCGGCTAGGCGAGATTATGTGCCCGCATGTACGTCAGGGCGACGGAGCAGATGAGGAAAGCCGCCGCCAGCACCCACGTGGTCCAGTAGATCTGGCGCTCGAGCCCGCGCCGGGTCCGGTATCCGCCGCCAAGGCCGTCCCCGCCCCCACCGATCGTCCCTCCAAGGCCTGACGCCTTGGGAGTCTGGACGAGCACGCTCACGATCAGCAGGATCGACAGGACGGCCTCGACGATGACGAGCGGGTTGGCAATCTTAGCCATTGGACCGGGAGATTCTACTTAACTCCAAACCGAGCCGAACCGGGTGTTGATCGCGTCCCAGTTCAGCGTGTTGAACCACGCGGTCACGTAATCCGCGCGCCGGTTCTGGTACTTGAGGTAATAGGCGTGCTCCCAAATGTCGACGCCCAGGATCGGGGTTAGCTCGTCCATGTACGGGCTGTCCTGGTTCGCGTAGCCCTTGATCGACATCTTCCCGGTCTTGTCCACGACGAGCCACGCCCATCCGCTGCCGAACTGTCCGACGGCCGCCTTGCTCAGCTGTTCCTTGAAGGCGTCATAGGTCCCAAACGCGGTCTTGATCGCGTCGGCGATGCGGCCGGTGGGGTTGCCGCCGCCGCCGGGGCCCATGATCGTCCAGAAGATCGAGTGGTTGGCGTGGCCACCCACGTTGTTGCGGACGACGGTGCGGATGTCCTCAGGGACCTGGTTGATGCCCCACAGGATGTCCTCGACGGACTTCTTGGCCCATTCGGGGTGCTTTTCGAGCGCGGCGTTCGCGTTGTTGACGTACGCGGCATGGTGCTTGTCGTGATGGATCTCCATCGTCTTGGCGTCGATGTGCGGTTCGAGCGCGTCGAACCCGTAGGGAAGCGGTGGCAGCTCAAGTGGCATGGTGGAACCCCCTGCGTTCAAATTTGTACTCGAGTACTGGACCAGTCTAAGAGGTCGGAGATTTCGACCCGGAAGCCTGGGCCTTGACCGCCGCCGCCCGGCGCTCGATCTCCTCCTGGTCGCCGAGGTACCGCCACGAACGCGGTTTGAGGTCGGGGCCCAGCTCATAGACTCGAGGCACCCCGGTCGGAATGTTCAGCTCGACGACCTCCTGCTCGGTCAGGCCGTCGAGATGCTTGACCAGGGCGCGAAGGCTGTTGCCGTGGGCGGAGACCAGGACGCAGGAGCGGAGCCGAAGGTCCGGGACGATGGCGTCGTACCAGTAGGGGAGCATCCTGTCGATGACGTCCTTCAGGCATTCGGCGCTGGGCAGAAGCTCCGGCGGCAAGCCCTCATACCTCGCATCGTGAGAGGGGTGCCGCTCGTCGGAGACCTGCAGGTCGGGAGGCCGGACGTCGTAGCTGCGCCGCCACAGCTTGACCTTCTCGTCTCCGTACTTCTCGGCGGTCTCCTTTTTGTTCAGGCCCTGCAGCGCTCCGTAATGCCTCTCGTTCAAGCGCCAGCTCCGCTGCACCGGGATCCAGGTCCTGCCCATCGCGCCAAGGGCGAGGTCAGCTGTCTGGATGGCGCGGACAAGGACCGAGGTGTGCAGGACATCCGGTGTCAGCCCCGCCTCCTTCATCAGCCGACCGGCCTCCACGGCTTCGGTGACGCCGCGCTCGCTCAGCGGGACGTCGTGCCATCCGGTGAACAGGTCTTCGAGGTTCCATGTGCTCTGGCCGTGGCGCAGGAGGATGAGGACTCCAGGGCCGCGGCCGCTACCGGTGGCCATACACCTCTGCGGTCACCTTGACGATGTGGGCGAACTCCTCGGCGTCCAGGCTGGCGCCGCCCACCAGGCAGCCGTCGCACAGCGGGAGCTCCACGTATGACTGCACGTTGGCCGAGTTGACGCTCCCCCCATAGAGGACGCGAACCTTGCGGGCGGCGCCCGCGCCGATCATCTCCCCCACCACCCGGCGGATCAGGCGCATGGTCTTGTAGGCATGCTCGGCGTCGGCGCTCTTGCCGGTGCCGATCGCCCACACCGGCTCGTATGCGATCACCAGGCGGGCCGAGTCGTCGGCAGAGCAGCTGGCAAGCCCCGCCTTGACCTGGGCGGAGACGACCTGGTCGGAGGTGCCCGCATCGTACTGCTCGCTGAGCTCGCCCACGCACATGATCACGCTGAGCTCGCTGGCGAGAGCCGCCGCGGCCTTCTTGGCCACCATCTCGTCCGTCTCGCCGACGTAGATGCGGCGCTCCGAGTGGCCGACGATGACCCACTGGCACCAGCCTTTCAGCATCGCGGGTGAAACCTCCCCGGTGTAGGCGCCGGAAGGCTCCCAGAAGCAGTCCTGCGCGCCCAGCTTCACGCCCGACTCGGCCAGCACCTCGGCCACGCCCATGAGGTAGGGGAACGGCGGGAACAGCGCGACCTCGACGCGGTCGGCATGGCCTCTCGCCACCGACAGGACGCCGCGCACCAAGTCGAGCGCCGAGTCCGAGTCGGTCGGATTCATCTTCCAGTTGGCGGCCACGATCGGCATGCCGGGCGGGCGACTGCTCAACGCGCTCAGCCTTCCTTGAGGATCGCGATGCCGGGCAGCTCCTTGCCTTCGAGGTACTCGAGGGTGGCGCCGCCGCCCGTCGACACGTGGGAGAAGCGCTCGGCCAGCCCGAGAGAGTCGATCGCCGCCACCGTGTCGCCGCCGCCGACCAGCGTGTAGGCGCCGGAGGAGGCGATCGCCTCGCCGACCGCCCTGGTGCCGTCGGTGAAGTCTTTGATCTCCGTGACGCCCAGCGGCCCGTTCCAGACGATGACGGCGGCGCCGCGCAGACGCTGCGCGAACAAGGCGACGGTCCTGGGGCCGATGTCGAGCGCCATCCAGTCGGCTTCGACGGCATCCGACGCCATGACCCGCAGCGGCTGCCCGGCCTCCATGCGCTGGGCGCAGACCAGGTCGACCGGCAGGACCAGCCTGTCTGCGGCCCCGGAGGCGACCGCGGCCGCCTCGGTGACGGAGGAGTCTTCGACCAGGCCGGTCCCGGTCGGCCACCCCTTGGCCTTGAAGAAGGTGTTCGCCATGGCTCCGCCGATCAGCACGCCGTCGACCTTACCCAGGAGGTGCTCCAGGACTCCGATCTTGGTCGACACCTTGGCTCCCCCGATCACCGCGAGCATCGGGCGGCGCGGGCTGTCGAGCGCCTGGTGCAGAGCGTTCAGCTCGGCTTCCATGAGCTCGCCCGCGAAGGCCGGGAGGTACGCCGCCACTCCGACGACCGACGCATGTGCGCGGTGGGAGGCGGCGAAGGCGTCGTTGACGAAGATCTCGCCCAGCGACGCGAGCTCTCGTGCGAACCCGGGGTCGTTGGCTTCGTCCTCCGGGTGAAAGCGCACGTTCTCGAGCAGCAGGACCTGGCCGGCCGTCATCCCGTCCACCGCCGTGCGGGCCGGCTCGCCGACGCAGTCGCCGGCAAACTGCACATCGCGGTTGAGCAGCTCGGCCAGCCGCGCCGACACCGGGCGCAGGGAAAGCTGGGGATCGACGCCTTTTGGGCGCCCCAGGTGCGACATCACGATCACCCTGGCTCCGCGCTGGGCCAGATGCTGCAAGGTCGGGACCGCCGCCCGGATGCGCGCGTCGTCGGAGATCGTGCCTTTCGACATCGGAACGTTGAGGTCCTCGCGGACGAGGACTCGCTTGCCGGCCACGTCGACCGATGTGATGGATGCTTTCAGAGCTTGCCCGCCATGTAGGTGATGAGGTCGATCATGCGGCAGCTGAAGCCCCACTCGTTGTCGTACCAGCTCACCACCTTGGCCCAGTCTCCCCCGAGCATCAAGGTGAGCGGCGCGTCGACGATCGACGAATGCGGGTTGCCCTTGAAGTCCGACGAAACGAGCTCCTCGTGGCTCACCGCGAGGACGCCCCGGAGCGCGCCGGCCGCGGCCTTGTCAAAGGCGGCCACGATTTCCTGGACTGTGGTCGTCTTGGAGAGCTGCACGCTGAGGTCGATGACCGACACGTCAAGGACCGGGACGCGGAACGCCATGCCGGCGAACTTTCCGCTCAGCTCGGGCAGGACCTCTGCCACCGCCCGGTTGGCCCCGGTCGAAGCGGGGATGATGTTGTCGGCCGCCGCACGGGCGCGCCGGAGGTCCTTGTGCGGCAGGTCCTGAAGGCGCTGGTCCGACGTGTAGGCGTGGACCGTGGTCATCATCCCCCGCTCGATGCCGAACGAATCGTGCAGGACCTTGGCCACGGGCACGAGGCAGTTGGTCGTGCAGCTGGCGTTCGAGATGACGTTGTGCTTCTTGGGGTCGTACTGCTTGTGGTTGACGCCCATGACGACAGTGAAGTCCTGGTTGGTCGCCGGGGCCGAGATGATCACCTTCTTGGCGCCGCCCTTGTCGATGTGCACTCGCGCCTTGGTGGCATCCGTGAAGAGACCGGTTGACTCGACCACGACGTCGACGCCCAGGTCCTTCCAGGGCAGCTCGGCGGGGTCCTTGTGGCTGAGGAACTTGAACGATCGTCCGTCGACGCTGATCGAGTCCGCGGTGGCGCTGACGGCCGGGCCGAAGGTGCCCAGCGCGGTGTCGTGCTTCAGCAGGTGCGCGAAGGTCTTGGCTTCACCCAGGTCGTTGACCGCGACGATCTCGAAGTCCGGTTTCAGCTCATGTGCAGCGCGGTAGATGTTGCGGCCGATTCGTCCGAACCCGTTTATCCCGACCCTGATGGCCATCTGAGCACGCTCCTGCAACCGGCTGGGACTGCGACCGGCCTTATGTTAGGCGGAGCGGCGACCGTTCATGGCCGAGTGGCCGGCCGCACCATTCTGAGCGACGTCTCCGTTCGGATTCGCGAGCTCCTGCAGCCGCCGGAGGCGGTGGTTGACCGCGGACTTCGACAGGTTCATGCGGCCGGCCAGCTCGCCCAGGTTGAGCTGCGGGTTCGCGATGCGCCATCGGGCCATCTCGCGCAACGCGGGCGGTAGCCGGTCCAGGCGCCCGGCCGACTCCAGCCGCTCGATCGCAGCGGCCTGGCGAAGGCCCGAGCCGATCGTCTTGCCGATGTTCGCGGTCTCGAAGTTCAGCCGCCGGTTGACCTCGCCGCTCACCTCTCGCACGACCCTGACGTTCTCGTAGTCCATCACGGCGCGGCTCGCGCCCATCGTGGAAAGCAGCCTGACGATGGCATCGCCTTCCTTCACGTACACGACTGCCTGCCCGGCCCGTTCCATGGTCCCGACCCTGACCCCGACGTTTTCGGCGAGCTCCACGATGGCCGACGCCCACGGTGCGGAAGGGGCCACGAACTCGAGGTGGTATCGCGAGCTGGGCGTGTTCACCGATCCGCAGCCCAGGAAGAGCCCGCGTAGCATCGCCTTGCGGTCGCAGGCTGCATCGGGGACGGCATGAGACGCCGACTGCGTGAAGGTGGGGACGAGACCCGGCGGGAGGGCGAGCTCGATGAAGAACGACATGCGCTTGCGGGTCTTGACCGCCTGGTACTTGGCGTCCATGTGGTCCACCGCGCGGCCCAGCCTCACGACCTTACGGGCGACGGCGTTGCGGAGCAGCGAGAAGTAAGCCGAGCGTCCGCGCTGGCTGGCCAGCAAGCGGCCGCGTGAGCCGAAGTAGATGCCGAGCAGTTCGCTCAGCTGACAGCAGGGCCGCGCCGGCAATAGCCCCGCCATCTCGTTCTTGACGTCCGCCGAGAACGAAATAGCGTTCCCCTCCAGGAAGGTTATTTAACCCTCCCCCCTCACTGCAGTCTAACGCGCGACCTGGTCCATCCAGTCGATGCAAAGAACAAACTTTTCTTGGCCCTCGACCGGGGATGGTGAGTCCATCTCGCGCTGCGGGCTCCGGCGCTGGACAATGTGCCTGTAATGACCGAGATGCGAATGATCGAGGCGGTTCGCGCGGCCATCGCCGAGGAGATGGAGCGTGACGATCGCGTGCTGGTCATGGGTGAGGACGTGGGTCGCAAAGGCGGCGTGTTCGGCGCGACGGACGGCCTCTACGCACGATTCGGCGAGGCCCGGGTGCTGGACACGCCGCTGGCCGAGTCGGGCATCGTCGGGGTCGCGATCGGCGCAGCGCTGAACGGGCTGATCCCGATCGCTGAGATCCAGTTTGCGGATTTCATCCACCCTGCCTTCGACCAGATCGTGAGCGAGGCGGCGCGGACCCGCTACCGCTCCAACGGCGACTGGTCGGTCCCCATCGTTATCCGCGCCCCGTTTGGCGGCGGGGTGCACGGCGGGCTCTACCATTCGCAGTCGATCGAGGCCTTCTACGCCCACGTGCCGGGCTTGAAGGTGGTCGTGCCGAGCATGCCGGCCGACGCCCACGGGCTGCTCAAGTCGGCGATCCGCGATCCCGACCCGGTCATCTTCCTCGAGCACAAGAAGGTGTACCGGCTGGTGGCCGAGGACGTCCCCGACGGAGACCACCTGGTGCCGATCGGCCCGGCCGTGATCAGGCGCCCCGGCACCAAGCTGAGCTGCTTCGCCTGGGGCCTCATGACCCACTACTGCCTCGAGGCCGCGAACTCGCTCGAGTCAGAAGGGGTCAGCGTGGAGGTGGTGGACCTGCGCACCCTGGCGCCGCTCGACCGCGAGACGATCCTCGAGTCGGTGCGCCGCACCGGCAAGGCCATGGTCGTGCACGAGGACAACCTCACCGGAGGCTTTGGCGCCGAGGTGGCGGCGATCATCTCCGAGCACGCTTTCGACAGCCTCGACGGACCCGTGCTGCGCGTGGCCGCTCCCGACATCCCGGCCATGCCATTCAACGGGCCGCAGGAAGAGTTCTTCATGCCCAACCCGCAGAAGATCGCCGAGGCGATGAGAAAGCTTGCCGCGTACTAGGAAGGATGAGGCGGGATCGGAGGAAGGCCCTCCCCAGCCCCTCGCTGCGCGGGGTACTTCCCCGCGAGCGGGGAAGGCTACGCCGGCCACCCCCCCACCTGCGGGGATGCTGCCGAGCATCACCGAGGCTGAGTACAGCAGGCGTCGCGAGTGCGTGGCCGCCGGCCTGGAGGCGGCCGGTCTCGACGCGATGTGCGTCTTCTACCCCGCCCGGGTCGCCTACCTGAGCGGCTTTCACCACATCCCCACGGAGCGCCCCATCGCGCTCGTCCTGGGGCGCCAGGGCCGATCAGCGCTGGTCGTGCCGGCGGTGGAGAAGGAGCACGCGGAAGCTTCGACGTCCGTGGACCAGGTGAACGTCTATTTCGAGTACCCGGGCGCCGAGCATCCGATGGAACGGGTCTGGTCGATCCTGTCCGAGATGAACGCACGGCCCCGGCGCACGGGCGCTGACCACGACGGCTACGTGCCTTACTGGGGCTACCGGGGGCCGCGGTTGAGCGACCTCACCGGACATGCGCCCATGGATGCGGAGCTGATCGTCGAGTCGCTGCGACGAGTCAAGTCCGCCGACGAGATCGCGTGCATCCAGCTCAGCTGCGACTGGGCCGTGCGGGCTCATCACCGCATGCAAGCTGCCATCGAGGCCGGCAAGACCGAGATGGAGTGCTACTCGCCGGCGCAGAGCACGACGCTGTTCGAAATGGTCCACGAGATGCCGGGGTGGCGGCCCAAAGGCGCGGACAGCACCGGGTTGACGGCCATGTTCGTGGCGGGCCGGTCCACCGCCATGCCGCACGGGTTCGTCCAGGGCCACGGCATCCAGGCGGGCGACGTGCTGGTCAGTGGAGCAGGCGCCAACATCGACGGCTATCTCAGCGAGCTGGAGCGCACGATGATCGTCGGCGAGCCGACCGCCGAGCAGGTGCGCGCGTTCGAGGCGATGCTTGCCCTGCAGACTCGCGCGATCGAGGTCATGGCGCCTGGCGTTCCCGCCGGCGAGGTCGAGCTGGCGACGGTTCGCCTCGCCGAGGAGCTCGGGGTCTCCGGGAACCTGCGGCACCACGTGGGCCATTCGATCGGGCTCGAGGCCCACGAGGCGCCGTTCCTCGACCGCGGCGAGGAGGCGGTCCTGGAGCCGGGCATGGTCTTCACGATCGAGCCGGGCGTCTACTTCAAGGAGCTCGGCGGATTCCGGCACTCGGACACTGTGGTCGTGACCGACCAAGGCTGCCGGGTGATGACGGTCTACCCGCGCGAGTTGAAGGACTTGATCATCAAGCCGTGATCGATTCGGGCATCGGCCGCACCTTGCTGGTGAACATGTGCAGCACGACGATGCCGTCCGCCGAGTGTCGTCGGATGCGGTCGATCGCCATCGGCGGGAGCATGTCCTGGTCGTCGACCGTGACCACGGTTTCCCTGGGCGCCACCGTTCTCCAGACCTCGGCCACCATCTCACGAGGCAGGCTGCCCGGGACGTAGACGTACCGGCGGTTGGGAACGTCCTTGCGCGCCAGCCTCTCCGCCCTCGAAAAAGCGTCGTGCGCCGAGAAGTCCTTCAGGTAAGGGTCGCTGACCTCCAGCAGCTCGTGGTGCTGGTGGGGGTACCGGTTGCCGCGATACAGGAACACCGCCCCCCTGCCAGCCGCGACGCGTGACGCTTCGGCGATGACCGCCTCGGCGGCCAGCTGGTCGTGTGGCAGGATCACCAGCAGCTCGCCGGCCGCCGGCCGGCTGCCGAGCGCGCTGGCGATCGACTCCGCGGCGCGCTGAGGTCGAAACGGCACGGGGAAGACCGCCGGGCGCCGGCTGCGGTTGTAGCGATAGGTGGCCAGGCCGATGATCAGGCCGACCAACGTCAGCCCTCCGCCGAACTTGGTGGCGTCCGGCTTCTGGACCAGGTTGACCAACCAGGCCACGGTAACCAACAGGGTGGTGAGGACTCCGACTCCGAAGAAGGCAACCAGGCCCCCAGTCCATCGCTGGTACTCACGCCAGCGGACGACGTCGAGGCTCACGCAGGTCAGCACGAACGTGCCGAGCAGGCCGAAGGCGTACAGGTCACCGAGAAGGTTGAGATTGGCCTGGGCCGCGATGATGATCACGACCGGCAGAGAGACGGCGGCGAGTACCGCCCAGTGCGGTGTCCCCCGTAAATGGTTGCGGTGCTCGAGCACGCGTGGGAGAAAGCCCATCCGCGTCAGCGCGATGAAGACGTGGTAAGCACCGATGATCGCCGTGTTGCTGGCGAAAACCAGGAGAAGCGAGCCGCTCACAGCCACGTAGTCGCCGAGGAAGCGCCCGGCCACATGGGCCCCCAGCAACGAGATGAACTGGTTCGGGTCTGCGTGGGCGTCCAGGAGGGTGGTTGACCAAAGGGTCAGCAGCGGGCTGGTGATCGCCATGGTCACCACGACCGCGATCATCGCGCGCGAGGAGACGATGCGCCGCGGCTCGCGCATCGCCGGCGCGAGCTGCGCGATGCTCTCCAGACCTGAGAACGCAAGGAAGGCAGCGCCGTACCCCGTGAGAAAAACGACAGGCGTGATCACGGGCCCGGTCCTGACGGCCTCGAAGCTATGGACGATTCCGGCAGGACCGAGGTAGAGGGCCGTCGCGAGCACCACCGCCGCCTGGCCGATGCCGGCCAATATCACGAAGATTGCGGTGGTCCGTGCGCTTTCCTTGATGCCGAGCAGGTTGAGAACGCCTAGGCCGATCAGGGCCGCGACGGTGGCCTGCGTCACCCAGGGGCTCACATAGGGGGCGACCAGCGCAAGGTAAAGCATTCCCGAAAGGGCACTGATGGCTGCGGTGAGGTAGTAGTCGACCATGATGAAAAGTCCGCCCAGCAAGCCCGCGAAAGGATGCAGAGCCTGCGAAGAGACGTTGACCACTCCTCCGCCTTCGGGGTAGCGCCAAGTGACCTCTGAGTACTTGACGCAAAGAAGGATGAAGACGAACAGCGTCATGAGCACGAAGATCGCCGAGCGGGGTCCGAAGTTGCCGTAGAGGATCCCCGGCACGTAGTAGATCGAGGTGCCTATATCGGCGAAGACGACGGCCCAGCACAGAAAGGCGCCGAGGTTCCCGCCGCGGACCTTGATCCTGCGGCGGACTCGCGAGCCGGTTTCGCTCACTCCGGAAGACTGCTGCGCTGTTCGGCGAGGTATCGGCGAACGCTTTCGACCTCGGCGCGCAGCCGGCTGACCGCGCGTCGAGCCTCCCTGTCGTCCAGCTCCATGTATGTGATGGCCGCGAGGTAGATCTCCGCCCGCTCGAGCTGCCGGATCGCCGCACGCAGGACGTGGCGGCGCTCGCTCGCAGTCCGGGTGTCCGGCATTTGCACGATCGCGTTGCGCATGGTTCCACGCTAAGAGGGCAGCCGTGAGGTCTCCGTTGGGGCGGCCGCTACATCCCTATGGATGTCGTATGGATGGTCCCTCGATCATTTACCCTCGGTTCCGATGGGCCCAGAAGCGGTAGCGCGAAGGGGCAGGCGACCCGGCGACCTGCGAGTCGTGCTGCGGCGGCCGGCCAAGCTTCCGCGCACCCTAGGGGCTCCGGCGCTGTTCGCAGCCTGCTACGGCAATGTCGGCTCGAGCATCTACTACGCGCTTGGCGTCACTGCTGCATTCGCCCTTGGGCTGACCCCGCTCGCGCTGATCCTGGCCGGTTTGATCTTCGTCAGCACGGCTTTGAACTACGCCGAGGGGACGGCCGCCCTTCCCCACGCCGGTGGCAGCTCCAGCTTCGCCCGCCGGGCTTTCAACGGGCCGATCGGGTTCTTGGTCGGCTGGGTACAGCTCTTGAACTACACCGCGACGGTGTCGATCTCCTCCTACTTCGCCATCAGCTACCTTGGCGTCTTCGGCAGGTACGTTCCGCTCTTCGGATTGCTCAAGCAGAACGACGCCTGGCACGTCGGTGCGACGGTCGTCCTGATCGCGTTCCTGGTCGTGGTCAACATCATCGGGATCCAGGAGTCGAGCGTGCTGAACCTCGTGCTCGCTGTCGCCGACCTCGTGACCCAGCTCGTCCTGGTCGTGCTGGGCGTGCTGCTGCTGGTCAACATCCATCGCGTGATCAGCAACGTGCACCTCGGTATCGCGCCAACTTGGGGCAACTTCCTGGCCAGCGTCTCCATCGCGATGGTCACCTATACAGGCATCGAGACCATCTCCAACATGTCCGAAGAGGCGAAGAACCCAGGGCGAAGCGTGCCGCGCGCGACCTTCGCGGTGATCGCCGCGGTGCTGTTCGTTTCCGCATTCCTGCCCACCATAGGCATGAGCGTCTTTCCCGTACACCTCGGTGCCGGCGGCGCATACACCACCGACCTGGCGACGACCTGGAAGGACAATCCGGTGGCGGGGATCGTGACGGGATTCGCCGTTATCTCGCAGCCGTTGGCGTTCTGGTCCAGCATCTGGGTCGGCATCCTGGCTTTCACGATCCTGGTCATCGCCACCAACGCCGGGTTGATCGGCATCTCGAGGCTCAGCTACTCGCTGGCCGTGGTGGACCTTCTGCCCAGCCGGTTCGCACAGCTTCACTCGAAGTTCAAGACCCCGTACTTCTCAATCTTCGTGTTCGGGGTCGCTGCTGCGATCCTAGTGCTGCCCGGGATCTTCGTGAGCGGCCACGAGATCGACCTTCTCGGCGCCGTCTACTCGCTGGCGGCCACCTTCGCGTTCTGCTCCGCGCACCTGTCGGTGATGCGTCTGAGGTTCATCGAGCCGGCGCTGCACCGGCCGTATCGCATGCCGTGGAACATCCGCTTCGGTCGCGACAGCATCCCGGTGATCTCGCTGCTGGGAGCCCTCGCCATCGGCACGGTCTTCACCCAGCTCATGTCGCAGAACATCTCCAACTCCACGTTCATCTATCTCGGCTGGCTGGTGCTGGGCGGGATCACCTTCGTCCTGTACCGCCGCCACCGGCACCAACCCCTGTGGGAGCCGCTCGAGGTGCCTCCACCGCGCGACCGCGACGTCGAGAGGGTGGCGTTCGAGCCACTGCCCCGGAGCGCGCGCTACCGGCTCGGACGGCGGGAGCGTATCGCCGCGCATGCCGCGACTGCCCCGGAGCGGCACGAGCACCACCGTCCCGGCTGGCAGCTCGAGGTGGAGCTTTTCTTCGCGCGGCACGGAGCGGTTCGCGGCGTGCTGATCGTGCTGGTCTTCGCCGCCACGAGCGGGCTGGCCATTTTCGTCGACCTGTCGAAATACGACCCGTTCGGCGCCGGTCTAGGATGGTCGCCCGGCCTGGTCGTGGTGGCGTTCGTGGCCGCCTACCTGCTCAACCGGAGCCACGCTGAACAGTAGCGAGGTCAGGCCTCGAGGCGGTACCCGACTCCCGGCTCGTTGACGATGAAACGCGGGTTGGCGGGGTCGTCGCCGAGCTTTTTGCGGATCTGCGCCACGACGTACCTGGTGTTGTACTTGTCTCCCACCGCGTATTCGCCCCAAACCTGGCGGAGCAGGGTGGTGTGGGTTACCGGCCGTCCGGCGTGCAGGGCCAGGTAGCGGAGGAGCTCGTACTCGGTCGGTGTCAGATGGATCGCGCGACCTTCGACCGACACGAGCCGGCGGGCGAGGTCGAGCTGCAGGTCGCCGAAGCGCAGGACAGGTTGGCCTGACGGCACGTCCGCCTGCCTTCGCAGCACCGCCCGAATTCGTGCCACCAGCTCTTCCGTGCCGAACGGTTTGACCAAGTAGTCGTCCGCGCCTGCGTCGAGCGCCCTCACCTTGTCCTTCTCCCCCGGCATCACGCTGACCACGATCACTCCCGCGCGCGTCATGGGCCGCAGCGCCCTCAGGGTGGCGAACCCGTCCATGCCTGGCAGGCCGAGGTCGAGGAGGATCACGTCCGGGCGCCAGCCCGCTGTCTCGCGTAGCGCATCCTCTCCGGTCCCCACTGCTTTCACGTCGAAGTCGTGGTAGCGCAGCCCTGTCCGCAGGGCGCGCTGCATCTCCACCTCGTCGTCGACGACCAGGACGCGGCCGCTCATTTTTCGGCCGGCACGCGCGCCAGTGGCAGGGTGAACGTGAAGCGCGGCCCACGCCTGCGGTTCTCCACCCGAATCGCGCCGCCGTGAGCCTCCACGACGCGTTTGCAAATCGCCAGGCCGAGCCCGCTACCGCGCGCGCGGCGCGTCCAGAACGTGTCGAAGACACGGTCCAGGTCAGCCGGCGCGATCGGTGGCCCCTGGTTCTCGACCCACGCCTCCAGCACGTCGTCCCTGGCGACGGCGCCTACCTCGACCGACCCGCCCGGCGTCGCCCACTCGACCGCGTTCTCGAGCAGGTTGGAGACGACTCGTCCGACCTGCAGCTCGTCGACCTCCACCGGGGGGAGATCGTCGGGGATGTCCAAAGTGACCTCGTGGTCTTTCAGCTCCGCGCGGAGCCGCCGCATCGCCACGCCGACCAGGTCGGCGAAGCTGTGCGGCTCCTTGTCGAGGGCGACGCCGGCCTCGAGCCGGGATAGTGCCAGCATGTCGCCCACCATGTGGTCGAGACGCGCCGCCTGGCGGTCGAGGTCGATCAGCAGCTCACGCTGGTCGGGCTGCAGCCCGGCCTGGGGCGCCGTCAACGCCGTGAGCCCCGTCCGCAGCGAGGCGATCGGGCTTTTCAGCTCGTGTGACAGTGAGGACAGGATTGCCGCCTTCAGGCGGTCGGACGACTCGAACCCACGGGCGCGCTCGGCCTCGAGCGCAGCACGGCGGCGGTCGAGCAGAAGCCCGGCAAGGCCGATCAGGGCCGCCAGCGTTTGCAGCTCGACCTCGTCGTCGTGGTCCTGGTCGAGCGCGATCAGCGCCACGCCGCTCGTCATCGGCACGTATGCGTTGGAGTCGGCCTTGGTATGAGTCCGCATGACCTTGACCGCGCCTTCCGCGATCGCGATGCCGATGGACCTTCCGTTCTCGTATGACCACAACGCCTGGTGCACCTCATCTGCCGTTGGATGGCTTCCCGCGAGCGGCACCGGCTGGCCGAAATCAATCGCGATGACGGCGAACCGATCGACACCACGGAGCCGTTCCGCGCGCTCGCACACCATGGAAAGCGCGGTGCCCACCTCGGGAACGCGCAGGGCGGCGGTCGCCAGCTCGTAAAGGGAGCGCGTATCCGCGGCGAGCGCCTCGGCGGCGGACTGGGCCCGTCGCAGCGAGGCGGCGAGCTGGCTGGTCACGAGCGCGACCGCGAGCAGGACCACGAGCTCGAGGAGCTCGGCCGGCCCCCGCACGGCGAACGTCCCGACCGGGGGGACGAAGAAGTAGTCGTACAAGAGAAAGGCCGCGACGCTTCCCGCGACAGCCGGCCCTCTGCCCCACCTGGCCCCGAGCCACAGCACCAGCAGCAGGTAGACGGCGGACAGCCCCGAGGCGCTGGTGCGCGACGTCAGCAGTCCGATGAGCGCCGTGACCGCGGTCGCGCCGCCGATCGCGACCGCGTAAGGCGCAAGGCGCCGCGTCATGCGGGTCATCGTACGCACGGCGCCGTGCGCCGGCTCCTCGACTCAGTTCCCGGCGCCGGCAATCTCGAGCTCCCGTGCCCGGTTGGCGTACCCCGGGTGTGACGGATGCGCCACCCGGTACCACGCCAGGGTCTCGGCCAAGGCGTCTTCCAGGGCGGAGGGCTCGAAGCCCAGCTCGCGGCGAGCCCGGTCCAGGACGTAACCGGCCGCGCGCTTGGGGTCGGGCCCGTAGGGACTTGCCCCCTCCGGCAGCGTCGCGAATGGGACCGGGTGCATGCGCGCGGGCAGCCCCATCGCCCCGGCGATCCCCTCGATGAGGTCGCGCAGGCTCACCCCGTCGAAGGCGGCGTTGTAGGCCTTACCGGTCGCGTCCTTGCGCAGGTCGCAGGCCAGCGCGCAGGCGAACCCGATGTCCTTGACCCACGCCAGGCCGGCCTGCCTCTCGTAAGTCTCGGCCGGAACGAGCAGTGGTCCGCCGTCTGCGACCCGCTGGATGTAGGCGGCGATGCGCAGCGTGTGGTCGGCCGGACCGAACACGGCCGGCGGCCGGATCACCGTCCATGGAAAACCTTCCGCCCGCGTGAGCATCGTCTCGCACCATCGCTTGCCGCCGAAATAGTCAAGGGCATCCGGCGGATCCCCTGCGAGCGGGACGAAATCATCCTCTCGCGCCGGTCTTCCGCCGAGGTCGGGGTAGACGCCGGTCGAGACGAACACGTACCGCTCGCCCTTGAACAGTCGAGCGATCGTCATCACCTCATCTGGTTGATAGCAAGCGAGGTCGAGGACAACGTCCGGCTGCACCTGCGCCAGCGCTCGTTCGAGCTGACCTTCGTCGGTGCGGTCGAAGGCTACGTAGCTCGTGAAGGTGCCGTACGGCCGATCCTTTCGGCCCGCGGCGACCGTCTCGACCCCTCGGCGCATCAGCTCCTTGCAGGCCGCGACTCCGACGAAGCCGGCCCCTCCGAGGACGAGCGCGCGCGTCACGGCCGCCTATCCGAGGTCGCGCGCCGCAAACTCCACGTCGACGCCGTCGATGTCGCGGAGCCGCGTGGCGAGCTCGTTGGCCATGGCCACGGATCGGTGCCTGCCGCCCGTGCAGCCGAACGCCACCACGAGCTGCGAGCGGCCGTGGGCGCGGTAATGGGGGATCGCGGCGCGCAGGGTCCTCTCGAGGTTGTCGAGCAGCTCCTGGGCGGCAGGTTGGTTGACGACGTAGTCGCGCACCTTCGGGTCGCGCCCGTCCAGAGGGCGCAGCTCATCGACCCAGTAAGGGTTGTCCAGCAGCCTCGCGTCGACCACCCACGACGCGCCGTCCGGAATGCCGTTCTTGTAGCCGAACGCGAGGCACGTGACCAGCAACCTCTCGCGGGAGCGCAGCTGCCCCGCGAGCTCGCGGAGCTGGGCGGTGTCGACGCGGTGATGAGCCCGGTCGTGGCTGCCACCCGCCCGGCCGTCCGCTGCGCCGACATGCACCAACACGTACCGAATGCCCTGGCGGTCGGCGTCCTTGAGGATCTCGACCGCGTCGCCACGCAGCGGCAGCACGGCGTCCGCCCCTTCCCACTCCGACAGCCAGCGGGCAAGCTGGAAGCCGGCGTCGAGGAAAACGCCGACGGCCTCGTCGAGCTGTGGCTCACCAGGCCCTCCGACGATGACGAGCGTCACAGGGTTTCCTTGAGACGCCTGGCGAGACGTTCCGGCACGCCGAGCTCGACGATCTCGTCTACCGGCGCTTCGCGGATGGCCTGCACCGAGCCGAAGTGTCGCAGGAGCGCCCGCTTACGCGCGGGGCCGATCCCCTCGATCGAGTCGAGAGGAGAGGTCAGCGCTTTGCGCGAGCGAACCTTGCGGTGATGCGTGATGGCAAAGCGGTGCGCCTCGTCGCGGATTCGCTGCACGAGGAACATGCCCGGCGAGTTGCGCTCCTGGACGATGGGGTCGGCCCGCCCCGGCGCAAAGATCTCCTCGCGCTCCTTGGCCAGCGCGAAGGTGGGGATGTCTGCGTATCCGGCGGATTCAAGGATTTCGATCGCGGCGCTCAGCTGGCCCTTGCCGCCGTCGATGAGGATGAGGTCCGGGCGGCTGGTGAACGAGCGGTCGCCCACCACCTCGGCCTCTTCGCGCCTCTGCGCCGACTCCAGCCGCTCGAGCCGCCGCCGGAGCACCTCCTGCAGCATCGCGAAGTCGTTCGGACCCGGGACGAACCTGATCCGGAAGTGGCGGTAGTGATCGTTGCGTGGCCTTCCGTCCTCGAAGACGACCATTGCCCCGACCGCCGAGTCGCCCTGGATGTTCGAGATGTCGTAGCACTCGATCCGCTTGGGCGGGGTCTCCAGGTCGAGCGCCTCGGCCAGCGCGCCCAGCATCGGCTCGGTGCGGCTGCGGTCGTAGTCGGCCTGGATGCGAAGCTGCTGGAGCTCCTGGGTCGCCGTCTCCGCAAGCTGTGTCACGAGAGCGCGCTTGCGGCCGCGCTGCGGCACCTCGATCGTGACCGGACCGTTACGCCTCTGGCCGAGCCATCCGGAGATGAGGTCCGGCTCTTCCACCGGTCCCGGGAGGATCACCGAGCGAGGCACGTGGGTGGCGCTCGAGTAGTACTGCAGCACAAAGCCGCGCAACAGCTCCGCCTCATCAACATCGCCCGCGCCGTCCAGCGGGTGGCCGTCGTGACCGACCATCTTGCCCTGCCTCACGTAAGCCACCTCGACGAAAACGTCGTTTCCGTTTCGCGCGTAGGCGACGATGTCCTGGTCGTCCCGGCCGTGCGTGAGGACCTTCTGCCGGTCCGCGATGCGCTCGATCGACTGCAGCTGGTCTCGATACCGCGCCGCGTTCTCGAAGTCGAGCCTGTTCGCCGAGACCTCCATCTTTTCCTTGAGCGCCCGCACCAGCGCGTCCGAGCGCCCTTCCATGAACAGCGCCACCTCGTTGATGCGCGCCTTGTAGTCCTCCGAGCTGATTCGCCCCTCGCATGGCCCGGGGCAGCGTTTGATGTGGAAATCGAGGCAGACCTTGCCCTGCTTGAAGATCTCGTCCGAGCAGGTGCGGAACGGCAGGAGCTGGCGGATCGATTTCACCGTCCCTCGAAGCGACTGCGCGGAGGTGTACGGTCCGAAGTACATTGCGCCGTCGTTCTGCACCCGTCGCGAGTAGTGCACCCGCGGGAACTCCTCGGTGACCGGCAGCTTCAGGTAGAGATAGTTCTTGTCGTCCTTCAGCCGGATGTTGAAGCGAGGCCGGTAGTTCTTGATCAGGTTGCACTCGAGCACGAGCGCCTCGACCTCGTTCGCGGTCGTGACGAACTCGAAGTCGCTGGCTTTTCGGATCAGCTCCGAGACGCGAGCGGTCACCGCATTGCCCGGATTGAAGTAGGACCTCAGGCGGTCGCGCAGCCGCAGCGCTTTCCCGACGTAGATGACCTGGCTCCTGTTGTCGCGGAACAGATAGACGCCAGGGCTGTCGGGCACGGCCTGCAGCCGTCGCTTGATCGTCTCCTCGAGGGGTACGGCCACCTGCCTCGATTGTATGGAGGGGCGAGGGCCGCCCGCCTGCAACGATTGGTTCTCGCCCTCGCGGGTAGACTGGCGCCGTGAGCACACCTCCGAGCGAGCTCCCCGGCCCACCGCCTTCAGGCCAACCCTCGGCTTCGCCGACCCTGATCGCGGGCCAGCAGGTTGCGCCGAGCACAACCGTGCCGCATGTGCCGGCCGGCCCGGCTTACACGCCGGCGGCTAATCGGACCAACACCCTTGCGATCATCAGCCTGGTGGCCGGCATCGGATCGTTCTTTGCGCATATCGTGCCCGGCATCGGCGGGTTCACCGTCGCGCTGGTGGCGATCGTCACCGGCTACATGGCCCGCAAGCAGATCAGGGAGTCGGGCGAGCAGGGCATGGGCTTGGCCACGGCCGGGATGGTCATCGGGATCATCCACCTCGCGCTGTTGGGGCTCCTGGTCCTGTTCCTTGTTTTCCTGATCTTCGTGCTGGGCGTCACCCTTTTCGGCCTGTCCCGCCCGCACTAGCCGGGAACCCCCGTCCCAGGACCGCGACGCGCCTAGAAGTGGACGCCACGCATGAGGTAGGCCATCGCCGCCGCCTCGACCGAGATCTCCTCCTCAGGTGCCTTTTCGCGATGCGTCGCGTCTTTCGAGGAGCTGTCGGGGAAGACGTGGTACGCGCCTGTCATGACCAGCTGAAGGATGCTCGGCGCGAGCGTGTTGACCGTCTCGCCGATCTTGCCCAGGCGGGTCGAGACCTCAGGTGGACGCGTCAATATCGCGGACCCCACCATTTCGGCGGCCTCCTCAGGTGAGCTGGTCGGAAAATTCTTGTACATGCCGGTCGGCGCGATCATCGGCGTTCGCACCAGCGGCATGTGGATGTTGGTGATGGCGACCCCGTCGTCCGCGACCTCGGGCCCGACGCACCGGCTGAACGCGGCGAGCGCCGACTTGGAGGCGACGTAGGCGCCGAACCGCGGTGGAAACGCCTGGACGCCGATGCTCGAGATGTTGATGATGTGGCCCTGCTTGCGTTCTCGCATGCCCGGCAGCACCGCGAGCATGAGCTTGACCGCGCCGAAGTAGTTCAGCTGCATGGTGCGCTGAAAATCGTGGAAGCGGTCGTATGAGGCGCTGACCGAGCGGCGTATCGAGCGGCCCGCGTTGTTGATCAGGATGTCGACGCGGCCGTGCTCGGCTAGCACCTTGTGGATCATCCGGTCACACGCGTCCAGGTCCGAGAGGTCGGTTGGGTAGACGACGGCGGAGCCGCCTTTAGCCTCGATTTCCTCCTTGAGCGTTTCGAGCTTGGCACGCGTTCGCGACACCAGGATCACGAGCGCGCCATGCCGCCCAAGCAGCTCCGCCGTCGCTCGACCGATGCCGCTCGAGGCTCCGGTCACCAGCGCGACCTTTCCCTGGAGGGCGTTTCGAAGGTTCTGCTCGGTCAAAGACTCGGGGTCCAGCCGCCGCTCCCAGTAGTCCCAGACCTTCCACGCGTACGTGCGGAGCGGCGGGCATGCGATGCCAGTGCCCTCGAGCGCCTCCACCGTGTTCTCGCACGTGAACTTCGCTCGGTTGGATACGTAGCTGAGGGCCGCCGCCGGGATCCGCACGTTGTCGAGGAGGCGCCGCTTGAGGGTCTGGGCGACATCCCAGTGCTGCAACATGGCGCTCGCGCCCGCGGGCAGCATCGCGCCCGCTCGGCTGTCGACGCGCAGGCTGAACTGCGGCGCGTGGGCTGCTCTGCAGAACGTGTTGGTCACATCGCCGAAGCTCCGTGCCGCAGGATCGGTCAGGTGGAAGGTCATGCCGTCCAGGCCTTTGCGGTGCCCGATCGCATCAAGGGCCCGGGCCACGAAGTCGACCGGCACGACATTGATCTGGCCGCCCTCGAGGCCGATAAGCGGCACCCATGGTGGGATCGCGTTGCGCAGGCGCTGGATCAGCTTGAACGCGTAGTAAGGGCCGTCGATGCGATCGGCTTCGCCGTCTTCCGACGATCCGATCACCAGGCCCGGACGGTAGATGCGAAAGCGCAGCGATGACTCGCGGACGATCTTTTCGGCTTCGTACTTGGTGCGGTAGTAGGCGTGGTCCAGGGCCTGTCCCTCGGCGAACATGCCCTCGGTGAACTTGCCTTTCCACCTGCCGCCTGCGATCGCGATCGAGCTGACGTGGTGGAGGCGCGCGCCGACCTTGCCCGCAAGCTCGACGACGTTGCGAGTGCCCTCGACGTTGGCGCGCTCGTTCTCCTGTTCGGCCGCCTCCAGGTCGTAGACCGCCGCCAGGTGGTAGAAGTCGGCGCCGTTCAGTCGCGCCCCGTCGGCTGCGGAAAGCCCGAGCCCCGACGCTGTGATGTCGCCCGTCATCGGCCGCAGCCGGTCGCCTCCGCCCAGCGAATCGACCAGGGCCTCCAGCCTCTCTCGCGACCCCGGCCTCACCAGCACGAAGGTGAGCCCATCTCGGCGCGCCAGCTCGCGGAGCAGATGCCGGCCGATGAAACCGGTGCCTCCGGTGACCAATCGGACCATCGATCGAACTCTAGTCTTCCCCAGGTGGCGGCCATGTTCCGCGAGGGGTCAAACGCCGACCGGCCCCTCATTCGCCACAGCGACCGGCTCTTTCGCGGGGATCGTCAAAAGCGGGAACACGGCTGCCAGGAGCGCCGCGCCTGCGGCCACCCAGAGCGCCACATCCAGCGACCAGCTGAGCAGGGGCCCGGCGAGCGCCGATCCGATGGGGCTGCCCACCGAGTTCAGGGACATCGACACGGCGAATGCTCTGCCGAACCACGCGGGGTCGGTCCGTCTTTGCCGCAACGTGAAGAGCCCGATGTCGAACGGCCCGTTGGCGACGCCGTAAAGAGCCATGGCCACGGCGACCACGACGACGTTGCCTGCGAACGGCAGGAGCGCGGTCGCCACTGCTCCGACCAGGATGCCGCCCACGATCATCTGCCGCTCACGGCCGTCGCTCGAGAAACGCCCGGCCACCAGGGCCGACGCCAGGCCGGCCGCGCCCATGCCGCCCCAGACAAAGCCGACGGTGGTCGCGCCCATGTGCAGCCGGTTGAGCACCAGCACGGGGACCGCGATCGCCAGCACCCCGTTGCCGAGGTTGTACATGCTGAGCGTCAGCGCCAACCCGCGCAGCGTCGGGTTGCGAACCGTGTAGACGAGCCCCGCCCATGCGTTGGCCAGCACCGATCCCACCCGCGCGGCCGTGTTGCGCGGGTCCGGCAGCCGCAGCATGACGGCGGCCGCCGCCACGTAGACGACGCCCGAGATCGCCAGGGCCCATTCCCCTCCCAACCAGCCCACCAGGGTCCCCGCCAGCGGCGAAGCCAGGAGGGTAGCCGCGACGTGCCCGCTGCTGTCGAGCCCGTTGGCCCTTTCCCACAGGTGTCGCGGGGCGAGGATCGGGAACAGCGAACGAGCCCCTGCCCAGCTCAACGGGTTGGTGAGAGAGGCGATGCTGACGATGAAGAGCAGCAGCGGCGCCGCCAATAGATGCAGGGCGGACAGCCCTGCGATCAGGCCGAGGGCGGCCGCCGCCACCGAATAGTCGAGGACGACCAGGCGGGCGCGGCCGAAGCGGTCGAGGAGCGCTCCGGCAAGCGGGGACACGACCACGCCCGGCAGGGCGGCCATGAACGCGGTGGCGCCGGCCAATTGCGGTGAGTGATAGCGCTGCAGCACGAACAGGACCAGCGCCACGAACAGCATGGAGCCGGCCATCCGACCGAGCAGGAGACCGGTGTACAGGCGCGTGAACCCGGGCACGCGCAGCAGGGCGCCGTAGGTCGACTCGGGTTGGGCTTTCAGCGGTTCGTCGATCGTCAGGCCGGTCCGGCGACGGCGACCTTGGAGCGTCTCGCTCGCCCGGCGCCGTTGGCGCGCGCTGGAGCGCGGCGGGCTCGGGTCAGCGGTTGCTTGAGGTAGTGGCCCGTGGCGGAGGCGGGGTTGGCAGCGAGCTGCTCGGGCGTGCCCTCGGCGATCACGTAGCCGCCCTTCTCGCCGCCCTCCGGACCGAGGTCGATGAGCCAGTCGGCCGTCTTCAGAACGTCGAGGTTGTGCTCGATCACGACGACCGTGTTCCCATGGTCGACCAGCCGGTGGAGCACGGCCAGCAGCCTTTCGACGTCGGCGTAGTGCAGGCCGGTGGTCGGCTCGTCCAGGAGGTAGAGGGTGCGGCCTGTGTCGCGGCGCGACAGCTCGGCCGACAGCTTCACCCGCTGCGCCTCGCCGCCCGACAGCTGGGTCGCAGGTTGGCCGAGCCGGATGTAGCCAAGACCAACGTCGTGCAGGGTGCGGAGCTTGGTCTTGATGGCAGGCACGTTCTCGAACACCTCGAGCGCCTCTTCCACCGTCATCTCGAGCACGTCCGAGATCGAGTGGCCGCGGAACTTGACCTCCTGGACCTCCCGCGAGTAGCGCGTGCCGTGGCACACCTCGCACGGCACGTACACGTCGGGCAGGAAGTGCATCTCGATCTGGATGATGCCGTCGCCCTGGCATGCCTCACATCTGCCGCCGCGCACGTTGAAGCTGAAGCGCCCCGGCTTGTAGCCGCGCATCTTGGCCTCGGGCAGGCTAGCGAACAGGTCCCTCATGTAGGTGAACATGCCGGTGTACGTGGCCGGATTGCTGCGCGGCGTGCGGCCGATCGGCGACTGGTCGATGTCGATCGCCTTGTCGAGGTGCTCCAGCCCTTCGATCGCCTGGTGCGGCCCGGGCCGTTCCTTCGAGCGGTAGAAGTGCTGCGCCACCTTCCGGCTGAGGATGTCGGTGACCAGCGACGACTTGCCCGACCCGCTGACACCCGACACTGCGACGAACGTCCCCAGCGGGATCGTGACGTCGAGGTTCTTGAGGTTGTTGGCCCGCGCGCCGCGGATCACCAGCTTGTGGCCGTTGCCCGCACGGCGCTTGGGCGGGACGGGTATCTGGCGGTCGCCACGCAGGAAGGCCGCGGTGAGCGAGTTCGGGTCGCGCAGCACCTGCTCCACTGTCCCTGCCGCGATGATCTCGCCGCCGTGCTCCCCGGCGGCCGGCCCGATGTCGACCATGTAGTCGGCCGATCGGATCGTCTCCTCGTCGTGCTCTACGACGATCAGCGTGTTGCCGAGGTCGCGCAGTCGCAGCAGCGTGTTGATGAGCCGCCGGTTGTCGCGTTGGTGCAGGCCGATCGAAGGCTCGTCGAGGATGTACAGGACGCCCATCAGTTTCGACCCGATCTGCGTCGCCAGCCGGATCCGTTGCGACTCGCCTCCGGAGAGGGTGTTGGCGGCGCGGTTGATCGTCAGGTACTCGAGCCCCACGTCGATCATGAACTGCAGCCGCTCGCGGATCTCCTTGAGCACGCCGCGCGCGATGAGCTGCTCGCGGTCCGTCAGCTCGAGTCCGTCGAAGAAGCTGATCGCGGTGTTGACCGCGAGGGAGCAAACCTCCGCGATGTTGTGGCCGGCGACAGTGACCGCGAGGGACTCGGGTTTGAGCCGGCGACCCTTGCACGCCGGGCACGGCTTGTCCGACATGTAGCGCTCGAGCTCGGCCTTCAGGTACTCCGACTGCGTCTCTTCGTACCTGCGCTGGAGGTTCGCGATCACGCCCTCGAAGGGTGCCTCGTACCACCGCGAATGGCCGTACTGGTTCTTGTATCCGAAGCGGATCTTCTTTTCGCCGGTGCCGTTGAGCAGCATGTCGCGCTGCGGCTTGGTCAGCTTCGACCATGGTTTGTCCATATCGACGCCGAAGTACTTGCTGACCGATTCCAGCAGCTCGGGATAGAAGAACTGCGAGCGGCTCCAGGCCGCGATCGCGCCTTCGCGCAGGGATAGGGAAGGGTCGGGCACCACCAGGTCTCCGTCGACCACGAGCTGGAATCCGATGCCGGTGCACGTGGCGCAGGCGCCGTGCGGGTTGTTGAACGAGAAGTTGCGCGGCTCAGGCTCGGGGACGCTGGTGCCGTCGTACGGGCATGCGAAGTCCTGGGACATCTGGATCTCGTCACCTTCCGAAGGCACCACGATCACAGAGCCGGCCCCCAGCCTCGCCGCCGTCTCGATCGACTCGACCAGGCGGCTGCGCTGCTCCGGGCCGACCACTATGCGGTCGACCACCACCTGGACGTCGTGCTTTTTGTTCTTGTCCATCGGGATGGTCTCGCCGATCTCGTACAGGCTGCCGTCGACCCGCACGCGCACGAACCCGGACTTGCGCACGTCCTCGATCAAAGATCGGTACTCGCCCTTACGACCCTTGACCACCGGGCCTAGCACCATCACGCGCATCCCCATGGGCAGCTTCTCCACGTGGTCGGCCATCTGGTCGACCGTCTGCCGCTGGACCTCGCGGCCGCACACGGGGCAGTGAGGGTGGCCGATCCGCGCGTAAAGAAGGCGCAGGTAGTCGTAGACCTCGGTGACCGTGCCGACAGTCGAGCGCGGGTTCTTCGACGTGCCCTTCTGGTCGATGGAGATCGCCGGCGAGAGGCCCTCGATGATGTCCACGTCCGGCTTCTCCATCTGGCCGAGAAACTGGCGCGCGTAGGCGGAAAGCGACTCGACGTAGCGGCGCTGTCCTTCGGCATAGATGGTGTCGAAGGCAAGCGAGGATTTCCCGGAGCCCGAGAGGCCGGTGAACACGACGAGCTTGTCACGCGGAATCGAGAGCGTGACGTTCTTCAGGTTGTGCTCGCGCGCGCCGCGAATCGTGATCTGGTCAGTCGGCATCCGGAGTCCTGTTCATTCCTTTTCCCGCTTCACCACAAATGTCGCGCTGGCGGTGGCGACCAGCCTCTGGTCCGCGCCCTCGACCCGGCACTCCGTCACCGCCGTGCGCCTGCCGGCATGAATCACGGTTCCCGTGGCGCGCAGCGCCTCGCCGATCTTGCCCGCCGAGATGAAGTTGAGTTTCAGGTCGAAGCTCATCGCTCGCGTCACGCCAGGGCTCAGGGTGCGCAGCGAGCGTCCCATCGCGGAGTCGGCCAGCGTGCTGATGATCCCACCATGGACGAAACCGGAGGCGTTGGCCATGTCTTCCGTGGCCGTCATCTCGACCGTGGCAGTGCCTGCTGAAGTTTCCACCAATCGCAGGCCAAGCCATTCCCAAGCGCGGGACGGCGCCGGTTGACCGTCGGCACCCAGCGTTGGAGAAATCAGTTTCCTATTCACGGCCAGGGCCCGCGGTCACCGGCATGCACGTGGACGAAGCTCGAGCCACCAGCCGGTCGCGATCGTCGACCACGTCGGCCTCGCTGAACAGGAGGGTCTGGCGCATCTCGACCACTCGACCGATGGCTCGGAGCCGGCCCTCCATCACAGGCCTCAGGAAGTTGATCTTGAGCTCGATGGTGGTGTTCCACATCCCGTCGTCCTGGAGCGTGGCAAGAGACATGCCCATCGCCGCGTCTGCGATCTGCGTGATCACCCCTCCCTGGACCACGCCCTCGCCGTGGCGGTGTTCAGGCCCAGCCACGAGCTCCAGGACGACGCGACCGGGCTCCGCTTCCGCGATGCGCGCGCCGAGTGTCTTCATCCAACCCACCGGCTCGGCCGCCAGCAGGGCTTCGGCACGCTTGACATTCTTCACGGCCCCTTTCGCGACTTCCTCCAGTTCCGGACCATCGTCTTCTGCTTCGGCGCGGCAGCGATCGCCAACGCCACATCGCTGTCGTCCTCGCCGCGCGTCTCTTCGCCGGACAGCCGTTTGCGGATCAGGATGATCCGGTCGCGGACGCGCGCGGCATCCTCGAACTGCAGCTCTTTGGACAAGCGGCGCATCTCCTTCTCGAGGTCGCGAACGATGGCCAGCAGGTCCTCGCGCGGCACCCCGGCCCCAGCCATGAGCTCGACCGCGTCCGCCTGCAAGTCCTTCTCCTGGATCTCGAGGGCGTAGATCGCCTTTTTAACGGTCTCGGGCGTGATGCCGCGCTCGGCGTTGTAGGCGATCTGCCGGTTGCGCCGGCGCTCGGTCTCGTCGAGCGCCTGACGCATCGAGTCGGTGATCTTGTCCGCATACATGACGACATGCCCGTCGACGTTGCGCGCCGCGCGGCCGATGATCTGGATGAAGGATCGGTAGGCGCGTAGATAACCCTCCTTGTCCGCGTCGAGGATGCCGATGAACGCGACCTCCGGCAGGTCCAGCCCCTCGCGCAGCAGGTTGATGCCGACGACCACGTCGACCGCCCCCGTGCGCAGGTCGCGCAGCACCTCGATGCGTTCCATCGCGTCGAGCTCCGAATGGAGGTAGCGAACCTTGACCCCGTACTCGCGCAGGTAATCCGCGAGGTCCTCGGCGAACCTCTTGGTCAGCGTCGTCACCAGCGAGCGATGGCCGAGCTCCGTGCGCCGCTTGACCTCGGCCAGCAGGTCGTCGATCTGCCCCGCCGTGGGCCTCACCTCGACGGTCGGGTCGACCAGGCCTGTCGGCCGCACCACCATCTCCACTGTCCGCTGCGATCGCCGCAGCTCGTACGGTCCTGGAGTCGCGGAAACGTACACCACGTTGTTGGCCCGCTCCTCCCATTCCTCAAAGCTCAGCGGCCGGTTGTCGAAGGCGCTTGGGAGCCGGAAGCCGTATTCGACCAGGGCGGCCTTGCGCGAACGGTCGCCACCGAGCATGCCCCCCACCTGCGGCACTGCCACGTGCGACTCGTCGACGAAGATCACCGTGTCGTCGGGCAGGAAGTCCATCAACGTGTAGGGAGCGTCGCCGGGGCTGCGGCGCGTCAGGTGCATTGAATAGTTCTCGATCCCGGCGCAGGTCCCCGTCTCGCGCATCATCTCGAGGTCGAAGTTGGTGCGCTGTCTCAGCCGCTGTGCTTCCAGCAGCCGGCCGTGCTCCGCGAACCACTGGCAGCGCTGGTCGAGCTCCGCCTCGATGTCGGTCATCGCGAGCCGGAGCTTGTCCGCGGGGGTCACGTAGTGTGAGGCCGGGAAAACGGTGAACTCCTGTCGCGGGCCGAGGATCTCGCCCGTCACCGCATCGAGCTCCTGGATCCGCTCCACCACGTCGCCGAAAAACTCGACGCGGAAAACCTTCTCCTCGTTGGCGGGGACGAGGTCGACCACGTCGCCGCGCACGCGGAATCGAAGTCGCGCCAGGTCGTAGTCGTTGCGCTCGTAGAGCATCTCGGTGAGCTTGCGCAAGAACACTTCGCGGCGGATCGCCTGGCCCTTTTCGACGTGCAGCGACTCGCCCATGTAGTCCTCGACCGATCCGATGCCGTAGATGCAGCTGATGCTCGCGACGACCAGGACGTCGCGGCGGGTGAGGAGCGCCTGGGTCGTCGAATGACGCATCCGGTCGATTTCGTCGTTGCGGCTCGAATCCTTTTCTATGTACGTGTCTGTCCGGGCGATGTAGGCCTCGGGCTGGTAGTAGTCGTAGTAGCTGACGAAGTACTCGACCGCGTTGTCGGGCAGCAGCCGGCGGAACTCTGCGCAAAGCTGCGCCGCCAGCGTCTTGTTGGGGCTGAGCACGAGGACCGGCTGCTGCAGCTGCTCGACCGCCCAGGCCATGACGTTGGTCTTGCCGCTGCCGGTCACGCCGAGCAGCACCTGCTGCGTCAAGCCCGAGCGCACGCCCTCGACGAGCTGGGCGATCGCCTGCGGCTGGTCGCCCGCCGGCTTAAAGGGTGCGTCGACACGAAAGCTGGAGGGCATCGCCCATCCATTCTAAAGCGCACAAACGTTCGGATCACCTCCCGGCCGGCAAGGAGCCGCCTCCCGCGAGGCGTTACCGATATAGGAAGACTTTCACAGGGAGGATTTCAGGTTGGACGAGATCAAAGTCATGGCGGAGGAGGCCAGCGGGAAGATGACGGGGGAAAGTGGCGAGGAGGGCGGCTCCTCCTGAGCATCAGGGCAGGCCGAGGATCATCGCCTCCACGACCGAGCCTGACTTGATGCCTTGATCGCCAGGCGGGACGCGCACCAGGGCGTGCGCTCCCGCCAGCGACATCAGCCGCGAGGACGATTGGGAGCCGGTGGAGTGAGCGACGAGCTCCAGTCCTTCCCGGCGGAGCGTCACGCGCTGGTACTCGGTGCGGTCGGCGCTGGGCCTGGCGTCATATGCGAGCCGGACCGGAAGCGAGGGCCTCTGCAGCGCGGCGAAGCCCTGCATCTTCCTCAGCGCGGGTCTCACGAACACCTCGAAGGTAACCAGCGACGAAACGGGGAAACCGGGCAGGCCGAACGCGACCTTGCTGCCCTCGCCCTGGATGGTGGCGAAGGTGAACGGCTTGCCAGGCTTGAGCTTCACGCGTCCGATATGGACTGTGCCGAGCGACTCCAGCAGCGGCTTGACCAGGTCGTGAGTGCCCACCGATACGCCGCCCGACGTGACGAGCACGTCGGCTTGGCCCAGCGCCTCCAAGACGAGCCGGCGAAGCGGATCGGGCTCGTCTGGGGCGATGCCGAGCAGCCGGACCTCGGCGCCCGCCTCGCGCAGCGCCGCGAGCAGCGCCCACCGGTTGGAGTCCTGGATCTGGCCGCGTCCGGGCTTTGTCCCCACCTCGACGAGCTCGTCTCCCGTCGACATCAGCGCGACCCGTGGGCGCCGGTGCACGGGCAGGTGCGGGAGTCCCATCGCGGCGGCCAGGCCAATCTCCGCCGCCCCGAGCTGAGTCCCGGCCGACAGGACTTTCTCTCCAGGGCGGAGATCGGCTCCGACCGCATGGAAATTGGTCCCCCCCTGCAGCCCCGGCGGGACGGACACGAGCTCGCCGTCCAGCGTCACTTCCTCGACCATGACCACGCAGTCGGCGCCCTCGGGCAGGACGCCCCCGGTGAGGATGCGGGCAGCTGTCCCGGCGCTGATGCGCTCGGCCAGCGGCCGGCCGGCGGCCGACTCGCCGACCACTCGCAGGGTCCGGCCTGCGTCGGCGGACCTCACGGCGTAACCGTCGACGGCGCTGGACGGAAAGGCGGGCAGGGGCGAGGGGGCGCTCAGGTCCTGCGCCAGCACACGGCCGGCGCATTCCGCCAGCGCAACGTGCTCGACACCGAGAACGGGAGTGCGCTCGAGCACCGCAGCGGCCGCCTCAGCGGCGTCGACCAGCGGATACGGGGAGACGCGCAAATCGCTCAGCTACTCGTAGTGGAGGGCGTGCGCGGGGTCCTGGCGCGCGGCTCGCAGCGCTGGCAGCAGGCCGGTCACGGTGCTGAGGAGGACGGCCAGCACCACGGCCAGGAGCACGACTCCGAAGTCCGTGCGGAACACTTCGAACCCGGTGCTGCTCACGGCCTGCGTCAGCCGGTCGACCGCCGCGTTGCCGAGGCGGCCGAGCCCTACCGCGACCAGGGCGCCGATCAGGCCGCCGGCCAACCCGATTCCCGCCGCCTCCGCCACGAAGAGCAGCAGCACGTCGCGTGAGCGCGCACCGAGCGCCTTCAAGACGCCGATCTCCTTGGTCCGCTCGAGGACCGCGGTATACATCGTGTTGGCGATACCGAGGCAGGCGAGCAGGAGGGCGACGAGGGCCAGTCCCAGCAGCGCGACACGCATCTTGCCCAAAAGGTCTTCGAGGTTGCGGAACTGGTCGCCGAACGTCTGGTCCTGGAACCCGAGGGCCTCGACGTTCTTGCGGAGGCTGTCGACCGACAGGCCCGAGTCGGCCAGCAGCGTGACGCTCGAATACTCACCGCGCTTCCAGCCGTTTGCCTGCGCGACCCTGGTCCAGTAGCCGCGCATCAGGCTGTACGGCGCAAGTCCTCCCGGCCCGCCGGCAGGCATGTAGTTGCCGGAGACGATGCCGACCACGAGCAGTCGCTGCGCCACCGCGTGGGTCGCGGGGTTGCGTGCGCCGGCCGACGCAAGTGTTCCGTACGTAGCATTGAAAGTCACCTGGGTGCCGATGGCGGCGGGCGGGCTCTGGAACCCCAGTGCGGCGGCCTCGCTGTCGGAAAGCACCACCTCGGAGGCATTGTCCGAGCTCGGCAAACGCCCGGCGATCAGAGTCGGGAGCGCGCTCGACGAGTGCAGCGGCGGGAGTGAAACGAGCGCGCCAGTCGGGGCCGCCACGGGCGCGGAGGTGGCGCCGGCCGACGGGGCCGCGCCGCCGAACGTCCCGGTCATACCGAGCTGGCCCCATGCCGCGCGCACATGAGCGAGGCCGGCCAGCGTGGCGAGCGTCGGGTCGTCGAACCCGTTCACTGTGTCGGCCACCGGGTACACCGCCACCTGGTGGACCTGGCTGGTCGCCAGGGCCGGCGCGCTGAGGGCCTGCTGGAGGCCGCCCGCAAGGGCGACGATGAGGCTCAGAGCGGCGATGCCGATGGCTACGCCGGTCGTGGTCAGAGCCGTTCGCAGCGGCCTGCGTCCGGCGCTGCCGAGTCCGACCTTCAATGTGTCGCGCCAGTGCATCCTCGGCGCCGGGTCGAGCGGCTCCTGAGTCCTCATTGTGGGCTTGCCCGCCTCGAGCTCGATCGCTCGTCCGTCGATCATCCTCACCACGCGGCGCGCCCGGCGCGCGACCTCCGGGTCGTGCGTGACCAGGACCACGGTCGCTCCGCGGCGGTTCAGGTCTTCGAGCAGGCTGAGGACACCCTCGCCGGACTTCGAGTCGAGGCTTCCCGTCGGCTCGTCGGCCAGGATCAAACCGGGACGATTGGCGAGGGCGCGGGCCACGGCCACCTTCTGCTGCTCGCCGCCGGAGAGCCGGCTCACCCGCGTGCGGGCGCGGTCCTCGAGGCCGACCAGGGCCAGAAGGTGCCGAGCCCGCCCAAGCCTCTCTTCCACCGGTATGCCGGCGATGGTCAGCGGCAGGGCGACGTTGTCCTCCAGCGACATCGAAGGGATCAGGTTGAAGGTCTGGAAGATCGTGCTGACGCGCTGCAGCCGGTAGTCGGCCAGGGCGCGCTCTGGCAGCTCACCTAGTGGCAGGCCGGCCCCGTAGACATGGCCGCTCGTAGGGTGGTCGAGGCCGCCCATTAACGCGAGGAGCGTGCTCTTGCCGCAGCCCGACGGCCCCATCACCGACACGAACTCGCCCGGGCCGATCTCGAGGGTGACGTTCCGGAGGGCGGTCACGTGCATCTCGTCCTTGCCGCCGAACTCGCGCGAAACGCCGTCCAGCCTCAACCCGGCGGCCTGGCCGAGGAGGTCGTTGAACTCGTCCGGCGGGGCAGGCGAAGCTGCGGCCACCACAGCCGCGAGCGAAGGTTCCGGCGGGCTGGCCGGCTCCGGCCCGGGCGGCACGGCGAGGGCCCCATTGCCGTGAGACTCGATTCCGTCGGGTCGGTCGGCGTCCGCCGGCGGGCTCAGCACCGCGTCGGTTTTCCGGCGCAAGGTCTGTCTGCGGCCCCGAGGTAATTCGCTGCTGGCCGGCGCGGGTTCCGGGACGGCGGGCGAGCTCGCCGGTTCCCGCTCGGGCGCCACGGCGACAGCACCGTTGCGGTCAGACCTGGCTCCGTCGGACCCGTTCGCGTCGGCCGGCGGGTTCAACCCCGCATCGGCTTTCCGGCGCAACCGCCGGCGGCGGCCCTTTTGGGAGCCGTTGGATTCACGGTTCTCGTCCTCGACCAGCGTCGCCACCCCCTTGAGAGTCTAAGCGCTCACTTAACGCTCAGCGCGGCTGAGGGACGACTTGCTCTTCGAGCCACTTCAGGTAGGCGGGCGAGCCGCCCTCGACCGATACCTGGAGGATCTCCGGGAGCGCGTTATCGTGGTGGCTCAAGACGTACTCCTGCACGGCCGCCGCTCGCGATTCTGTGGTCCTGACCATGAGGAGCGCCTCGTGCTCGCGCTTCAGCTGGCCCTCCCAGTAGTAGAAGGAGCGCACCGTCGGCACGACGGAGCAGCTGGCGGCGAGGTGCTCGACCACCAAGGACTCGCCCAGGCGTTCCGCGTCATCGCGGCCACCGGTCGTCACCAGGACGAGAACAGCCTTCTCCACCGCCTAATTGTCGGCCCTTCGGGGCCGGTCCAACCAGACCGTCGCCGCGAGCAGGCCGATGGCCCCGAGCAGAAGGCCGCCGACGACGTCCGATTCCCAGTGCACGTCGAGGTAAAGACGGTCGAACGCCACCAGCACGATGATCAAGACCGCGACCGGGACCGCCAACGCTCGCACGACCCGCGAGACCGCCAACCGCCGGACCACAAAGGCCAGCAGCCCGTAGACGACCACGGTGCGGACCATGTGACCGCTCGGAAAGCTGTTGCCGCCGCTGCCGCCGCCGAACAGTACCTCGGTGATGCTGGGGCCATCTGCGTGCGAGATCGAGTGCGGAGGGCCGGGGTGAAAAAAGAGGAACTTGTACAGGACCTCGAGTGTCACGGCTCCCACGAACCCGAGCACCGCAAAGGAGTCCGATCCGAAGCCCCCTCGCCACAAGTAGAAGAAGAGCCCGATCATCAAGAGGCTCGTCACCTCGAGACCGCCCAGCTCGGCGATCGCCTGGAACGGCACGTGCAGCGATTCCTGCCACATGCCGTGCATCGCCTGCGCGACCTGGTGGTCGAGGGAGACGAACAGGCCGGCCGAGATGGCGATCGTCAACGCCACGTACGCGACCGCGAGCAGCGCGATCGCGAACAGCCGCGGGACGAGTGGGGCTATCGCTGGCAACGGCGGCAGAAGACGGTGGTGCGGCCTGCCAGGCGGATCATGCTGAGCGGTCGCCCGCAGGTGAAACACGGCTCGCCGGCACGACCGTAGACGAGCAGCTTTTCCTGCTGACCACCCAGCTCGCCCCAAGCGTCCCGATACGTGTCAACAGAGCTTCCGCGATTCTCGATCGCAACCTGTAACGACTCGCGCAGCGAATCGTGCAGGCGATGGGCGGATTTGCGGCTGAGGCTGCCGGCCTGCCGGTCGGGCCGCAAGCGCGCGCGATGCAGCGACTCGTCGGCATAGATGTTGCCCACGCCGGCGATCGAAGCCTGGTCGAGCAGAACGGCTTTCAAAGACGTACGACGGCCGCGCAGGCGGCGGTAAAGCTCGTCGGCGGCAAACCCGGGGTCGATCGGCTCCGGCCCGAGTCGCGGCATGGTCTTCGAGTGGAGCAAAGCTTCTTCAGTCCCCAGGAGTAAACGCCCGAAGCGCCGCGGATCGCGATAGCGAAGGTGCCTTCCATCATCCAGCGTGAAGATCGCATGGGTGTGTTTCTCGACGGGATACCCGGCGTCGACCAGGCGGAGCTGGCCGGTCATGCCCAGATGGACGACCAGCAACAGGTCGCCGCCGAGCCCCATGAGGATGAACTTCCCGCGTCGGCCCACCGACTCGATGCGGGCTCCGGCGATCGAGTCGATGAACGCCTCCGGCTCGGGGTGCCTGACGATCGTCGGAAACAGCAACTCGCAACGGATGATCGTTCGGCCGGCCAGGTGTGGCCGGAGGTCCACCACGATCGTCTCGACCTCTGGAAGCTCCGGCATCCTAAGCGCGAACCACGGCCAGCTTCTGCATGTCGGCCCAGTTGGACCCCACCTTGGTCTCGACCTCGATCCCCGTCTCCAGCTCGTACGCCCCGGTCATGATGCGCGGAACCTTCTCCGCGAACTGGTCGACCTCGCTCCGGGGAACCTCGAATAGCAGCTCGTCATGCACCTGCAAAAGCATGCGGCCCTCGATCTGGTCGGCTTCGATCTCCCGCTGCAGCCGGACCATCGCGATCTTGATGATGTCTGCGGCGAGCGACTGCATCGGGAAGTTGATCGCCATGCGCTCGGCTGCGCTGCGCAGCTGGAAGTTGGGCGACCGGAGGTCAGGGATCGCGCGGCGGCGGCCGGTCGCGCTGACGACCAGGCCTTCTTCGCGAGCCTTGCGCCTCACCTCGTCGAGGTAGTCCTTCAGACGCGAGTAGGTTGACCAGTACTGCGCTAGGAACTCGCGCGCCACGTCTCCGGTGATCCCCAGCTGCTGCGACAGCCCGTATTCGCCCTGGCCGTAGATGGAGCCGAAGTTGGCAACCTTCGCGAGCCGTCTCTGGTTGGCGTCAACCGTCTCGATCGGGATCTTGAACACCGCGGCCGCGGTTGCTGTGTGGATGTCCTGCCCGGCCGCGAACGCGGCGAGCAGCACCGGGTCGCCGCTCAGGTGTGCCGCGATGCGAAGCTCGATCTGGGAGTAGTCGGCCGACACCAGGACGTGGTCCGGGCGGCCGGCCTTGAATGCGCGCCTGATCCGCTGGCCGAGCTCGGTCCGGATCGGGATGTTCATCAGGTTCGGGTTCGACGAGGAAAGCCGACCCGTCGCCGTGCTCGCCTGGCCGAACGAGGTGTGGACCCGGCCGCTCAGCGGGTCGACCAGCTGAGGCAGAGCGTCCACGTAGGTGGACTTCAGCTTGGAGAGCTGGCGGTGCTCGAGGATCAGACCGACGATAGGGTGCTTCTCTCTCAGCGCCTCAAGGGTGTCCGCATCGGTCGAGTAGCCCGTCTTGGTGCGCTTGCCGACCGGCAGTCGAAGGTCCTCGAAGAGCACCTTGGCGAGCTGCTGCGGCGCGTTGAGGTTGAACTTCTGTCCCGCCACCTGCTCGACTTCGGCCTCGATCGCTGAAAGCTGCGCGCCCAGCTCGTCCTGCATCTCTTTGAGGTACGGCACGTCGATCGCCACGCCTTCGCTCTCCATGTCGGCGAGCACGCCGGCAAGGGGCAGCTCGATCTCGTGGAAGAGGTAGTCGACACCGAGGTTTCGCATCTCGGCTTCCAGGCGTGGCCGCAGGTTGAGGATCGCCTCAGCGCGGCGGGCGGCAAACTCGGCCGCTTCGTTGAGGTCGACGGCGGACGGCTTGCGAGCGGCGCGGCCGGTGCCCAGGAGCTGTTCAGGACTCATCAGCGTGACCTCGAGAAACTCGCGCGCGAGGTCTTCGAGCCGGGGGTCTCGGGAGCCGGCGCCGAGCAGGTAGGCGGCGAGAAACGTGCTGAAAGCCCACTCGCGCTTGCCGCCGCCGAGTGAGCGCAACGCCAGCTCGGTCTCCTTTGCATCGTGGCCTGATATCGGCCTTCCGGAGAGGGTGCTCGCGACGGCGTCCATCGCTGGCGGATTGGCGACATAGAAGGTGTTGACTCCGGTCGATACCCCGACGCCGCACACGCGCGCGCCCCTGCCGGCGCCCTCGATGAACGTGAAGACTCCGACGTCGGCCGAACCGTCGATGAGACTTGCCGCCTCGGCGGGATCGTCGACTACCCGCAGGCCGGCCGGCGGCGGCGCGGCTTCGAAAGCGAGGCTGGGCTGCACCGGCACCTGGTCCGGCGGCGGAAAGCGCGCGAGCAGCTGACGGAACTCGAAGCGGTCGAAAACGAGGCGCACCGTCTCGTAGTCGTAACGCGTCCAGCGCGCCTTCTCGAGGTCGAGCTCGACGGGCACGTCGCGCACGATGGTCACCATCCGTTTGCCGAGACGTATCTGGTCGGCATTGGCCTTGAGCGACGTCTTCAGCCGACCGTCGGGCAGCTCATCCACCCGATCGAGGAGCGCTTCCACGGTGCCGAAATCCTGGACCAGCTTGGCCGCGGTCTTGTCCCCCACCCCCGGCACGCCGGGGATGTTGTCGGAGGTGTCGCCTCGCAGAGCCTTGAAATCGATGAGCTGGACCGGCTCGAAGCCGTACCGCTGACGGACCTGGTCGGGCCCGTAGACGAAGGTGTCGGTGATGCCACGTCGGGGGACCAGCGCCTCGACCGAGTCGGTGACGAGCTGAAGGCAGTCGAGGTCTCCCGACACGATCGTCACCGAATGGCCGCGCTCCTCGGCGATGCGCGCCATGGTCCCGATCAGGTCGTCGGCCTCGAAGCCTTCGATCGCGTAGATCGGAATGGAGAACGATTGGAGGACCTCGCGGACCTTGTCGATCTGGGGCCGCAGGTCATCGGGCATGGCGCGCCGGCCGGCCTTGTACTCCGCGTACTCCTTGGACCGAAATGTCGGCGCTCCGACATCGAATGCGGCGACGGCGAACTCGGGCCGCGAGGCGAGGACGATCGCCAGCATCGAGGTGAACCCGTACACCGCATTCGTCACCTGGCCGTCCGAAGTGCTCATCGGCGGAAGGGCGAAAAACGCGCGGTAGATGAGGCTGTGGGCGTCGATCAAGACGACCCGCCCCCGCTTCCCCTTGGCCACGTTCGAAGTTTACGTTCGCCCTGCTTGGAGCCTCGGGCTGGCGGCCTGGTTGCAATTGCCGGAAGGGCGATCCCCGGAGGGTAATATGGACGCGAGGATGAAGAACCTCATCGAGGTTTCAGTGGACAGCATTCGCATCCACATGCCCACCGCCCAGCACCTGGTGATCCTCAAAGAGAAGGAGGCGGACCGCTACCTGCCGATCTGGATCGGCTCCTTCGAGGCCCAGGCGATTGCGAGCAAGATCTCCGGCAACCAGGTGGGAAGGCCACTCACGCACGACCTGATGGCCACGGCCTTTGGCGACCTGGGCGTGAGCATCAAGCGCATCGTGGTTACGCGGCTGGCGGACCAGGTTTTCTACGCCAGGCTCTATCTCAAGCAGGACGGACGCGAGCTTGACTTCGACGCGCGGCCATCGGACGCGATCGCCCTGGCGGTGCGGGTGGAATGCCCCATCTTCGTCGCCTCGGAGGTCATGGAGAGCGCCGGGATCATCCCCGACCCAGATGAGGCTGGGGACGAGAAAGACCACGTCGAGACGGCCGTCGACGAAGAGCGGCTCGCGGTCTTTCGCGATTTCGTGAACAGCCTCGACCTTCCCGAGCTCCCCGACGAGCCCGGCGCGAAGGACGAGCCCGGAGGGCGCCCCGGCAGGGGCTGAAGGAACTGCCACTAAGCGGGGACTTCGACCTCTTTCTTCGTATCCTTGTCGCGCTGCTGCTCGGTCTGCTGATGGGCACGGAGCGAGAGTTCCGCGGCCACGTCGCCGGGATGAAGACGATGGCCCTGATCGCAGTCGGTTCCAGCATGTTCGCGAGCCTGGGGCTGGAATCTGTCTTCGGGAACCGCGTCGACCCGACGCGGATCGCCGCCCAGATCGTCAGCGGGGTGGGATTCCTCGGAGCCGGTGCCATCCTGCGGCAGGGCGTCGACGTCAGGGGCCTGACCACGGCCGCTTCGATCTGGGTCGTCGCCTCGATCGGGATGGCGGTCGGCTTTGGTTACTACGCGGTCGCCATCTTCACCACCTTTATCGTCCTCGTCATGCTCATCGCAATCCGACCGCTGGAGAACCGGTTCATCCGCAATCGAAAGTACCGCCGGCACGACGACCCGCCCCTTGACGAGAGACGGACCGAGTCGATGTCTTGACGTCGTCCCGCGTGGCCATCGTCACGGACTCCACGGCGGACCTCGCCCACGAGCTCGCCGGAAGCCGCTCGATCTCGGTGGTCCCCCTGACCCTCCATTTCGATGGCCGCTCTCTACTGGACGGGGTCGACATCACGCCGGCCGAGTTCTATCGCCGGCTACCGACCTCGACTGTCCATCCCACCACCTCGCAACCCTCACCCGGCCTCTTTGCTGAGACCTACGCGCGGCTGCTCGCCGACCACGCGGAAGTCGTCTCGATCCACATCTCGGAGAAGCTCAGCGGCACCTACGCTTCTGCGCGGCAGGGCGCCGAGCTGACCGACCACAGGCGCGTGCGGGTCATCGATTCGCACGTGGTGTCGATGTCGCTCGGCCTGGTAACCCTCGCCGCCTCGGTGCTGGCGGAACAGGGCATGGACGGGGCCTCGATCCAGTCCAGGATCGAGGCGATGCGTGACAGCGTGGAGACTTACTTCTCCGTCGCCACCCTCGAATATCTGCGCCGGGGCGGGCGCATCGGGCGCGCCGGGGCGCTGATGGGATCGGTCCTGCAAGTCAAGCCCGTGCTGTGCATCCGCGATGGGCAGGTGACCCCGCTCGAGCGAGTGCGCACGTTCGAGCGGGCTCGGAACCGGATCGTCGAGCTGACCCGGGCGGTCGACCGCGGGGACGGCGTATGCCTCATCGTCGGCCACGCGGACGCCGAGGCGGACGCCGAGCGGGTGGCGCTTGAGCTGGAGTCCGTGGCCGAGACGCTCTTGATCCAGCCGCTGGGTCCAGTCGTGGGCGCGCACGCAGGGCCCGGCGTGGTTGGGGTGGGATGCTACCCCGCGGGCCTGCTGCCCCTCGGCATCAAGGTATCCGCCACAGGACGGCGGACGGCGTGACCGACTTGATCAGCTTCGCCTCGACCGCAAGCGCCTGCAGGTGCGCCAGGCCCTCCTGGAGGGCAAGCCGCTTCTCGTAGAGCTGGGCGCGGGGGCCCCAGAGCTCGAGCGCGACCTGCCAGGCGGTCAGCTCCGACCGGCCGACGATCTCGACGATCTGCTCCAGCCTTCGCTTGTGGTGCGCGACCAGGACGTCGACCCGGGCCGCCGCGCCGGTGAACGGGCGGCCGTGCGCCGGGAGAACCAGCGTTGGCCTCAAAGCGGCCAGCCGCTTGAGACCGTCCAGGTACTCGTGCAGAGGGTCCGGTGTGCTCTGCGGATGGAGACCGATGTTCGGCGACAGGTCGGGCAGCAGCTGGTCGCCGGCAAAGAGCAGGCCCTCCTCGGCTGCGTAGAGGCAGATGTGGCCCGGCGAATGCCCCGGCGTCCACTCCACGCGCATGGACCGGCGGCCGATGCGGATCGACTCGGCCCCTTCCAGCTGAACCGTGGGCTCGGCCGTCTTCACGACCTGGCTCAAAGCGCGCTGGGAGTTGCTCAGGATCTCGGCTTCCTCCGCGGGCACTCCGTTGACCAGCAGATAGTTTCGGACCTGCACGACCAGGTGCTCGAGCTCGACGTATCGTGGATGAACCAGCGGGACCTCGAGGCGGTGGATGTAGAGGTCGGCCAGCCCTTCGCCGGCAAAAGCGCCGGCCGCG
>DATLUC010000049.1:0-5799 GCA_035533335.1 Candidatus Baltobacterales bacterium
TTTCAAGGCGCTCGCCATGGAGGTGCTATTGACCACCGGTTTGGTCAGCACGATTCTTGGCACCGCCTCGGGCGCCCGTAATATCGGCTCCAACGCCGCTCTCGCGGTTGGCGGTTATATCGCTTTGGCCGGCCTCTGGGCTGCGCCGATCAGCGGCGCATCGATGAACCCGGTGCGTTCGTTCGCGCCCGACCTGATCCGCTGCGACCTGACCACCACGTGGATCTATATCGTAGGTCCCGTGCTGGGAGGCATAATCGCGGTCGGGTTCGAATGGATCCTTAAAGGCAGCCCGACCGCTGCTGGCGCGGTGGCGGCGCAGGGCGAGTTGAAATGACGGTCAAACAAAAGCGTCCAGCCATTGGCGGGGTCTTCAACATGGCCGCCAACATACGGCGTGCCTACCAGTCGGCCGCGACTCGCGCCGGAGGAAGAGAGAGTTCGGGACCGTGATGGCCCGACGCGACGCCGGCCGTATGCGACACCTAAGTCAGCGTTCCTTAGGGAACAATTAGGGAACAACCGACCCCTCAGTCTCCATCAGAAGCAGGGCAGTTCAAAGGACACCAGCCTGGTCGATTTCGTATTCGCAAGGACGACGCGGGAGTCTGTCGGACACCGGAGGACACTGCATCGGCACGGTTCGGGGCCGTGAGGCCCCGGGTTCAAATCTCGGCCCCCGACCATTTTCTGAATTCAGATCCGACAGCCTGAGCCAAAGATTGCCCACTGGGAATCCGCAAGCAATCGAGGCGATGAGTTCACGCGTGGAGTGGTCGCCGAACGCCTTCACAGGTCCTTCACAGCGCCGCGCCAATCTGGCTCCAATGGACGGGCATTGATCCCGCCCAAGCAAACAAAAAGGAGCGTTTAGATATGACACTGAAACGAAGCGGCGTGGTGCTCGGCCTGGTTGCTGGAGCGCTGGCGGTAGGAGCGCTGGCTGGCGGAGCCGGCAGCGCGCTTGCGACGGCCGGCCGGACCAACGTGGTGGCGGCGGCGGCATCGCCGACCCCGCTCATGTCCAGCATCACCCCCGGCCATTTTGGCGGCATGTTCGGGATGGCCTTCGGCCAGAACTCGCCGATCGCCGCCGGCGCCAGCTACCTCGGACTCAGCCAGGCCGACCTGCAGGCGCAATTGCAGTCAGGCAAGTCGCTCGCCCAGCTCGCACAGGCCCGGGGCAAGTCGGTATCCGGGCTCGAGGACGCCATAGTCGCGGCTATCACGAAAAACCTCAACGCCGACAGCGCCCTGAGCGCGGATCAGAAGACGGCCATCCTCACCCAGGTCAAAAGCCACCTGGACACGATGGTCAACACGACCCATCTGGCCGGTCTAGGCTTCGGCCCGATGGGTGCTGGCATGAGCGGGATGATGGGGCGGTAGCCTCCCTGGTGCCCGGGCGCGCGCGTCGAATCAAGCGCCCGGCACCAACCGTCGCGCCGAACTGTCGACCGCATAGCGCGTCCGTCGCACTGAACTCTTCACAGCTCCTTCACAGCGCTGGGCCAATCTGGCTTCAGAAGGGCGGGCACAGATCCCGCCGAAAGGAGAAATGGAAATGATGTGGTACGGCGGATTTGGTGCGATGGGCCTGCTTTGGCCGCTGATGATGCTCCTCTTTTGGGGCGGAATCGTGGTCCTGGTGGTCTGGGGGGTCAGGGCTTTCTCGAGCCGGCCGAGCGTGGGGCACGACGGTGCCCAAGAAATCCTGAGGCGGCGGCTGGCCTCGGGTGAGATCACGCAGGCCGAGTACGAGCAGGTACGCAAGGCGATCCAGGGCTGAGGGAGAGAAGGACATGCGAATGCGACTCTTGTTCGTCGTTGGCTCCCTCCTGGTGCTATCCGCGGTCGCGATCGGCGCGGTCGCGGTCAGCAGTGCGGCGGGTCTCCCGGGAGTGCCTGGCTTCGCAAACGCGAGCGGCTTTGGACACGGCCCGGGAATGATGGGCCGTTCAGGTCCGGGCGGGGCCTACGGGGGCGCCATGGGGCCCGGCGGCATGATGGGCGGCTATGGGCAGCCGCCGGCGAGCGGCCAGGCGATTTCGATCGACCAGGCGGAGGCGGATGTCCAGCAGTACATGTCCAGCTACGGCAACGCTGACCTCAAGCTCAACGAGCTGGTCCAGTTCCAGTACAACTTCTACGCCGGGATCACGGAGAAGAGCACCGGTGTGGGCGCATTCGCCCTGCTCGTCAATCCTGTAACCGGGGCTATCGGTCTTGAGCCGGGACCGAACATGATGTGGAACGGCAAGTACGGGCTGCGAGCCGGAGGCATGATGGGTGTATTCGGCTCGAGCAGTGGGATGACGGTCAGCTCGGCACAGGCGCAGAAGATCGCCCAGCAGTGGCTGGACGCCAACCTGGGCGGCACCACCGCTAACACGCCCGACCGTTTCTACGGCTTCTACACGGTCGACTTCGACAGGGGTGGCCAGCTCGCTGGGATGCTTTCGGTAAATGGATCCACCGGCACGGTCTGGTATCACACCTGGCACGGCGGCTTCATCCAGGAGAAGCAGCTTGCCGCTTAGCGCCTCAGCCGGCGTGGCGGACAGTTCCAGCCGCGCCGGCGCGGGCCAGTCGAACGACACGCCCGGGAGGGGGCAATCGACCCTGGGGCCGGCGTCGCACCTGTTCCAGGCTGGCATTGTCCCCATGGCCGCCTCCTCAGTACTTGTGATCGATGACGAGCGCAAGATTCGCGAGGTGGTCGGGAGCTACCTGGCCAGAGAGGGTTATTCCGTCCTCTATTCCGAGACTGGCGAGGCTGGACTTCAAGCCGCTTTGCGCGAGCACCCAGACCTCATCGTGCTCGACCTCAAGCTCCCCGATCTCCCGGGTGAGGAAATCGCGCGGGCAGTGCGCGACGTCTCGGACGTTCCCATCATCATGCTGACCGCGAAGTCCTCGGAGGCGGATCGCATCGCGGGCCTGGGCCTGGGCGCGGACGACTACCTGGTCAAGCCCTTCAGCGTGCGCGAGCTCGCCGCCCGCGTGGCCGCTGTCCTGCGCCGCTCGAAGTCGATCCGGGATGCGGTGTCTTTCGACGGAGGCAGGCTGGTGATCGATCGCGGTGCCCGGGAGGTTCGCCTCCAGGGATTGCCGCTGGCGCTGACGCGAACCGAGTACGACCTGCTCGTCGCGCTGGTTGCGAATGCTCCGCGGGCCCTCACCCGCGAGCAGCTTCTGGCGGCCGTACGCGGATACGAGGCGGAGGCCTCCGAGCGCACGGTCGACGCTCACATCAAGAATCTGCGGCACAAGCTCGGCGACGATCCCCGAGAACCGACCTTCGTGCTCACCGTGGCCGGCGTCGGCTACCGATTCGCAATGCGGCCCGATGCGTAGCTCGTACGCCTGGAGACTCGCGGCGGCCTTCGCCGGCGTCGGTCTGGCCGCCGCGGCCCTGACCGCGGTCTTGGTCAACCTGTCTTTTGGGGGCCTGCTGAACGGCTACCTCGATCAGCAGCAGCAGTCGCGCCAGGACCAGGTGGTAGCCCTGCTCGCCGGCGCATACCAGCGCCACCAGTCCTGGGATCCAGCTGAGCTGGATGCCCTCACCCCAACCCTGGCGATGATGGGCGCCAGCGTGAGCGTCGAAGACGCTGGCGGCCAACCCGTGTGGGGCATGCCGATTGGCTCGCCTGGTTCGGTGATCGGCGGCATGGGGTCGATGATGGGGACGACGGCCCTGGGCTCGAGCCAGCGGCTCCCGGTGACGGTGGACGGTGCCGTGGTCGGTACCGCCGTCGTCAGGCTTCCATTGCAAGGCCAGCTGACTGCCAACGTGGCCTTCCGCGACGCGGTCAACCGATTGCTCCTGGTAGGTGGATTGCTCGGAGCCCTGGCAGCCGTCGCTTTGGGTCTGATGTTGGCGCGACGGGCCACGGTCCCGGTGCGAGATCTCACCCGGGCTGCCAGGCAGTTGGCCGGTGGAGACCGCGCCGCGAGAGTGGAGCAGCGCTCGGGCGATGAGTTCGGCCAGATGGCGGCCGCCTTCAACTCGATGGCGGACACGATCGTCGAAGAGGACCGGCTGCGGCAGACCTTCGCGGCCGACATCGCACATGAGCTGCGAACTCCGTTGATGATCCTGTCCAGCCAGCTCGAGGCGATGGAGGACGGCGTTCTGGGCCTGGGGCCCGACTCGATCCGCTCGCTGCAAGAGGAGACGCGCCGGATGTCCAAGCTGGTCGCCGACCTCGAGGTGCTCGCCTCCGCCGATGCTGCCCATTTCACTCTTCAGAAGGAGCGAGTCGACCTCGCAGTGCTGGCCGCGGCCGGTGCCGCTGAGTTCGGCCAGCTCTTCCAGGCCGAGGCGGTGCAGCTGGAGACCAAGCTTGAGCCGGCCATCGTCGAGGGGGATCCCGGCCGCCTGCGTCAGATCGTCGGCAACCTGCTCACCAACGCCCTCAAGTTCACGCCCAGCGGTGGGCGGGTTCGGATCTGGCTGCGGCGGGAGGCCGGTCGAGCGGTCATCGAGGTTTCCGACTCGGGCCCGGGCATTCCCGAGGACGAGCTTGGGCGAGTGTTCGAAAGGTTCTTCCGCGGCCGAGCCGCCCGGGCTGGAGGTTCCGGCATCGGCCTAACCGTGGTGCGGGAACTGATCACGGCCCACGGCGGTGACGTTCGGGCTGCCAACGCCAGCGGTGGCGGCGCTGTCTTTACCGTCACACTGCCTTTGGCGGCCAGCGGTCAGGCGGCGACTCGGGAGACTGCCGCCTAAGTTGTCCTCTCTCCGAATAGACGCGACACCTGGAGACTCTTCCAGGTAAGACGCGGCGGCGCCATTCTGTGGGTACTTCACCACCCCCAGAGGAGGCGCCACCTATGACCAATGATGACGTGATCTACCGCAGCCGACTTCGTCTGTTCGCGCTCGCCCAGGAGATGGGCAGCGTGCGAGCAGCCTGCCGGATGCTCGGCGTCCACCACTCCACCTATTACCGCTGGGGACGTCTGCTGCTCCGATACGGACCCGAGCTCCTACGGACCCGAGCTCCTGCGACCCCGCGAGCGCCGCCAGCCTCGGATGCCGAACGCGATCTCAGCCATGGTCGAGCAACGGATCCTGGCCATGGCAATCGCCTTCCCGGGCTGGGGGACCGAACCGGATCAGCCTGGAGCCGGGTCGTCCCAAGTGGGGCGGCATCAAGGTGTCCAGCAACGGAGTCTGGCGGCTCCTCCGTCGACACGGGCTCGGTCACCGGGCCCAACGCTTGGCGTTGGTTTGCGGCTTGGCTGCACCTCCTGAACTGGAGCGGCGGCCACCACTCCCCGTACTCCATATCGAAGCTGATCGGCCCGGTCATCGAGTTCAGATCGACTGCTTCTACATCGGCCGGCTTTTGGGCACCAAGGGCGTGGTTTGGCAATACACAGCCATCGACGTTGCCAGCTCATACACCTGGGCCGAGTGCGGGTCACGCCCAAGAACCCAGCTGCGCAATGGACCTCTGCCCTGGCCCGGCGGGTCGCCGGTGAGCTGGCCAAGCGACTGCAGACGATTCCGGGCGTCGGGCCAGCGCTGGCCGCCACCTTCATCGCCGAGATCGGCGACATCTGGCGCTTCGAGGACTTCGGCCAGCTCGACTCCTACGCCGGCATTCATCCCAAGGAGCAGAGCTCCGGCACCAAAGGCCAGAATCGCGAGACCAGCTGGCGGATGGCCAAGACTGGCAACTCCTATCTCCGCTCGGCCGCCTACAAAATGGCCGTGGTCGGCACTCAGCACAACCCGGTCATCCGCGCTCACTACCTGCGCAAGCGCGCTCAGGGCAAGAGCGCCAT
>DATLUC010000050.1:0-11797 GCA_035533335.1 Candidatus Baltobacterales bacterium
GGGGCAGCACCCGGGATCTAAGTCCCGGGACTCAGGTCTCTACTGCTTACGCAGCGAGGGCGAGAGCGGGTGTTCTGTTGGCGTTTGTAAACGCTTGCGCTGTAACGCACACGCCTTCGGCTCGCAATCCCGAAGCTCAACTGCCCCGTCGAGACCGGACGCCCCCACGAAACTGAACTCGGTTGCCTCCTGATTCTACCCACCCGCGCCCCACCCCACACCCCGCGCTCTGGTCTAATGGACGCCGAACCGAGATGGCAGTCATGGACCGACGCGAACGCCTCGATCCCGAGATGGACAAGATCGCCCGGGCCGGCCTCAAGGAGCTGGGCGACATCAGGATCGACGACGTCCTCTCCTTCATCGACCGGGGCATCGAGAAGATGCCGAGCTACATGGATCTCTACCGCCGGTGGGAGTCCCAGCAGTGGTCGGTGGGCGACCTCGACTTCTCCCTCGACCGGGCCGACTGGGAGCAGTCCAGCGAGATCGAAAAGAAGGCCACCCTGTGGTCTCACCGCCTGTTCTTCAACGGCGAGGAGCGCGTCACCGCCACCCTGGCTCCCTTCGTGTGGGCGGCGCCCACGCCCGAGATCGAGATCTTCCTGTCGACCCAGATGGTCGACGAGGCCCGTCATACGGTCTTCTTCCAGCGCTGGTGGCACGACGTGGTCGGCACCGACGCCAAGGACTTGAACACGCTCCTGGCCGAGATCCGGCCCCATGCCAACGAGGGTTACAACACCCTCTTCTACGACCTGCTGCCGGCCACCGCGCAGCGCCTCGCCAGCAACCCCAAGGACTTCGACGCCTTCATCGAGGGCGTCACGATGTACCACATCGTCATCGAGGCCACCATCGCGCTCACCGGACAGCGCTTCGAGCTCGAATCCATGCGCGAGCAGGGCTTGACCGACCGGGGCTTCTACCAGGGCTTCACCGCGGTCGCGCGCGACGAGTCACGGCACGTCAACTTCGGGATCAAGGTCCTGCAGGAGGCGGTGCGCAGCAATGCCGAGCGGTACGCGCCGCTGATCCAGAAGACGCTCCTGCAGTGCCTTCCGCTCATCACCGGCGTGCTGGATCCGCCCGACCCCGCCTACATCACCGAGTTCGGCCACACCCAGAGCGAGATCCTGCAGTTCGCGTTCGACTCGCTCAACAAGCGCCTGCGGGCGATCGGGATCAACCTGGCGGCGTGATCCAGGAAGCGCTGGCCGGCCCCCGGGTCACGCTGCGTCCCGTGCGACCGGATGACGAAAGCGCCCTGACCAGAATCTTGGCTGACCCCGCGGTCGCGCAGTGGTGGGGCGATGCCGCGAGGTCTGTCCACGACGCGATGAACCCCGCGGATGGCGATTCAGCTTTCGTGATCGAGCTTGGGTCGGACGCCATCGGGTTGATCCAGTGTCACGAGGAGCTGGATCCGATGTACCGCTCGGCCGGGATCGACCTGGCGCTTCGATCTGAATGGCAGGGCAAGGGACTCGGATCCGACGCGATCAAGATGCTGGCGAGCTTTCTGATCAAGGAGCGCGGGCATCACCGTCTGACCATCGACCCCGCGGCCCATAACATCCGCGCCATCAAGGCTTATCGCAGCGTCGGGTTCAGGCCGGTCGGCATCATGCGCAAGTACGAGCGCGGGCCGTCCGGCGAGTGGCATGACGGAATGCTGATGGACTTGCTGGCGGAGGACGTGCTGCCCGACTAGCGACGCATCGCGCGCTCGATCTCGCGCTTGGCGTCACGCTCGGCGATGACCTGGCGCTTGTCGAACTCTCGCTTCCCGCGGCACAACCCGACCTCGATCTTCGCGTGGTTGCGCGAGAAGTAGACGCGTAGCGGGATCAGCGTGTAGCCCTTCTGCCTCACCTTGCCGATCAGCGTGGAGATCTCCTTGCGGTGCAGGAGCAGCTTGCGGGGGCGCATCGGTTCGACGTTCATGAGGTTCGCCTGTGCATAGGGTGAGATGTGCACGTTCTCGAGCCAGGCCTCGTGGCCGTCGACCCGCACGAACCCGTCCCTCAGGTTGCACCGGCCGGCGCGCAGCGACTTCACCTCCGGCCCGGTGAGCATCACGCCGCATTCGTATTTCTCATCGACGAAGTAGTCGTGATAGGCGCGACGGTTGACCGCCACGTCGCGCCCCCGCTCCCCATCTTTCTTGTCAGGCATCGCCCAGCACCTGCCTGGCCGGAGCGGGCCGCTTGCCGGGCAGCTGAACGACGTCGGGCACGAACTTTTCGCCCTCCACGTGCCCGCTCAGCACCTTGATCCGCCCGCGGCTGGTCGGCAGCGTGACGCCCGGCCACGGCTGGAGAGCACGCACGCGCCTGTCGATCTCGTCCGCCGGCAGGTCCCAGTCGAGCTCGCCATCCTCGCGGCGCAGCCGCGGCGCCACCGTCGCACGAGCGTGATCCTGCTCGGCCGGGCGCAAGTGCTCGAGCCGCGCCAGCGTCTCCACCAGCAACCCGGCTCCCAGGTCGGCCAGCCGGGCGGTGAGCGCTACCGCGTCCTCACCCGGGCCGATCTCCGTGGCGCGCGCGGCGAGCACCGGCCCGTGGTCCAGCTGCTCGTCCATGCGCATGATGGTGACGCCTGTCTTGTGGTCGCCGCCGAGGATCGCGTGCGCGATCGGCGCCGCCCCGCGGTGCCGAGGCAACAGGGAGGCGTGGACGTTGACCGCGCCCCACTTTGGAATCTCGAGCACGGCGGGCGGGAGAATCTGACCGTAGGCGACCACGACCAGCAGGTCTGGAGCGAGCTGCTTCAACCTGCCGGCCGCCTCGGGCTCCCGGATGCGCTCCGGCTGAAACACCTCGAGGCCCAGGTCCTGCGCCGCGAGCTTGACCGGCGGCGCGCTCACCTTCATCCGGTGGCCCGGCCTGTCCGGCTGGGTGACGACCAGCACGATCTCGTGGCCGGCTTCATGCAGCGCTCGGAGGGAGGGCACGGCGAAGGCGGCCGTGCCGGCGAAGACGAGCTTCAGGAAGGCGTTATCCCGAAGCCGCAGCGACGGCCTCTTCCTTTTCCTCGGCCACGAGGTCGTCGACGCGCTGCAGCGTGTCGAGACTGGTCAGCCGGTCGGTGAAGAGGATCCCATCGAGGTGGTCGAGCTCGTGCTGGAAGGCGCGGGCGGTGAAACCGCTGGACTTGATGCGCACCTCTTTGCCGCGCCGGTTCCGGCCCTTGACCACGACCGTCTCGTGGCGCGCTACCTCGCCCACCCAGCCCGGGTAGCTCAGGCATCCCTCGTACCCGACCTGCGTCCCTTCGCTCTTGACGAGCTCGGGGTTGACCAGGCCCCAGATCTGGTTGTCGTCGCCCTTGACCACGCAGACCCGCAAAGCGACGCCGATCTGGTTCGCGGCCAGGCCGGCCCCGGGCGCGGCGAGCATCGTCTCGGCCAGGTCGTCGATCAGGCGCTGGACGGAAGCATCTACGCGCGGAACCTTCCGAGACCGTTCGCGGAGCACCGGATGTTCGAAGCCGAGGATTGGTCGCACGGACACGAGTTCGATTTTACCCATGACCCGGGTTGCCCCAATCCTCTTAGGCCAACCAGCGCGAATCACCCATGACGTCGCGACCCTCGAGCTCGTCGTAGCCCCTGTAGGCCTGGATCCGCGCCGGCTCGAGCCTGAAGAAGGCCCAGCCCTCGCCGACCTCCCGCGGGTCCCAGCCGACCGCCGCGGCGAACCCGCCGGCGAGCTCGTCCGAGTCCGACACGGGCCGGCTGCCGGTCGACCGCGCGTCGATCACGACCACGTCGTCCGGCGCGCCGAGCGCAAGCCGGGCCGTCGGGTTGGCCACCAGGTTGCGGGCCGTGCGGCTGGTCCCTGCCGTGGCGATGACCAGGCCGGAGCCGTCCCACCACGCCGACACGGCGATCAGGTGAGGGCGCCCAGCCCGGTCGGCGGTGGCGACCCAGAGGTCCTTCTGGCGCTCGAGGGCGGCCAGCACGTCGGCCTTTCGCGTCTTGATGTCTCGCAATCCAGGAGCTCCTTTTATGTCAGGGGGTCGACGTCATAGCTCCAGCCCTTGCCTCGCGGGGCCAGGTGCCTCGCGCGCTCCAGGCCGTCGCCTTTTAGAGTGACCTGCCACCGGTACTCGCCGCGCAGCCGGTGGATGAACGCCGGCGAGGGGCCCATCACGCGGATGCCTTCGACCCCGTCTTTGAGCAACCCGGAGGCGATCGCCTCAGCCGCCTCCCGTGCCGAGGCGGCCGCGCGGCCGTCGTCCGAGTCGGTACGAGTCAGGACCACCAGCTCACAGAAAGGCGGGAACGAGAACGCTTTTCGCGACGGCAGCTCGGCGGCGTAAAAGCCGTCGTAGTCTCCGGCCGCCGCGCACCGCAGGCTGTAGTGGTCGGGATTGCTGGTCTGCACCACCACCGACGAAGGGCGGCCGTCCCTCCCGGCGCGACCCACGACCTGCGTCACCAGCGAGAACGTGCTCTCGGCCGAGCGGTAGTCGGGGAAGTGAAGCGGCAGGTCCGCGTCCACCACCCCGACACACGTGACCGCCGGAAGATCCAGGCCGCGAGTCACCAGCTGCGTGCCGACTAGGATGTCGGCGCGCCGCTCGCTGAACGTTTCCCAGATCTCGAAATACGAATCCGGCCCGCGCGCCGCGTCGCTGTCCAGCCGAAGCACGCGCGCCTGGGGCCACAGCTTCTTGACCATGCTTTCCAGCCGCTGCGTGCCCATGCCCATGCCGCGGATGTTCCGGCTGCCGCAGTGATCGCAAACCGCGGGCATGGGTCGCCAGTAGCCGCAGTAATGGCAGACCAGGCCTTCCATCTCTGCGTGCTGCACCAGGGCGACCGAGCACCCGAGGCACTGCACCGATTTGCCGCAGTCGCGGCACAGGACAAAGGTGGCCATGCCACGACGGTTGAGATACAGGATCGTCTGCTCTTGGTTCCTCAGCGTGCGATCGACCGCCTCAAACAGGCGGCCCGACAGCGGCTGGCGGCTGCCTGAGGCCGCCTGGTCGCGCATGTCGACCAGCTCCACCTCGGCACGGTGACCTCGGATTCGCCTGGTCAGCCTGGCGAGCGCCATCTCACCTCGAGAGGCCTCATAGAAGGTCGACACGCTGGGCGTCGCCGACCCGGCCACCAGGCGCGCCCCCGCCACCGCCGCCAGTCGCCGCGCCACCCACCCGGTCTCGTAACGCGGCGTGCGGTCCTGCTTGTACGCGGCCGAGCCCTCCTCGTCCAGGCAGATCAGGCCCAAGCGCGGGATCGGCGCGAAGACCGCCGAGCGGCTGCCCAGCACGACCTCGGCCTCCCCGCGCCGGGCGCGCCACCACTGCTGCGCGCGCTCGAGCTCGGTCAGCTGGCTGTGGAGCAGCGCGATGGGGGCCTTGAGGCGGCTCCTCACCCGCTGCACCAGCTGGGGGGTCAGCGAGATCTCCGGCACGAGCAGGAGCACGCGCAGGCCGTCCGCGAGAGCCCGCTCGGCGGCGGCCAGGTAGACCTCGGTCTTGCCGCTGGCGATCACGCCGTGAAGCAGGGTGAGCGGGTTGGCGCTGATCACCTCGAGGGCCGCCTGCTGCTCAATCGTCAGCGTCATGGGCGGGGCGAGCGGCGTGGGCGCGGTGACAAGATCGGCCAGGCGCGTGTGGCGGCGTTGCCGGCTCGATGCCTGGGAGCCGGCCGACCCGGTCGATCGAACCCGGGGCGGCAGCATCGCGCGAAGGCACTCGATCAGCGGGACCCAGTAGTGGTCCGCCACCAGGCGCGCGAGCTCGACCTGGTAGGGCAGCAGAAGAGGGTCGGCGCCCGCCGTCGCGATCGGCTTGGTCTCGACGCCCGGGTCCCTGGTGTCCAGGGACACCACGAACCCGTAGGTGGTGCGGCGCCCGAACGGGACAGTGACCCTGTGGCCGGGCACGACGTCGACGCCTTCCGGCACGGCATAGGTGTACGTCTCACGGCCGAGGCCGCGCGCCGCCTCGACCGCCACCTCGGCGTAGAGCACTAGACCTTTGGGGTCAAGCGGGGGAGCACCAGGTCCAGGATCCGGTCGGCCATCTCGCGCTTGGTCATCTTCTCGAGGTCGTGGTGAGCGCCGTCCGCGAAGAAAACGATGCCGGCGTTGTGCTCGCTGCCGAAGCCGATGTCGCGGCGCGAGACGTCGTTGGCGACGATGGCCTGCAGGTTCTTGCGCTTCATCTTGTCGACCGCTTTGTCCGCGAGGTTCGACTCCTCCGCGGCAAACCCGACGCGGTACACGCCCGCAGCATCCTTCTCGGCTCCAAGCGTCGCGATGAGGTCGGGTATCGGCTCCAGCTCGAGGGTCAGCTTGTGCGTTTCCTCGCGGCGGATCTTGCCCTTGGCCATCGTGGTGGGGCGGAAATCGGCCACCGCCGCCGCCATCACCAGCAGGTCGGCGCCGGAGATCGCCGAGCGCAGCTCGCCGAGCATCTCCTCCGCGGTGGCGACCTCACGCACCTGGACACCGTGATGCACGGGATGGGCCGCGGTGCTCACCAGGATCACTCGAGCGCCCCTGTCGGCGGCCGCCGAGGCGACCGCAAACCCCATCTTGCCGCTGGAGTAGTTGGAGACGAACCGGACCGGGTCGATCGGCTCGCGTGTCCCCCCTGCCGTGACGATCACCGTCCTGCCCGCCATGTCGTAGCGGGACCGCACGACCTCCGCCATCGCCTTCATCAGCTTCGCGGCGCCGGCCAGGCGACCCGTTCCGGCGTGGCCGCTCGCCAGATGCCCGGTTTCCGGCTCAACCACGCAAGCGCCATCGCGACGTAGCGCCGCGATCTTCTCCTGCACGACGGGCTTGGCCCACATCGCGTCGTTCATCGCCGGCGCCACCACGACCGGGCACCGCGCGGCAAGCAGTGTCGCCGTGACGATGTCATCGGAGCGTCCGTCAGCGAAGCGGCCGATCACGTTCGCGGTGGCAGGAGCCAGGAGGATCACCTGCGCCCAGTCACCCAGCGCCACGTGCGGCTCTGGCGCGCCTTCCGACGCCCACAGCCCGGTCAACACCGCGTTTCCGGTCACGCCGCGAAAGCTCGGCGGCCCGACGAAACGCATGGCCGACTGCGTCATGGCCACCCGGACCTCGCAGCCCGCCTGCGTCAGCGCCGACGCGAGGTCGACCACTTTGTACGCCGCGATTCCGCCCGAGACGAGCAGGGCGACCCGCAGGCCGCGAAGCTCGTCCGGCACGGGCGTGGGATCCAGCGGCATGGCTTAAGTGTGGCCCCGACGAGCGGCCTGGATGATGCCGAGGATTTCCCTCGCCGTCCGCTCCAGCTCGTCGTTGACGACGACGTGGTCGTAATGCTGCGCGTAGGTCATCTCGCTCTCGGCGATCTTCCGGCGCGAGGCCATGTCCTTGGCGGTCTCGCTGTTGCGCAGCTTCTGGCGGCGCTCCAGCTCTTCGAGAGACGGAGCGACGACAAAGATGAACAGGCCGGCGGGTTCCCGTTCGCGAACCTTCTCCGCGCCTTTGACCTCGATCTTCAGCACGATGTCGCGCCCTTCACCGCGCGCCTGGTCGACCCGCTCTCGCAGCGTCCCATACAGGTGGCCGTTGTAAGTGGCGTGCTCGAGAAACGCGCCCTCCTGGACCATCTGCTCGAACTTCTCGTGCGTGAGGAACGTGTAGTTCTCGCCGTCGACCTCACCGGCGCGCGGCGAGCGCGTGGTGCACGAGACGGAATACTTGAGGTTGGAATCCAGCTCGAGAAGGCGCTGAATGATCGTGTCCTTCCCCACTCCCGAAGGGCCCGAGATGACGATGAGCAGGCCACGTCTCATGCCAGGGACGCCCAGTAAGACTCGAAATCTGCCGGCGGGGCCACCTCGAAGCTCATTTCGACCTTGGTCCGGGGGTGCCGCAGCCGGAGCCGCCACGCGTGAAGCATCGGGCGGGATGGCCCGCCGGCTTCATGCCCGCCGTACTCGACGTCCCCGGCCACCGGGTGTCCGAGGGCCGCGAGGTGGACTCGGATCTGGTGAGTTCGGCCCGTATCGAGGTCACAGCGCAAGAGAGTATGGCCGCGCCGACGGCCGCTCACCGCGTAACGCGTACGAGCAAACCGGCCGCCGCTCACGACCGCCATCCGCTTGCGGTCCTTCGGATGGCGCCCGATCGGTCCCTCCAGCTCGCCCGCGTCGTCCTTGACCAGCCCGCGCACGATGGCGAGGTACGAGCGGCTCAGGGTGCGGTCGCTGAGCTGTGCGGAAAGAACGCGGTGGCTTACGTCGTTGCGCGCCACGACGATCAGGCCCGAGGTTCCTTTGTCGAGCCGGTGGACGATGCCCGGCCGCGCGGCGCCGCCGGCGGCCGACCAGCTGCCACCCCGACCCAGCAGGGCGTGGACGAGCGTGCCCGAATGATGGCCCGGCGCCGGATGAACGACCATGCCGGCAGGCTTGTTGATCACCAGGAGGTCCTCGTCTTCATATACGACCTCCAGCGGGATGTCCTCGGGCAGGGCGCTGGGAATGTAAGCCTCCGGGATCTCGAACTCGACGACGTCCCCGACGCCGACTCGGTCCGACGGCTGCGCAGGCTCGCCGTTGACTCGAACCAGGTGACCCTTAATCAGGCGCGCGGCCGCCGCGCGGCTGAGGTCTTCGGCATGCTCCGCCAGGAAGCGGTCGAGCCGCGGCGCCGCCTCGGCGGCGATCAGGCTTCGGATCTCAAGGGGCTCCCGCGAGCTCACGGGCGCAGCCTCAGGGTTCGTGGCGTTCTCGTCGTATCAGGTAGCCGGCCATGAGCAGGACGACGCCGACGGAGATCGCCGAGTCGGCGACGTTGAAGACGGGCCAGAAGTGCACGTTGACGAAGTCGGTCACAGTGCCGACCAGGATGCGGTCGTATCCGTTGCCGACCGTCCCCCCGAGGATGAGTCCGAGCACGGCGTTGTTCCACGGCTGACTCGGCGTCCGCATGACGTAGACCACCAGGCCGACCGAGACCGCGATCGAAGCCAGCGCGAAAATCCAGGTGCCGGCCGGAGCGATCCCGAACGCAGCGCCCGAGTTGCGCACGTTGGTGATGCCCACCAGGTGTCCGACCGCGGAGACCTCGGTGCCGTAAGGGATCGAGGCCGCCACGATGGTCTTCGTCAGCCGGTCGAGCGCGAACACGATGACTGCGAGGCCGACGAACAGGATCCGCCCTGTCGTCAGCTTCGCTTGAGGCCGATCCAGATCTGTTCTCCTTCGAGCATCATCTGCTCACCGTCGATCGCTTCGTCGCGCCCCGCCTCGAGCGTCACCGACAGCGTCTCGGTCTTGATGTACTCGGCGTGACGCTTCAAGGCGCGCATCAGCATGCCGTCCGCGTCATAGCGCGTGTCGATCCGATCCTCGACGTTGAGGCCCATCTTCTTGCGCCGGTCCTGGATCACGCGGACCACCTCTCGGGCGAGGCCCTCGAGCCTCAGATCCTCGGTGATCTCGGTGTCCAGCTTCACCTCGGCGGCGGCGAACTTGAGCGCCTTCACGTTCAGCTCGTCCCGCACCACGGCGGCGAGCTCGTCGGGCAGCGGCTCGCCCGGGAGAGCGATGCTCGCCAGCGGCTGGCGTACCTTGAGGCGCGCCGCGTCGCGAGCCGCGAGCCCGGCCTCCACCGCCTGGCGGGCGCGGGCCATGTCGGCCTCGACCTTGGGGTCCTCGGCCGCCGCGGGCTCCGGAAAATCGGTGAGGTGCACCGAGCGGCCTTCGGACAGGTTGCGGAAGATCGCGTCGGCCACGAATGGAGTGAACGGCGCCATCAGCTGGCAGAGCGTCCGCAGCGTCTCGTAGAGCGTCTGGTAGGCGGCCAGCTTGTCACGGTCCGACTGCGGCTTCCAGAACCTGCGCCGCGAACGGCGCAGATACCAGTTGGACAGCTCATCGACGAAGCGCTGGATGCGCCGCGCCGGCTCGTTGGCGTCGTACCGGTCGAGGCCCTCCGAGACCGATTTCGTCAGGCCGCTGAGCCGGGAGAGCAGCCAGCGGTCGAGGACGTGCCTTTCGGCCAGGGGCACCGGCGGCTGCGTGGGGTCGAAATCGTCCACCCGCGCATACAGGACGAAGAAGGAGTAGCAGTTCCACAGGGGGATGAAGAACTGCTGCACCGTCTCGCGCAGCGCAGCGTCGCCGGTGCGGTAGTTCTCACCGACCTGCGTCGACGTGTAGAAGTACCAGCGCACGGCGTCGGAGCCGAACGTGTCGAAGAGGTATTGCGGGTCGAGCACGTTGCCGCGCGACTTCGAGGCCTTCTTGCCCTTGGGATCCACCACCAGGCCGAGGCAGATCACGTTGCGGTAGGAGTTCTGCTTGAACAGCAACGTGGAGATCGCGAGCAGCGAGTAGAACCAGCCGCGCGTCTGGTCCATGGCCTCGGAGATGAAGTCGGCCGGGAACGTCTCCTCGAATTCCTGCTTGCCAGATCGCGGGTAGCCACGCTGAGCAAACGGCATGGCTCCAGAGTCGAACCAGCAGTCGAGCACCTCCGGGACCCGTCTCATCACTCCGCCGCACTTCTCGCATTTGATGGTCACCGAGTCGATGTACGGACGGTGCAGGTCGGCGTCGTCCTTGATACCCAGCTCAGCCGCCGAGCTCACGCAGCGCTGCTCTTCGCAGCCCTCGCAGATCCAGAACGGCAGCGGGGTGCCCCAGTAGCGCGAGCGCGAGATGGCCCAGTCGATGTTGTTCTCGAGCCAATCGCCCATGCGTCCCGTCTTCACGTGAGCCGGCACCCAGTTGGTGGCCGCGTTGTTGGCAATGAGCTCCTGCTTGCGGTCTGTCGTGCGCACGTACCACGAGTCGAGCGCGTAATAGATCAGCGGCGTCTTGCACCGCCAGCACTCCGGATAGGTGTGCAGGATGGTCTCCGCCTTGTAGAGCAGGCCGCGTGCCTTGAGGTCGTCGAGGATGACCGGGTCGGCCTCCTTGACGTGCAGGCCCGCGAACTTCTCCACGTAGGGCAGGAACTTGCCGTCAAGACCGACTGTGTGGCGGAAGGGGATGCCCTTCTCCTGGCAGAGCCGGAGGTCGTCCACGCCGTAGAGGGCCGATGTGTGGACGATCCCGGTGCCCTCTTCGGTCGACACGAAATCGGCGTCGACGATGTAGTGGGCCCGTCCTTCCAGCGGCACCGAATAGGGGAACAGCGGGAGGTAGCTCACCCCCACCAGCTCGTGGCCCTTCATGCGGTTGACGATCGTGTACTCGCCGTCGAGCACCTTCAATCGCGACTCGGCGAGGACCAGGTACTCGTCTTGGTGCTTGACCCGGACGTAGTCGACGTCCTTGTCGACCGCGAGCGCTACGTTACCCGGGAGCGTCCATGGGGTCGTGGTCCAGGCGAGGATCGAGGTCGTCTGCTCGAGCTTGACCTTGAACTTGACGAAGACGCTGGGATCCGGAACGTTGTCGCGGTAGCCCTGGGCCAGCTCGTGGCTCGACAGCGGCGTGGCGCAGCGCGAGCAGTAAGGAGCGACGCGAAAGCCCTTGTACACGAGGCCCTGCTTCCACATCTCGCTCAGCGCCCACCACACCGATTGGATGTAGTCGGAGGTCAAAGTCCAGTAGGCCGCGTCGTAGTCCTGCCAGAACGCCATGCGCTCGCTGAAAGCGACCCAGTCGGTCACGTATTCGTGCACGCTCGCGCGGCACAGCTCGTTGAACTTCTCGACGCCGACCTCGTTCTCGATCTCGAACTTGCCCGAGATCTTGAGCTTCTTCTCGACCTCTATCTCCACGGGCAGGCCGTGCGTGTCCCAGCCGGCCTTGCGCTCGACGTAGAAGCCTTTCATC
>DATLUC010000051.1:0-8605 GCA_035533335.1 Candidatus Baltobacterales bacterium
GTGAGAACTTTGGCATTCAAGACACTTGTCCCCCGTTGAAATAGTTTTTCTTGATTGAACTTATCCGTACTCGATAACAGTAAGCGCTGTGCGGACTGTGGATGTCGAGATCATTTACAGATCGGACCGCTCCGTGGATAACGTCTGGGCAACCATGCCGTTCCGCGGCTTGCCCTGTGGACGGTGTGGGGAGCGATGCGCCGCGACGGCATCTCCCCATGCGCATCCATAGGCCTTCCGGACAAAGTGTGGAAAGGCCGGTCACTGGACGTACAGCTTCTCGCGGATGGCCTGCACCTCATACCGCAGGCGCTCGTCCTCTTTCAGCTCGTTGGCGATCTTTTCGATGGAGTGCAGCGCGGTAGTGTGGTCGCGCCCGCCGAACGCTTTCCCGATCGCCGGCAGCGAGGAGGGAGTCTCCTCGCGCACCAGGAACATCGCGACCTGGCGTGGAAAGACGATGTGCTTGTCGCGCCGCTTTCCCTTCATGTCGTCGAGCGTGACGTTGTAGTAATCGGCCACCAGGGACTGGATGCGCTCTACGTTGATCGGCTTGCGCGTGCCGGCAGGGATGATGTCGGCCAGCAGGTGGGCGGCCTCCTCCTCGTCGACCTGGCGCTGATGCACGGCGGCGAAAGCCTGCACGCGGGTCAAAGCCCCCTCGAGCTCGCGGATGTTCCGCTGCACCTTGTGAGCGATGAAGTTGAGGACCTCCTCAGGGATGAGGCCGGTGTTAGCGCCCAGCTTGGAGTGAAGGATGGCGAGCCGGGTTTCGAAATCGGGCGGCTGGATGTCGGCGATGAGGCCCCACTCGAAGCGTGAGCGCAGCCGGTCCTCCAGCGTGGGGATCTCCTTGGGCGGGCGATCACTGGAGATGACGATCTGTTTGTTGATCTCGTGCAGCGCGTTGAACGTGTGGAAGAACTCTTCTTTGGTGCGGTCCTTGCCGGCGAGGAACTGCACGTCGTCGATGAGCAGCACGTCGACTGTGCGGTACTTGTTGCGGAACTCTCCCATGCGCGCGGTCGCGATTGAGGTGATGACCTCGTTCGTGAACTGCTCCGACGTGAGGTAGACGACGCGCTTGCGCGGGAATCGGTCATGGACCTCGTGGCCGATGGCGTGCATGAGGTGCGTCTTGCCGAGACCCACGCCTCCGTACAGGAACAGCGGGTTGTAGCTGTCGCCGGGCGCTTCGGCGACCGCCTTCGCGGCCGCGTGAGCGAACTGGGAGTTGTGGCCGACGACGAATGATGAGAACCGAAAGCGCGCGTTGAGCTCGGAGGGCGGGATGACCGGCGTGTCGGCAATCGCTTCGACGACGTTGTCGCGACCATTGTCCGAACCGTGGTCGCCGCTGCCGTTGCCCTCGAAAGGCGAAAGCGGGGGGCGATGGCTGCTCGGCGAGATCACGAAATCGATGTCCACCTCGGAGCCCGTGACTGCATTAAGGGTTTCCTGGATGAGCCCCGAGAACCGGTCTTCAAGCCAGTCCTTGGCCAGCTTGCTCGGGACGCCGATGCGGAACGTACCGCCGTCCGCCGAGACGATGGACGTGTTCTTCAACCACATGTCATAGGTGCGCTTGGCCAGCTGGAACCGCAGCTCCTCCTGCACCTGAGACCAGATCTGGTCCTGGTTCACGCGGTCGCCTCCTTACTTATTGGTGCCGAAAGCCCTGTGGACGAATCGAGCCCTCCTGGGGACTCCGGGCCCTCGCACTCTGCAAATGCTGTGGACAACCTGGGGTCAAATCGTGTCTCGGCTCCGCCTGCTGTGCCGGCCGCCCCGGAGCGCCGAAGCACGCTCCCCACGACCACAGACTTGCACCGAAGCTCTGCAACCATGAGCTCCGCCTCCTTTACTACCTGTGGAAAAGAGCGGATGGGATTTCCACAGGCTGGCGGTGCCGACCTGTCCGAAATCCCCTATCCGGTCGATCCCGAAACATGGAAGCGGTGTTATACGTTTAAGTGCTGCTGGGAGGTAGTTATTAGTGAATCTCGGTTGCGCAATCCGTACTGAGGGCGTAAGCGTGCACCTGGCTTGGCTGCTTCCGGCCGGGCAGTGTAGCACCGGCCTGTGGATACCGCAAGGCACGCAGCGCCACCGATGAAGTTATAGGACTGATATCCAATTAGTCGGATGCAGGCTCGGGTACACTACCGCGATCAAACGGACATTCCAACCCAAGAAAAGGTATCGCCGTCGCGTGCACGGCTTTCTCCGCCGCATGAGCGCGCGGGGGGGTGTGCGCGTCGTGCAGAACCGACGTCGAAAGGGCCGTCAGCGGCTGAGTAGCTAAGCCGCTTCGCGCCGTGAAAAAGCGCTATCGGCTCCGCCGCCAGGGCGACTTCCAGGCGACGATGAACGGCAAGCGGTTCTACAGCGGTCGCGCCCTGGTCGGCTTCGCCGTCGCGCGCGATGCGGAAGGCGGCCGCGTCGGGGTCACGGTGAGCCGAGCGATCCGGTCCTCGGTGGAGCGCAACCGGGCGCGCCGGCGACTGCGGGAGGTTTCCCGTGACCACCTCTTCGGCGCTGATTCGCCGCTGCGTGAGGTGGGAATACGATATGACGTGGTCCTGATCGCCCGCCCGGCGGCGCTCAAGGTGTCGTTCGCCGAGCTCAAGGCGGAGGCTTCGCAGGCTGCGCTGAGGTTGGCCGCGCTGAACGCATGACAAAGATCTGCCTGGCTCTGATCCGCGGGTACCAGATGTCGTTTTCGAAGATCCTTCCGCCTTCGTGCCGCTACTACCCCTCGTGCTCGCATTACACGTACGAGGCGGTCGAGCGCTACGGCTGGCTGCGGGGAGGCTGGATGGGCGCCGCTCGGATCGCCCGCTGCCACCCCTTTGCCAAGGGCGGCTACGATCCTGTTCCCTGACCAAGGCCCCACCTAGGAGACACTGACCATCTACCTGAGCTCGTTCTTCGACGTTTTCAAGCCGATAGTCAATCTGTGGACCCTGGTCGTCAAGGACCCACTGCATGGGCTGCTCAACTTCATCTACCTCCATTTCCAGGGCGTGCCGGTGCTGGACGTCATCGGCGCCTACGGCATGGCGATCATCGTCCTCACGATCATCATCCGGCTCATCCTGGCGCCCCTGCAACAGTTCCAGCTGGTGACCCAGCGCAAGTCCATGGCCGAGCAGCGCAAGCTGGCCCCCCAGGTCGCCGACCTTCGCAAGAAGTACAAGAAGGACCCGCAGAAGCTGAACACCGAGATGATGAAGCTCTACCAGGAGCACGGGGTCAACCCGCTGGGGGGCATGATCGGCTGCCTGCCGCTGGTGATCCAGATGCCGATCCTGATGGCTCTGTATTACGTGTTCCGCGACTTCGCATCCAGCGCTCACGTGGCTGCGCATTTCCTGTTCGTGCCCAACCTGAACGACAACCCCAACCACCACCCGCTTTTCACCTCTCTCCCGATTCCGCAGCTGGCCTACCTGGTCTTTCCGCTCCTCGCAGCGCTGACCACCCTGGTGCAGTCGCGGATGCTGCAGATGCCGCCCCCGGTCAACCCCACCGACCAGGAGCTGCAGACCCAGCAGATGCAGCGGACGATGGTGTGGCTCTCACCGCTGATGATCGGCTACTTCGCGCTCAACGTCCCCGCCGGCCTGGGGCTCTACTGGTTCATCGGGAACTGCGTCAGTATCATTCAGCAGAGCTTCGTAGTCGGTTGGGGGAACATATTGCCGGCCAGGTTCAAAGCCGTGGCCGGGGGAGCGCCGTCACCACCGCCCAAAAAAGGACCTGGCGGGGGACCAAAGAACGGACCCCCGAACGGCTCCAAACCGAAGAAGCCCAACAAATGAGGGCAAGGAGTGAGCGCTGATGAATTCAGCAGAAGGACGGGGCCGCACGCTTGACGAGGCGGTCGACGCGGCTTTGATCGAGTTGAAAGAAAGCCGTCGGAACGTAGACATCAAGGTGCTCAGCGAGACCGCGGACGAAACCGTGGTCGAAGTGAGCGTGATCGACCCGACCGCCGAACGTGCTGCGGCAGCAGCCCCCAACGGCAAAGCCGAGCTGGCGCGAACGCTCGTCGAAGGCCTTTTGAAGCACATGGGCATGCGGGCGCAGGTGTCCGTCCGCCCGGGCAGCGAGCCGATCACGCTTGACATCAGCGGCCGCGACCTGGGCGCTCTCATCGGCTGGCGCGGAGAGACGCTGCGCGCCCTGCAGTCGGTGACCAACGTGATGGTCGGCAAGCACCTCGACGAAGGCGAGCGGATCATCGTCGACGTAGAGCGATACCGGCAGAGGCGCGAGCACACCGTGCGCGAGATCGCGCTTCGAGCTGCGCGCCAGGTGAAGATGACGGGCGACGCGATCACGCTCGACGCGATGCAGCCGTTCGAGCGGCGGGCCATCCACCTTGCGCTCGAAGGCGACCCCGACGTCACCAGCAGCAGCATCGGCGACGAGCCCGAGCGCCGAGTCGTCGTCGGCCCACGCAAACCGGCGGCCGGGTAGCCGCGCCGGTACGCAGGGAATGCCGGGCCGAGCCGGCGCGGAGCGAATCAGGCGCGCCATCGCGCTGATCAACTCTGTCTCGGATGGCGCCGGCGACGAGGAGATCACGCCGACCGAGATCGCCGAGGCGATCCGCGATTGCCTCGAGCTGTCCGAGATCGACACCGTCCCCAACGTGCGCCGATACCTCGGCGAAGCGCTGGACGCGGTGTCCGACGGGATGCCGGCCGACTTCGTGGCGATGACCCTGTACGCGGCGCTCGGCGCGCTGCGGGAGCACATGTCCGTCAACTGACCCTGTGCTGGGGTCCTCGCGATGGACCGGTCCTATACTGGCCGTCCCATGCGCTCCTTTCATCGAGTCCACTCGCTGACTGGCGGCGCGAAGCTGGTCACTGCGCCGATGCCGGAGCGACTGTCGACAAGCGTCGTCCTCATGTTCGCGGGCGGCTCTCGCCTCGAAGACGATCGGCTGGCAGGGGTCTCGCACTTCATCGAGCACCTTTACTTCAAGGGCACAAAGAAGCGTCCCTCGTCCAAGGAGATCGCGGACGCGATCGAGGGCGTCGGCGGATTCATCAACGCCTCGACCGATAAGGAGCTGACGGCTTACTGGGCGCGCGTTCCCTCCGAACATCTCGACCTGGGCCTGGATGTCCTCTTCGACATCGTGTCCAACTCGAAGCTCGAGCCCGACGACCTGGAGCGAGAGCGAACGGTCATTCTCGAAGAGTTGAGGATGTACCAGGACCAGCCGCAGGATTTCGTCCAGAACCTGTTCGAAGAGCTGATCTGGCCGAACCACCCGCTGGGCCGGGACATCGCCGGAACCGAAGAGTCGGTGGCGCGCCTCACCCACGACGACATCCTCGAGTACGCCGACTCGCACTACCGCCTGCCCAACCTCGTCATCGGGGTGGCGGGCGTGGTGGACGAAGATGCCGCTCGCGCTGCCATCGAGCCGCGATTGACGTTGAACCCGGAGCCGGACGGCGACCTTCTGTCCGCGACCCCCGCCCCACTGTCCGGTGCGCGCGTGCTGGTGCGTCGCAGGCAGACCGAACAGGCGCACATCTGCCTGGGGATGCGCGCCATGAGCTACCGGGACCCGGATCGCTACGCGCTCGACCTGCTCAACACGGTGCTCGGCGAAGGCATGAGCTCGCGGCTTTTCCTGAACATCCGCGAGAGGCTCGGACTCGCCTATGACGTGCACAGCTTCACGCAAAAGCACCGCGACACCGGCTATCTGGGGGTGTACATCGGCGTCGAGCCGAAGAAGGCCGTCGATGCGGTGAATGCGGTCATGGCAGAGCTGCGTTCGCTATGCGAGCGAGAAATCGCTTCCGACGAGATCGCGCGCGCCAAGGAGTTCACCAAGGGCCGGCTACGCCTGGAGCTCGAGACCACCAACGGGGTCTCCTTCTGGCTTACCTACCAGGAGCTGTTGTTCGGCGAGATCAAGACCATCGAGGAGGAGCTGGAGCTCGTCGATGCGGTCACCGCCACCGACGTAAAGAGGGTTGCCGCCCAGGTTTTCAATGGCGCCGCCCAGATGGCGGTCATCGGTCCATTTGCGCGCGACCGCGGTTTCAGGCTTGCGGTGGGCGCCTGAGGCTGCTCCGGGTCAACCGACGACCGCGGTCGATGTCTCCAGGGTGGGCATCTTGGCGTAGATGCTGCCGAAAGTCGAGAGCGGCCAGATGCGGAACCAGGCCCGGCCGTCGATCCGGTCTCGTGTGATCGGCCCGAAGACACGCGAATCCTGGGAGCGGTTGCGGTTGTCGCCCATGACGAAATACTCGTCGGGACCCATGACCTGCCCATCGCTTCCATTGGCGGGCCAGTTGTTGAACGTGGTCCAGGCTTCCGGGAGATACGGCTCGTCGAGCTTGTGCCCGTTGATGTAAACGATCCCGTCGCGGATCAACAGGCGCTCGCCCGGCAGCGCTATGACGCGCTTGATGAAGTCCTGGGAATTGTCGGTCGGCGGTCTCAGGATGATGATGTCGCCGCGCTGCGGGGGATGGAAGCGGTAATCGATCTTGTCGGCGATCAGGTAGTCGTTGTCATTGAGCGTCGCGAACATCGAAAGCCCTTCGACGTGAACAGCCTGAACTGCAAAGCTGATCCCGAAGTAAAGGATGACCGCGAGGACGATGACCTCGAGGAACTCACGCAGAAGCGAAAGGAGCGTCGAGGGCTCGTTCGGTGCGGCGCCGGCCGCCTGTGGTTGTGGGGCGGCCATGAAATTAGGAGAGGAGCTTAGCGCAGACCCGCTCCAGCTCTTCGCGAGTCGAATAGCGGAGCTCGATTTTGCCGCGGTTCATCGTGCCGCTGACCTTGACGGGCAGCCCGAGCGTGGACTCGATGTCTGCCGCCAGGGCGCGAACGTCCACCGCCGAGTCACCACGCGGCCGGCGGCGCGGCCGGTATGAGCGCACCCAGTTTTCCGTCTGGCGCACGGACAGGTGCCGCGCCACGACCACTTTGAGGCCATGCTCCTGCGTCGCCTGCGTGTCCAGGCCGATCAATGCGCGCGCGTGGCCCGCGGTGATGACGCCGGCGGCCACGGCGGACTGTACGGCGGCGCAGCCGCCCAGTAGGCGAAGAGACTGCGTCACGGAGACGCGATGCTTGCCGAGGCGCTGGGCGACCTCCTCGTGCGTCAACGAGAACTCCTCGGTCAGCCGGCGCAGACCGCGCGCCTCCTCGATCGGGTCGAGGTCGGTTCGCTGCAGGTTCTCGATGAGGCCGAGCACGAGCTGCTCGTCGTTGCCGCCACCCGTGCGAACCACCGCCGGCACGGCTGTCAAGCCGGCCAGCCTGGCGGCGCGCCACCGCCGCTCGCCGGCGATGAGCTCATAGCCGTCGGTCAGGCGGCGCACGAGCAGGGGCTGCAGGACTCCGTGCAGGCGGATCGACTCCGCCAGCTCGCCCAGCGGTTCGGCGTCGAAGCGCGTTCGCACCTGCTGGTGCGATGGACGGATCTGGTCCACCGCGATCATCTGCGGGACCATCGCCTCTCCGTCGCGCGACATCGGGATGAGGGCATCGAGTCCGCGTCCGAGTCCGCGTGCGCGTGGTTGCGTCATCTCTCCAACAGCTCCTTCGCGAGGGCGCGGTACGCGACCGCACCTCGACATGTGGGGTCGTACTCGATCACGGACTTGCCGTGGCTCGGCGCTTCACTGATGCGGACGTTGCGCGGGATGAAGGTCTGCAGGATGTGGTGGGGATAAGAGCGGCGCACGGTTTCGAGCACGTCCCACGCCAGCGTCGTGCGTGCGTCAAATAGCGTCATAAGAATGCCGGCGATCGCGAGCTTTGGATTCAGTCGCGAGCGCACCAGCTGGTGGGTGTACATGAGGTGGCGCAGGCCCTCGAGGGCGAAGTACTCGCACTGCGTCGGGATGAGCATGCCGGTGGCGGCCGCGAGCGCGTTGAGCGTAAGCAGCCCGAGCGAGGGGGGACAGTCGATGAGGACGACCTCCACGCCTGGGGGCAGTGTCTTGAGCGCGTTGCGCAACAGATCTTCGCGCCGGTCCATGCCGGCCATCTCGATCTCTGCGCCGGCGAGGTCGATGTGCGAGGGGACCAGCGAGAGCCCAGGGACGCCCGTCGGCTGCGCGACCTGGTCGATCGAGGCTTCGCCTGTCAGCAGGTGGTACACGTTGAGCCTGGCGCGGGTTGGGTCCAGGCCCAGGCCAGAGGTGGAGTTGGCCTGGGGATCGAGGTCGATCAAAAGGGTCGGGTGCCCGAGTTCTGCCAGTGCCGCCGCGAGGTTGATGGCCGTGGTGGTCTTGCCGACGCCGCCCTTCTGGTTCACGACCGCGATCACCGGTGGGGAGGTGGTCGCCAACATCTTGGGGCTGGCCTCGTGAGCTGATCCTATATCTGGGGCCATTGATGTGAATTCTAGCCCGCCGGACGCCGCCTGCCCACCCGGGTGGCGCCGTCAGTCCCCGAAGTTCAGCGGGGACCCGGCTCACCCATCAAGTTGCACCCCCTTGGCGGGGCCTTCCACTCCCGGACAGGCCCTTGCCCCGCCTGCGCACCGTATATCGAACCTAATGGGAGCCACTCCAAGGGCAACCCAGCTGGTTAAGGCGCGCTCACG
>DATLUC010000052.1:0-33909 GCA_035533335.1 Candidatus Baltobacterales bacterium
AGGTCGATCAGGAGAACCCGCTGGCCCAGTTCCGCAAGGGCTGCGCCGAGGTTCACGGCGGTGGTGGTCTTGCCAACACCCCCCTTTTGCATCGCGACGGCGATCGTTCGGGCCAAGAGTGAACCGAGTCTAACGGAACCCAGGCATTCTGGCCTGACCGCAGAGACCTAAATGCCCGTCATTTAGAATGGCGGCGCCCGTGATCATCGACGTAATCGTCGTCCTGGTGCTCATTGTCGCGCTGGTGATCGGTTATCAGCGTGGCGTGATCCAGCCTCTTATGGCCGAGATCTTCTTCTTCGGCACCCTCCTGGCTGTCTTCCGGTTCCACGACCAGTACACGACCGAGATGCAGAAGCTGCTTCACCTCAACGCCGTGTTGAGCGTGTTCGTCGCCCTGATCCTCGCCGTCGTCCTGGGCGCGATTGGTGGCGCGATCGGTGGCGCGTTCCACCGGATGGAGTCGATTCGCGGCGTCGACGGGTTGCTCGGCGTTTTCGTGCACGGCTTCGTGACCCTGATCGTGATCTACCTAGCGGTCTCGGCGCTGGTGACGCTGGACAATGCGTTCCAGCCGGCGTTGCAGACCGCCAGCCTCACCCTCAAGCAGGTCAACCAGCTGGAGAACGAGATCCTATCCAACCCCTTCACCTCGGCCCTGGTGTCGAAGTCGGACATGCAGGCGCTGAAGACGGCCGCGGCGAAGTCCAACGCGGCCCACCTCGATTCCGTGGGCGGGATCCACCAGCTGCAGCAGATCTATTCGAACTTCCTCCAGCCGCAGCTGCACAGCTCGCGGACGGTGCCCTTCATCCTCCGCATCGGCCAGCATCTTCCGTTCCTCGGCCATGTCGGGCCCAGCGACCTGAAGCCGATCACGACGCCCCCGTCGCCGACACCCAAGGCCAGCCCGACGCCGAGCCCTCACAAGTAATAGCCTTCTCGTTACGAGATGCTGGACCTGGCCCTTACCCCTGACCAGGAGCAGCTGGTCTCCACCGTCCGGGAGTTCTGCGCGCGGGAGTTCGCACCCCACATCCAGGCCAACGATCGTGCCCGCCATCACGACCCGGACATCTTCGCCAAGCTCGCGTCTATAGGCCTTCCCGGCGTGTGCTTCCCGCAGCGCTACGGCGGGGTCGGGCTGGATTACCTCTCCTTGGGCCTGGTCTGCGAGGAGCTCGAGTACGTCGACACGGTGTACCGCACAGTCCTTTCGGTGCATGTCGGGCTGGTGGGGATGGGCCTGTACACCTGGGCGTCCGAAGAGCAGAAACAGAGCTGGCTCGTGCCGATGGCGTCGGGCCAGAAGCTCGCCTGCTATGGGCTCACCGAGCCCAACGCCGGCTCTGACGTGGCTTCGATGCAGTCGACGGCACGGCGCAGCGGTGACGGCTACGTGCTGAACGGCGAGAAGACATGGGTCTCGGACGCCGACACTGCAGATTTCCTCCTCGTCTTCGCCAAGACGGACCCGAAGGGCGGCTCGCGTGGCGTGACCGCATTCATGCTCGACCGCGCCGCCTGCGGAAAAGCGCTGCGCACGAGCGCCATCGAGGACCGCCTCGGGATCTGGGCCGGCGACGTCGGATCGATCTCCATGTCCGGCATCGAGGTGCCGGAGGCCAACCGCATCGGGGACGAGGGCGACGGTTTCAAGATCGCAATGAGCTGCCTCGACAACGGCCGCTACACGGTGGCGGCCGGCGCGACGGGCACGGTGCGCGCCTGCCTCGACGCTTCGGTCAAGTACGCGCGGGAACGCAAGACCTTCGGCCAGGAGATCGGCCGCTACCAGCTGGTGCAGCAGATGATCGCGCGTATGTCACGGGACTACGAGATCTGCCGCCTGCTCTACCACAAGGTCGCGTGGATGAAGAACACCGGCCTGAGGCACACGCGCGAGGTGTCGATGGCCAAACAGTACGCAACCGATGCGGCCTTCAATGCCGCCAACGATGCGATCGAGGTGCACGGGGCGTACGGCTACTCGGCCGAGTACCCGGTCGAGCGCTTCCTCCGCAACTCGAGGGCGCCGATCATCTACGAGGGCACTCGCGAGATCCACACCATCCTGCAGGGCGAGTACGCGCTGGGCTACCGCGAGGACCGCCCGCTCAAGAAGTCACTTCCTCCATATCGACCTGATTGACCCCAATCGTGGCCGTGGCCGCGCGACCTCCCCTTCGGCGTCTCGGACAGCTGGACTTCGCGCTTCTTTCGATCTACTGGGTCGCGATCGGCTACCTGTGGACGAGCCTCGGCGGCCTGATCATCCCGGACCTCGTGCTGCAGCTCGTGGGCACCGCGAACGAAGGCGTGGCGCTGGCGGTGCTCGAGGGGGTCGGCTCGCTGATGGCCGTGGTCTGGCAGCCGGTGGTAGGAGCCGTTTCGGACCGTGCGCGCACTCCCTGGGGCCGCCGCCGGCCTTTCATCGTGATCGGGACGGCCGGCGACGTGATCTTCCTGGTCGGCCTTGCCCTTTCCGGCAGCTTTTGGTTCGTGCTGATGTTCTACTTCCTACTCCAGACGGCGTCCAACACGGCCCAGGGGCCCTACCAGGGCCTGCTGCCGGACGTCGTCCCGGAAGACCAACGGGGCGCGGCGTCGGGCTACTACGGCATCTCCAACGTCGTCGGCCTGCTTTTGGGCACGGTGGGAGCCGGGTTCATCCTCGCGCATGCGGGGCGCACCGCTGCGATCCTGAGCATCTGCGTGCTGCTGGTCGTCACCATGCTGCCCACGGTCCTGCTTATCCGGGATCGGGCCGAACCCTCCCGCGCCCAGTTCACGGGCGTGAGGCAGGCCGTGACCACGACCTTCGCCGAGCCGTGGCGCAACCGGGCCTTCCTGTGGCTCATGGCCTCGCGCTTGCTCATCCTCATGGGTTTGGTCGGCGTTCAGAGCTTCGTCCTGTTCTACTTCAACAATGTCTTTTTCAAAGGCGATCGCACCGCCACGATCACGGCCAGCTACACGCTGCTCGGGCTGGTGATCATTTGCGCCTTCGCCATCTCCCTCCCGGCGGCTCGAGCCTCAGATCGAGTGGGCCGGCGGCCGCTGATCGCCACCGGCGGCCTGCTCGGCGCGGCCGGGATGCTGATGCTGATGTTCAGCCACTACCAGCTGCTCCCCTTCCAGGCCGTACACCCGCTCGCCCAGGCCCTCAAGGTCCCGGATCTTGCCGCGCAGGCGACGCTGGTCGGGATCTTGATCGGGATCGGTTACGGCTTGTTCTTCTCGGTCGATTGGGCTTTCATCCAGGATGTGATCCCGCATGAGGAAGCAGGCCTGTTCATGGGCTTCAGCAACATCGCGACGGCGGGTTCGGGAGTCATCGCGCGCCTGGTCGGGGGTTTGCTGCTGCAGCAGTTCAACGGCGGCCCCCAGATCCTGGGCCTTCCCGGAGGATTCCCCGTCATCTTTGGCGTCTTCGGAATCTGGATGGTCGCCGGCTCGGTGGCGATCGTGAAAGTGCCGGAGCATCGACGGTGATGAACCTTGACGGGCTGAGCGCGTGGGGAGGCCTGGCCGGCGGCGACGCGACCGCCGGCGCCGACATCGTGGTGGCCGGAATCGCCTACGACGGCTCGGCCGTCTACCGGAAGGGCGCGGCCCTGGCGCCCCAGCACATTCGAAGCATGTCCGGCGTCATGCCCCCGGTCACCGAGGACGGGACGCTGCTTGGTGGGTTGCGCGTGCAGGACATCGGCGACCTCGACCCCGGGCCGGACATCGAGAAGGGTTGGAGCGCGGTGGCCGACAGGCTGGCGCGGATCCCGGTCGAATCCTTCCTGACCGTGCTCGGCGGAGACCACTGCACGGCGATCGCGACATTGGCCGCGCAGCAGCGGCGCCACCCTGGCCTTGCCGTGCTCTGGGTCGATGCCCACCCTGACCTGTGCGATTTCTCGCGCGGCGGCCGCTGGACCTGCGGCTGCGCGCTGCGCCGGGCATTGGACGTCTCCGGAATAGACCCCGGGAACGTGGTGGTGGCGGGCGGTCGCGATTACGATCCCGAGGAGCTGGAGTTCATTTCCGACTGCGGCATCCTACTCGTGGGGGCCCCCGAGCTCGCGCGCGACCTCCAGGGATCCGCCAGGAAGATCGCCGAGCGGCTAGCCGGGCGCCAGGTCCACGTTTCATTCGACATCGACGTCCTCGATCCCGCGTTCGCCCCCGGCACCGAGATCCCATCACCCGGCGGCCTGTCGACCAGGCAGGCGCTCGACCTGCTGGCCGCCGCCACCGCAGGCTCGGAGGTGGTCGGCTTCGACCTGGTCGAAGTGTCGCCGCCTTTCGACCAGGGCGAGATCACGACGCTGGCGGCGCTCAAGGTGATCTTCGAGGTCTGGGGCGCGAGATGGAGGGCCGGACGCTCCGTCGGTCCGCCGGCCGAGGGTCATGGAAAGCGCTGACGTAGTCATCGCGGGTGGCGGCGTCATGGGCTGCGCGCTGGCGTACCAACTGGCCAAGCGCAACGTCAACGTTCTGCTGCTCGAGCGTGAGACGCTTGGCTCCCAATCCACCGGGAAGTGCGCGGGCGGGGTGCGGCAGCAGTTCTCCATGGAGGCCAACGTGCGCCTGCAGATGCTGTCGGTGCGCATGCTCAATGACTTCGAGCGCGAGACCGGCCATCCCGCCGATTTCCGCCAGATCGGCTACCTGTTCCTGCTGACCCTGCCCCAGCAGGTTGAGGAGTTCCGCCACAACATGGAGATGTGGCAGCGGGTCGGTCTCAAGGAGGCGCGCTGGGTCGACCCCGCCGAGGCCGCCCGGATGGTGCCTGTGCTCAACGTCGACGACGTGCTCGCCTGCACCTTCTGCCCGAGTGATGGGATCGCGAGCCCGGCGGACGTGACGGCGGGCTACGTGGAGTCGGCCCGGCGATTGGGCGCGAGGCTGGAAGAAGGCGTCGAGGTGGTTGGAATCGACGTGGCCGCGGGCCGCGTGCAGGGCGTTCGCACATCGAAGGGCGACGTGGCGACCCCGGTCTTCTTCAATTGCACCGGCGCGTGGTCTGCATCGATCGGGCAAATGGCCGGCCTCGGGATCCCGATCCTCCCGTACCGCCGCCACATCGTCGTCACCGGGCCGTTCCCGGCGGTTTCGAGGACGAATCCCATGACCGTCGATTTCCGCACGTCGTTCTACTTCCACCCGGAGGGGGATGGGCTGCTGCTGGGGATGAGCGACCGCGACGAGCCCTCCACCTTCAGCACAGAGGTGAGCTGGGACTTCCTCGAGAAGGTGTTCGAGGAGGCCGCCAGGCGCGCGCCGGAGCTAGCGGGAGCCGGCGTCAAGACGGCGTGGGCGGGGCTTTACGAGACCACTCCGGACCAGCAAGCGATCCTTGGCCCCACCGGTGAGCTCGATGGATTCTGGTGCGCGGCCGGGTTCAGCGGCCATGGGTTCATGCAGGCGCCCGCGGCCGCACTGCTGCTCTCTCAGCTGCTGCTCGACCACCGATCCGATGTCGACATCTCGCCCTTCTCGATGTCGCGATTTGGCAAGGGCTCCCTGGTCCGCGAGAGGAATGTGATCTAAGCGTCCCGAAGGGACGTCAGCGGCGGAAGATCAGCGCCAGGATCATCAGAATCACGCCCCCCACCAGGAGGAGGCCCGAGCAGCCGACCTGGACGACCGTGTAAACGATGCCCCCGCTCGAAGCGTAAGTCTCCGAATACTGTCGGCGGCGGCGTGTCCGAAGCGCCGCGGCGATGCCGGCGAGCCCGACCAGCAAGGCCAACAGGCCCAAGCCGAATCCCCCCGCGCTCTGGCCGAACACCGTCTCTCAGTATGCCTTCGGCCGGGGAGCCTCTACGATTCAGACCCGTGGCAAGGATCCTTCTGCTTGGCTCGACCGGATTTTTCGGACGTGGCGTCGCGCATAGGCTGATCGACGGAGGGCACCAGCTCAGGGTCCTGGTCCGCGACCCCCTGAAGGCGGCGGCGTTCAAGGTGCGAGGCGCGCAGGTGATGGTCGGCGATGCGCTGAATCCTTCGGCCGTCGTGCAGGCGGCTCAGGGGGTGGAGCACCTCATCAGCCTGGTCGCGGTGCGACGTAACCGGCCGCAGTCGTACCTGGCGGTGAACGTCGACGGAGCGCGCATCGTCGGCGAGGCGGCCAAGGCCGCGGGGGTCAAGTCGGTGGTTTTCGTCAGCGCCATCGGGGCGCGCCTTGACGCACACTACAAGTACCTGAGCTCGCGCTGGATGGGAGAGCAGGAGCTCGCCAAGACCGGAGTCCCCGGCACGATCCTGCGTTTCTCTTTTGTGCTCGCCGAGGAGGGAGGAGTCCTCAAAGATTTCGAGCGCGCCGCCAACTTCGGGCCCTTTCTGATCATTCCCGGCAACGGCCAGACGCAGCTGCAGCCGATCCTGAGAGAGGAGGCCGCGCGGTGCGTGGTGGAGACCATCGACCACCCGGAGCTGCTCGGCAAGATCATCGAGCTTGGCGGACCGGAGGTCGTGACCTATGAGCAGATGTTCGACTGGTTCGTCCAGGCGCGCGGGATCAAGAAGCGCAAGCTGAAGCTGCCCGTCGGTTTGCTGATACCCGGGGCCGTCGTTATGGAGGCCCTGCTCAAGGATCCCGTGGTCACTCCCGACGAGATCAACACGATCCAGCTGCCGAACGTCGCCGATGGCATCGACTCGGTCAGCTCTCACTTCGGATGGCGTCCCACGGCACCCAGCTCCTGGGCCCCCGTCCACTGGAAGAAACCGGCCCGCTGAAGCTGCGCGCGTTCTTCGGCCTGCCGGTGCCCCCGACGCGCCGCGAGCCGCTGTCCCGCTATCTCGAGGCGTGCGCATCGATCGCGCCGAATTTCCGCTGGGTCCCGCCGGCCAACCTGCACCTGACGGTGCGATTCATCGGGGCGGTCGAGCGCGACCTCGTCGACGGCATCGCCGAGAGCCTGGCGGCCCAAGGCCTACCGGGGTTCGAGCTCGAGCTTGGCGACATCGGGACCTTCAGGCGCGGGCGGCTCGTCCGGGTCGTGTGGATGGGGCTGCGCTCAGGAGCCCTGCAGGCCTCGGAGCTTGCTGAGCGGCTCGAGGCCGCTTGCGGGCGGGCCGGCCTCGCACCCGAGTCCCGACCCTTCCAACCTCACCTGACGCTGGCACGAGCCCGCGACAGGGACGGCGGGCTGCTGCCGGTACTGCCCGAGGCCCCGCACATCGAGTCGTGGCACGCCCAGGAGCTGGTGCTCTATCAAAGCCGGCTGGGCCGCGCCGGCGCTTTATACGAGCCGCTGCGGGTTCTACGCCTGGATTGAGGCGGCTCCCGCTTCAGCGCACTCGAGGTCTTGCTCCGGGCGCGCGCCGCTGACGCCGATCGCGCCCACCACGGCCCCGCCGCGCTTGATGAGCGCCGAACCCGGGCCTGGGATGAGCGGCACCCTGGCCAGGCGGTCGGCGGCCTTGAAGAAGCCCGGCCGGTCCTGGGCGGTCTGGGCGAGCCAACCACCGTCACGCAGGAACATCGCCGCACCGACCGCCTTGGCCTCGGCGATCTGGGGCGAGATCGGCGGCGCGCCGTCCATGCGCCCGAGCGCTACGAGCAGGCCACCCGCGTCGACGACCGCCACCGTGACCTTCAGGTCGAGCAAGGCAGCTTTGGCGTGCGCGCTGGCCATGGCCTTCTGGGCATCTGCGAGGGTCAGCTCCATATACCCTGTAGTTTCGCATGGACCTGGGCGGGCGGGTCGCGATCGTCACCGGCGGCGGCACCGGCATCGGCCGCGCCGTCTCGATTCGCCTCGCCAGGTCCGGCGCTAAGGCCGTGCTGGTCAACTACTCGCGCTCCGCGAAAGATGCGGAGGCTACGGCGCAGGAGCTGGAGGCGCTCGGGGTCGAAGCGGTCGCGCACCAGGCCGACATCGCCGACGAAAAGGCTGTCCGGCGAATGGTCACGGCTTGCGTCGAGCGTTTCGGCGCACTGGACCTCCTGGTCAACAACGCAGGCACGACGCGCTTCATCCCGCATTCCGACCTCGATGCGCTGACCGACGAAGTTTGGGACGAGATCTTGAGCGTGAACCTCAAGGGAACGTTCTACTGCTGCCGCGCCGCGGCCCCCGAGCTCAGGAAGAGCAGTGGGGCAATCGTCAACGTAGCTTCGATCTCCGCCTACCGAGCGACGGGCTCATCGATCGCCTACGCAGTCTCGAAAGCCGGCCTGGTCCAGCTCACTCGGGCGCTCGCCCTTTCGCTCGCGCCGGAGGTCAGGGTCAACTCCGTGTCGCCCGGCCTGGTGTCGACGCGATGGTTCCGCAGCCGCTTCGGCGACGATGCGGCTCTCGCGCAGGAAGAGTCGTTCGCAAGGGCGACTCCTCTGCGGCGCATCGCGTCGTCCGATGACGTCGCGCGCGCCGTCGTCGCGCTCCTCGAGAACGATCTGATCACGGGGCAAGACCTGGTCGTCGACGGCGGCAAGAACGTCCTCTACTGATGGTTCGGCGCAGGCTACTTCTTTAGGGTTGGCGGCGAACTGACTTTCGGGGCTTGCCAATTGTTATGGACCCTAATACTGTTGGCAACGGCCCCGAGGGAAACGTTCGAGGGGGCAGGAACAGGCCGCAAGGCCGGTACCAGCCCTCAAGAGGCGATCCGTCGGGGTCATTTGTTTTGGCGCCGGAAACGCGGTTCTGCGCGTTAGGCTGAGCGCCGATGAAGGTCGCCCAGCGCTCCCCACGACGAGCCGATTCTGCCGTGCCCAATGCCGTCGAAGTCTCGATCGTGATGCCTTGCCTGGACGAGGCCGAGACCCTGGGCGCCTGCATCCGCAAAGCGCAGCGGGCAATCGAGGAGCACGGGCTGTCCGCGGAGATCGTGGTCGCCGACAACGGCAGCACCGACGGATCGCAGGTCATCGCACGGGAGCTCGGCGCACGCGTGGTCGACGTTGCCAGGAAGGGATACGGCAGCGCGCTGATCGGCGGCATCGACGCCGCTCGCGGCGCGATCGTGATCATGGGCGACGCCGACGACAGTTACGACTTTGCCGCGATCGAACCACTGGTCGAAAAGCTCCGCGAAGGTTTCGACCTAGTAGTCGGGAACCGCTTCTCCGGCGGTATCGCGAGCGGCGCCATGCCATGGTCGCATCGGTGGGTCGGCAACCCGGTGCTGACCTGGATCAGCGGCGTCCTTTTCCACACACCTGTCGGTGACATGCATTGCGGCCTGCGGGGCTTCCGCAAAGATGCTTACGAGCGAATGCGCCTTCGCGCGACGGGCATGGAGTTCGCGAGCGAGATGGTTATCAAGGCGTCGCTCCAGCGCATGAAGATCGCCGAGGTACCGGTCACTCTGAGCCCGGACGGGCGCTCCCGCCCCCCGCACCTGCGCACCTGGCGCGACGGATGGCGCCACCTGCGTTTCATGCTCCTGTTCAGTCCGCGATGGCTGTTCCTGTATCCAGGCCTCGCCATATTCGTCGCCAGCATGGCTGTGGGCGCATGGCTGGAGACCGGGCCTGTGTACATCGGCCGTGTTGGATTCGACATCCACACGCTGTTGCTGGCCGGGTTCGGATGTTTAATCGGTTTTCAACTGGTCGTCTTCGCGGTGTTCACCAAGGTGTTCGCGATGCAGCAGGGTTTTCACCCGCCCAATGCCACATATCGCGCGATGTTCCGTTACGTGAAACTCGAAACCGGACTTGCCATCGGTGGGGTGATGTTCGCGGCCGGGACCGTGGGCCTGGCGATTGCGGTGTTGAGCTGGGGTGCGGTTGGCTTTGGCGCCCTTGATCCGCGTGTGACCATGCGTGAGGTGATCCCTGCCGCCCTCTTGCTGACACTGGGTGCGCAGACCATATTCGCCAGCTTCTTCCTGAGCATCCTGGGCATCGACGAACAAGGCGAGAGCGTTGCCTAGGAGCGTCACCGCCCAGGCTTACTGCGTGGTCGGCTCGGGTTCAGCCGGTATCTCGCGCGCTCAGGGCTCTGCTCATCCTGCGACGCTGCGCCAGAGCAGCCAGGCCCGGGGGCGCGGCTGCGAGACCTGGAGGCGGGCAGGCTGGCTAGATGGTAAGGAGGGGTGCGTCTACTACGCCCACGTCGACGACCTGTTCGAGCTCACTCGGCGAATACCGGCCACTCGCGCCGAGATAGCCTGGGTGTGACTCGCGTCGCTCAGTAGACCGGTGAGTCGGTGCTCACCGCCTCCAGCCATTTGCGGCAGGAGGTCAAGAATCGAGCCGCCTGGAGGCCGTCCAGCACGCGGTGGTCGAACGAGAAGCAGAGGTACATCATCGGCTTGATCCCGATCATCCCGTTGATCGCCACGGGGCGCTCGACGATCGCCTCCATGGTGAGGATGCCCGCCTGGCCCGGGTTGATGACCGAGTAGCTGAACAGGGTTCCAAAGGTGCCGGAGTTGTTGACAGTGAAGGTTCCTCCAGACAGGTCGTCGGCTTTGAGCTGCTTGTTCCGGGCCCGCGTCGCGACGTCGTTGATGGCGCGGGCGATACCCGCGATGGAGAGCCCGTCGGCCCTGCGGATCACCGGGACCACGAGCGTGTCCTCGAGCCCGACGGACACGCCGACGTTGATGTCGCGGTGCACGATCAGCTCCGTATCGTTGAAGGTCGCGTTCACCTCCGAATGCTCACGCAACGCGGCTACGGTGGCAGCGATCACGTAAGGCAGGTAGGTCAACGAGAAGCCTTCCTGCTTCTGGAACGCGGCCTTGTTGGCGCTGCGGTTGGCGACCACGCCCGACATGTCGGCCTCCTGCGTCTGCCAGGCGTGGGGGATCGTGCTCTTCGAGCGCGACATGTTCTCGGCGATCAGGCGCCGGACCCGGGTGAGCTGCACCACCTGGTCGCCCTCTCCCGGCTTGGGCGCGGACGATGGGGCCGGCCCGGGAGCGGCGGAGGCCGTCCGCGCTTTGGCGGCGAACTCCTGCACGTCTTTCTTGGTGACCCGTCCGCCCATCCCGGTCCCCGTCACCTTCGACAGGTCGATCTTCAGCTCGGAGGCGACCATCTGCACGGCGGGCGAATAACGGTGGGCATCGCCGGTCGATTGGCCCTCGCCGCTCGGCTTCGTGGGGAGGTCCTCGCCGCCCTGCGTCGCGGGGAGGTCGTCGCCAAGCGAGGGGTGGGGAGATGAAGCTTCCGGTGGCGGCTTGGGCGACGGGACGGCCGGCGCGGTTGGCGCAGCTTCCTCCGGCGTCTTGGGCGACGAGACGGCCGGCGCGGGCGCCGGGGCTTCGGGCGAGGCGCCGACCTCGTCGTCGGCACCGATTTCCACCACGGCGATTTCGGCGCCGGCCGACACGGTCTGGCCCTCCTTGGCCAGGATCTCGCGCAGGATGCCCGACACCGGCGCCGGCACCTCGGCGTTCACTTTGTCGGTGTCTACCTCGAGCATCGGCTCGAACTCGACCAACTTGTCGCCCGGCTTGACCAGCCACTTGGAGATGGTCCCCTCGTGGACGGACTCGCCCAGTTGGGGCATCACGACACGGGTCGTCTTGGCTGCCATCAGAAGGCGGCAAGGTCGCGAAGGACCTTGGTGATCTTGTCCGGGGTGGGCATGAAGTATTCCTCCATCGGCACTGCGTAAGGCATCGAAGGGACGTCGAGCCCGCCGAACCGCTTGACCGGTGCGTCGAGCCATTGCCACGCTTCGTCGGCGATCAGCGCGGCAACCTCGGAGCCGATCGATACGCTGAAGTTGTCCTCATAAAGGACCAGGCATTTGCCCGTCTTGCGCGCCGATGCGATGATCGCGTTCTTATCAAGCGGGTACACGGTCCGGAGGTCGACGATCTCCACGCTGACCCCATCCTGGTCGAGCGCCTTGGCGGCCTCGAGCGCGTAGTGGACCATGAGGCCGTAGCAGAAGACCGAGATGTCGGCCCCTTCGCGCACGGTGCGCGCGACCTGCAACGGGATCAGGTACTCGCCTTTGGGCACGGCCTCCTTGAACATGCGATAGAGCCGCTTGTGCTCGAAAAAGAGCACCGGGTCGGGGTCGCGGATGGCCGCCAGAAGGAGCCCTTTCGCTTCGTAAGGGCTGGACGGGATGACGATCTTCAAGCCGGGGGTCGCGAACCGCGCCTCGATCGACTGCGAGTGATACAGCGCGCCGTGCGCGTGGCCTCCCATCGGCGCCCTCACGACCATGGGCACGCCCCAGTCGCCGTCGCTCCGATAACGGAACTTGGCGATCTCGTTGGTGATCTGGTTGAAAGCCATGTGTGCGAAGTCGACGAACTGCATTTCTGCGACGGGGCGCTTGCCGGCAATGGCCAGGCCCAGCGCAACCCCGGCGATCGACGACTCCGCCAGGGGAGTGTCGATGACCCGCTTTTCGCCGAAGCGGCTGCGCAGGCCGTCCGTGACCAGGAACACTCCACCTTTCTGGCCGACGTCCTCGCCCAGGACCATCACCCGCTCGTCACGTTCCATCTCCTCGGTCAGGGCTGAGCGGAGCGCGGCGACCATGTTCATCTCTTCGGTCTCCACGCCCGCCGCCGGGTCGATCCGCTTCGGCACATCGGTCGAGTAAACGTTGGTCAGCGCGTTCTCGGGCGGCGGGTCGGGCGACTCCATGCCCTCGCGCGTCGCCTGGGTCACCTCATCCTTGACGCGCTCCTCGAGCTCGGCCACCTCCTTGAGCGAAAGCACCCCTTCGTCCAGCAGCCGCTTCTTGAACTGCTCCAGGCAGTCGTTGAGCGCGAGGTGGTCGATCTCCTCCTGCGTACGGTAGCGGCGCTGGTCGTCCTCCGAGGAGTGTGCGCCCAGGCGGTCGACGAGGGTTTCGATGAGCGTTGGGCCGTCGCCGGCACGCGCCCGCGCGACGGCTTCCTTCGAGACGACATAGCACGTCACGGGATCTCGTCCGTCGACGGTGATGCCAGGGAACCCGTAGCCGGCCGCTCGCTGGGCCACGTACTCGATGCCGTACTCCTTGCGCATCGGCGTCGAGATGGCGAAGCCGTTGTTCTGGCACACGAAGATCTCCGGCAACCTGTAGATCGAGGCGAAGTTGAAAGCCTCGTGCGTGTCGCCCTCGGCCCCCGCGCCTTCTCCGTAGCAGGTCATCACGACCTTGTCGGTTCCGTCCATCTTCAGCGAGTAGGCAACGCCCGCGCCGTGCACCATCTGGGTTGCCACCGGTGAGCCGCCGGAGATGATGTTGAGCCTTGTGTCCGAGAAGTGCCCCGGCGTCTGCTTGCCGCCGGACGCGGGGTCGGCGGCCTTGGCGAGGACCGAGAGCATCAGGTCGAGCGGCGACATGCCCATGCGCATGTTCAGCACCACGTCGCGGTAGTACGGCGAGATCCAGTCGTACTTGGGTTTCAACGGCCAGCCCACGCCGATCTGCGCAGCCTCGTGGCCGGCGCACGAGATGATGAAAGGTGCGCGCCCCTGCCGGTTCAGGACCTGGAACCGGTAGTCGACCTGGCGGCCCAGCAGGATGAAGTGGAACCACTCTTTCAGGATCTTCTCGTCCAGGTCGGTGTCTCGCCACGCCACCGGCTCCTGGAAGCGCCACTCAGGGTTGAAGGTGGGTCCTTTGGTCTTGACGGTCTGGGCCATCGCTCTCAGCTAGATGTGGATGGCGTGGCCGTCCACGGCCAGTGCTGCTTCCATGACGGCCTCGCTGAGAGTTGGATGAGGGTGGATGTTGCGTCCCAGCTCCCAGGCATCGCCCTGGAAAAGCTGGGTGAGCGCGGGCTCGGCGATCAGCTCGGTCGCATAGGGACCGACGATGTGAGCGCCCAGCATCCTGCCGGTCTTGCCGTCGGCAACGATCTTGACGAAGCCGCCGGTCTCACCGTGGATGATGGCGCGCCCAAGCGCGCTGAACGGGAAGCGGCCGATCTTCACCTCAACTCCCTTGTCCCGCGCCTGCTTCTCGGTCAAACCGACCGATGCGATCTGCGGGTGAGAGTAGGTGCACCGCGTGACCAGCTCCTGCTCCATGGGCGCGACCCGCTGGCCGGCGATGTCCTCGACAGCGGTCATGCCCTCGTGCGCAGCCGCGTGAGCCAGCAGGTATCCGCCTACGACGTCGCCGATCGCGTGGATGCCTTCGGCCGACGTCTTCATCCACTCGTCGACCTTGACGAAGCCGTTGGGGTGGGTCTGGACGCCGACCTGCTCGAGGCCGACGTCCTTCGACCTCGGAGCTCGGCCCACGGCCACCAGGAGCTGTTGTGCCCACACCTCGCCCTGGTCGGTCTCGACGCTCACGCCGCCCCGCGCCTTCTTGGCGCCCTTGACCTTGACGCCGAGACGGCAGTCGATGCCGGCCTTCTTGAACTGGGACAGCATCTCCTTGGAGATCTCCTCGTCCTCGAGAGGCACCAACCTGTCCAGCGCCTCGAGCAGGGTGACTTTGACGCCGAGCTGGCTGTAAAGGGTTGAGAACTCGACTCCGACCGCGCCGGCGCCGATGATGCAGATCGACTCGGGAACGCTGGTGGCAAGGGTCGCGTTGTCCGACGAGACGATGAACTGGCCGTCGAACTCGAGCCCGGGGAGCGACCTGACCGTCGAGCCGGTCGCCACGATGAGGTTCTTGGCCTTGACCTGCTTGCCGCCGACGTCGATGGTATTGCGGTCGCGGATCTTCCCGAGGCCCTCGATGACCTCGATCTTGTTCTTCTTCATCAGGTACTGCACGCCCTTGTGCAGCTGGCTCACGATCCCGTCGCGGCGGGCAGCGATCCGGGTGTAGTCGTACTGCACCTTGTCGGCGTTGACCCCGAATTCCGGACCCCGAGCGGCTACGCGGTGGTACAGCTCTGACGACTCCAAGAGCGCCTTGGTCGGGATGCATCCCAGGTGGAGGCAAGTCCCTCCGAGCTTGTCGGCCTCGACCAGCGCGACTTTCAGGCCGAGCTGCGTCGCCCGGATGGCGGCTGGATAACCACCCATGCCACCCCCCAGGATCGCCACGTCGAAATCAGAGGCGGCCATCTGACCTAAGTGTAGGTGCCGCCAGTCCCCCGCTTCAGGAACTTGCGGGCGGCTTGTGAGGCGTGGTTCGGTTCGACGGCGGTGTAGCGGCAGCGGCCGGCCGTGCTCGGCGACGCGTCACCGGCACCCGCTTGACACGAGGTTCAGCTTGGCGCGGGCGAAGTCCGCCTGGTCGGTGACCGGCATGCCCGCCACGGGATTGCCATAGAGGTCGATCGCGCGATAGTAGAGAGCGGGGCTCGTGACGTAGGGCATGACGAAGCCGTCGACGGCGCCGGACGGATTCAGGCATGGATCTGTGCGCAACGCGGCGAGCGCCTGCATGTCCGCCACCTCGCGGGCCATCACCTGGGTCTTGGCCGCTGCGTAGTCGACCAGCAGCACGCTGCTGTTAAAGCAGGCGAGAAACAGGCAGGCGATGAGCGCCGGGCGCCAGGTGCCGCGCCAGGGCAGCCGGGGCGCGAGGCTCGCCAGGAGGATGAGCCACAGGACGGCCCCGACGTAGACGTATCTCCCAGAGGCCGACTGTTCGACGCCCAGCTGGGCCCGAGTGAGACCGGTCAACCCATAGAAGGCCACGAGGCCGACGGCCGAGGCTGCCGCGAGCGGGTCGGGCCGCTCCCGCCACCACGAAAACGCTACCGCCGCAAGAGCCGGCAACAAGACCACGAATGACGCCTGTCCGGTCACCCCGATGAGGCCGGCGACGCCGCCCGCCAACCCCCATGCGATGTAAGCCGGCAGCACGAGCACGTTGGCGGCGCTGGGTGGCGGAACCGTCGGAGTCCCATGCCGGCCGAACGCGAGGTACCAGGCTCCAAACGCCAGGACGACCGGCGCGAACCAAAGGAGGTCGCGGCGTGGGGTTCGAGCCAGGATCAACCGCGCGCCGGCCACCATGGCGAAGAAGAGCCCGATCGCGGAGAAGGTCATAGAAGCGGTGGCGAGGATGGCCGCGATCGCGAGGCGGCCGCGCCCTGGCGTCCCTTCGATTGCGAGCAGAAGTCCCAGGCCGCACGCCACCGAGCCGACGAACGCGAGCTGAAAGGCCCAGAGCAAATCCTCCCAACCGGCCCCGAGAACGAGCAGCAAAGCCGCGCACGCGAGAGCGATGGCGTCGCCGGCCCGTCTTCGTATCAGCTCGAAAAGCAGCAACGCACAGGCCGCATGCGACACGAGCAGCGCAAGCATGTAGGGCAAGTACGTCCGAATGCCCACCGTCGATAGAAGCACGGCGTAAATCGCGCGTAGCGCCATCACGGGGTGCTCGTTGTGCGGATCCAGGTAGGTAACCCAGGTCCAGTCGGGCGCGGTCAGGATAAAAGACCACTCGTCGAAATAGAAGGTGTAGCTCCTGGCGAGCCACAGGATCGCTGAGCATGCGGCGAGGGCCGCGACCACCACGATGAACCTGGCGTGCTTGATCCGTAGGCCCCCGACCGACATCAGGCGGCAGCCGAAAGGCGTATCGCGACCTGCGGCCCGATGATCCTCAAGAGCTGCGTGGCCAGGTAGGGAAGGGTCAGGTCGTTGCTGAGGATGGGTTGCGCCTGGCCGGCGCGCTCAGCCGCAGCGCAGCTATCCCCGCTCGGCGAGCGGGACGGGCTTTCGAGGTTCGGGACCGATGTACTCCGACTGCGGCCGGATGATCCTGTTGTTGGCGCTCTGCTCGAGCACGTGGGCGGTCCAGCCGGCGGCGCGGGAAACGGCAAAGGTCGGCGGGAAGTACTCCTTCGGTAGGCCGATCGCCTGCAGGACGCCGGCCGAATAGAACTCGACGTTGGTGGCCTGCGGGCGTTCCGGGTGCTCCTCGTGGAGGATCGCCAGGGCTGTCTCCTCGACCTTTGATGCGAGGTCGTAAAACTGCGGGTTGAGACGCTCGCACATCGCCTTCAGGATCCGCGCGCGCGGGTCGTAGGTGCGGTAGATGCGATGGCCGAATCCCATGAAACGAACCTTCTGCTTTCGGGCCTCGCGCATCCAGCGCTCGGCGTTGGCGGCGGTCCCGATCATCTCGAGCTGGTCCATCACGGCTGAGGGCGCGCCGCCGTGGGCGGGGCCCTTGAGTGCTCCGATCGCTCCGACGAGGCACGAGGCCAGGTCGGAGTCTGTCGACGCGATGACGCGAGCAGTGAAAGTCGATGCGTTCATGCCGTGGTCCGCGAGCAGGACCAAGTAGGTGTTCAGCGCGCGCACGATCTCCGGGCTCGATTCTTTGCCGCTCAGCATGTACAGGTAGTTGGCTGCGTGCCCGAGGTCGGCCCGCGGGGCGATGGCATCGAGGCCGGCCTGGCGCCGGTGGAAATGGGCCAGGATGGTTGGAAACGACGCGGTCGCATGCACCGCCAGTGGGATGGTCGGCTTCTCGAGCCGGTGCTCGACACCCTGCACCGACACGACGCTGCGCAGCACGTCCATCGGGTCGGTGTCCGTGGGCAGCGCGTTCAGCGTAGCCGTAGCGGCCGGGGTCAGAGCGCGGGACGCCGCCATCTCAAGGGTCAGCCCGTCGAGCTCGGCGCGGGTTGGGAGCCGGCCGTACCACAGGAGGTGAGCGACCTCTTCGAACGACATGTCCTCCGCGAGGTCGGCGATCACGTAGCCGCGATAGACCAGCCGGCCGTTATCGCCGTCCACCATGGAGATCGCCGTCTGCGCGGCGATGATCCCCTCGAGGCCGGGAACGTAAGCGCCTGTCATCTGGCGGCCAGCGGCAGCGCCTGCTTGCCGCCCTCGGGCCCGACCCATCGGGATGCCGGCCGGATGATTCGGAGATCGGACAGCGACTCGAGCACGTGTGCGGTCCAGCCCGCGACGCGTGAGGTGGCGAAGATGCAGGTGAACATCTCTTTGGGTATACCGGCTCCGGTCAAAACCACCGAGGCCCAGAAGTCGACGTTGGTCGCGTTGGGCCTTTCGGGATGAGCCTCGTGAAGGATCTGCAGAGCGAGCTCCTCGGTGCGGGCCGCGGTCTTGTAGAGCTGTGGGGCGGCCGTCTTCGCCATCTCACGAAGAATCTTGGCGCGCGGGTCGTAGGTCCTGTATACGCGATGACCGAAGCCGGCGAAACGCTCGTGGCGCGCGTGCGCGTCTTTCATCCACCTCTCCGCGTTGTCGGCTGAGCCGATCTTGTCGAGCATCGAGCGGGCGGCGAGCGTCGCGCCGCCGTGCGCCGCGCCCTTCAAGGCACCGATCGCGCCGACCACGGAGGACGTCAGGTCGCTTCCGGTCGAGGCGATGACACGGGCGGCGAAGGTGGACGCGTTGAGCCCGTGGTCAGCCAGCAGCACCAGGTAATGTCCGACCCAGCTTGCCCGCTCGGTCGGCGGCTCGGTGCCTTCCATCATCCAAAGGAGGTTGGCGGCGTGGTCCAGGTCGGGCCTGGGCTCGACGATGTCTTTGCCCAGTCGCCTCCGATGGGCGGCCGCGACGATGGTGGGAAAGATCGATGTGAGCGCGATCGCCTCGTCCAGCGTCGGCTTCGTGATCGACCTGGTCGCGCCCTGCGCAGAGACGACCGTGCGCAGCGTGTCCATCGGGTCGGTGTCAGGGTCCAGGGCCATCATGGCGCCGAGCGCTGCATCGTTCAGCACGCGGGCCTCGGCCATCTGACGGCGCAGTGCATCGAGCTGGCTCGAGTTCGGCAGGTCGCCCTTCAGCAAGAGATGGACGATCTCCTCGTAGCTGGCGACCGCAGCCAGGTCTTCGATCAGGTATCCGCCCCGATAGATGAGCCGCCCGTTCGCCCCGTCCACCTCGCTCACCGCGGTCTCCGCGGCGACCACGCCCTCCAGCCCAGGACTAAACTCCGTCACGACACGTAAGTGTACGGAGGCCCGGTTCGCGACCGGAACCTCTACAGTTCGGCCGGTGGTGGTCGCAGCGCCGGCCGTCGATTCGCGACCCGTTCGATTCATGACCTGGTTCGCGCTAGTGGTCGCAGTCGCCACCTGCATCGCCTACACGCTCCTGGTCCGGGCGCAGGGCGGCTACGGGGGACTCGACGTGCTGACGGTCCCGTTCGTGACCGGGTACATGCTCCTGATGGGAGTCCTGCTCGCGGTTTCGCTGCAGCGCGCGCTGCCCGTGAACCTGCGCATGCCGCTGCGCGCGGCGGCGGCGGGGGGCCTGCTCGTGCTCGGGATCCTCGCACTCTTTTCGATCGGGCTGCCCCTGGTGGTGGCCGGGGCGATGGCCACAGGAGCCACCGTGCGCACGCTCCGGGGGCCGCATCTGACCGCGACGGCGCTCACCGCTGTGGCGGGCGCAGTGGTGGCCGTCGCGCTGCTGGTGGCCGGCTTCGAGGCGAACCAGAGGTACATCGTCTGTCCCGCGCACGGCACTTACGGGGGCGGAGGATCGGGCTTGGTTACCGGGCCATATCACTACGACTGCGTCGACGGGAGGCTGACTTACTCGTCGGGCGCCTGCCACGGACCGGGCTGCTAGCCGGCTTTCAGACCATCCCCAGCTCCCAGCGCGCTTCCTCGGTCATGCGCTCTGGAGTCCAGACCGGCTCGTAGACGATGTCGACGCCCGCGTCACTGATGCCGGGCAGGGTGAGCAGGTGGTCGCGGACGTCCGCCATCACGTCGGCCGCCATGGGGCATCCGAGGGCCGTCAGGGTCATCTTCACGTCGACGCGCTCGGGCTTGATCGCGATGTCGTAGATCAACCCCAGGTCGACGATGTTGACCGGGATCTCCGGGTCGAAGCACTGCCGCAGGACTTCGATCACGTCCTCGGGTTTGACCGTCGAGTCAGCAGCGACCTGGGACGTCGGGGTGAAGTCCGTCAAGGCTTTTCCAGCGGCAGACCCGCATCTCGCCATGCCATGGTCCCGCCTCTGAAGTTGACCACGTCCTTGACGCCAAGCGCGACCGCCATCTCGGAGGCCACGGCTGACCGCTCCCCGGTCTGGCAGACGAAGACCGTGCGGTCCTGGAACTTTTGCGCGGCCGGGTTGGCCAGGATCGCGTTGAGCACTACGTGGCGCGCTCCAGGTAGGTGTCCCTTGTTCCACTCCCAGTCCTCGCGCACGTCGACGAGCTCGTAGCCTTCGTCGACCAGCTGCTTGATCCCGTCCAGCGTCATCTCGCGAAACGGAGCTTCCTGGTTGGTCATCCCTCTAATCCTCCTCATCATCGGCCAGCCCGTATGCGCCGACCTTCAAGACTTTCAGTGACAGCAACGCGCACTTGATGCGTGCGGGGGAGATGTCGATCCCGAGCTCGCCCAGCACATCCGCCTTGGCGATCTGCTTGGCCTGCTCGAGCGGAAGGCCCTTGATCCGCTCGGTCAGGAGCGAAGCCGACGCCTGCGAGATCGCGCAACCGCGGCCGTGGAACCTCACGTCCTCGATGACCCCGTCCTTGATGCGAAAGTCCATCCCGATCACGTCCCCGCAAAGAGGGTTGTCCTCCTCGTGGCTGATGTCGGGATGCTCGAGACGGCCGAAGTTCCGCGGGTTCTTGTAGTGGTCGAGGATGTACTCGCGGTAGAACTGATCATCCGGGTTGCCTGTGCTCATGCGAATATCCTCTGGGCCTCTTTGATGGAACCGACCAGGCGGTCGACTTCATCCTTCTGCGTGTAGATATAGAAAGAAGCGCGAGCCGTGGCCGGCACGCCCAGTCGGGTCATGAGGGGCATGGCGCAGTGGTGGCCGGCGCGCAGGCACACCTGGTCGCGGTCGGCAATCGTCGCCAGGTCGTGGGGGTGGATCCCGGCGAGCGCAAATGAGATGACTCCCGCGCGGCGTGAGGGCGGCGGACCGTAGACGGTCATGCCCTCGACCTCGCTCAATGCCTCATACGCATATTCGGTGATCTCGAGCTCGTGCGCACGCACCGCGTCCATGCCCAGGCCGTTGAGATAGTCGACGGCAGCCCCGAGCCCGATCACCTCTGCGATCGCCTGGGTGCCCGCCTCGAACTTCCACGGCAGGTCGTGGTAGGTCGTGCCGTCGACGCGGACAGTCTTGATCATGTCGCCACCGGACATAAATGGGTCCATCGCCTCGAGCAGCTCTCGGCGCCCGTACAGGATGCCGGCGCCCGTGGGCCCCAGCATCTTGTGGCCGCTGAACGCGTAGAAATCGCAGCCGAGCTCCTGCACGTCGACGGGTTGGTGCGGAGTGCTCTGCGCCCCGTCGACGAGCACCGTAGCGCCGGCCCTCTTGGCGGCGGCGACCATCGCGCGGGCCGGGTTGATGGTGCCCAACGCGTTGCTCACCACGTTGAACGCCACGAGCTTCGGCCCGCGCTTCAGCAGGTCGGCGTACTGGTCCTGGCGTAGCTCCCCCTTGTCGTCGATGTCGACGAACTCGATCTTCGCGCCGCGCTCGGCGGCGAGGATCTGCCACGGGACGATGTTGGAGTGGTGGTCGAGGATCGTGAGCACGATCAAGTCGCCGCGCTGGAGGTTCTTGCGGCCCCACGAGTACGCCACCAGGTTGATGGCCTCGGTCGTGCCGCGGGTGTAGATGATCTCCTTGGTCGATCTCGCGTTGATGAGGGAGCGCACCTTTTCCCGCGTGGCCTCGTAGCGGATGGTCGCTTCCTCGGCGATTCGATAGGCGGCGCGGTGGATGTTCGAGTTGAACTTTTCGAAGTACTCGAGCATCGCGCCCGTGACCTGGCGTGGTCGCTGCGACGTGTTCGCGGAGTCGAGATAAGCGATGCCCGTTTCCAGGATCGGGAAGTCTTTCCGAATCGCCGCCACGTCGAAGGTCCGTGCCGCCATCCTCAGTCGGGCACCTCGACGTAGACGTCCTCACCCTCCAGAATCACCGGGTACGTCTTGGCGGGGACGACCGCGGGCAGGCCCGTCACCTTGCCGGTGAGCAGGCTGAAGCGAGAGCCATGCTGTGGGCACTCGACCTGGAGGTCGAAGAGCTCACCTGCGCTCAGCAAGAAGTTCTCGTGCGTGCAAACGTCGCCGATGGCATAGAAGTTGCCGTCCTCAGCGTGGGCAAGGCAGATTTCAGTGCGGTTCACGGTGACCGCCTTGAGCGTCTCGACGGGGACCTCGCCGACCGAAGCGACTCGATGCCTAGCCAAGCCGGGTCTCCAGCTCGGCCTCGATCAGCGTGCGTGCGTGCTCGAAGGGGATGCGGTCGAGCACGTCGCCGAAGAATCCCTGGACCAGCATCCGGCGAGCGGTGGCCTCGGGGATCCCGCGCGAGCGCAGGTAGAACATGTGCTGCGGGTCGATGGGGCCGACCGTCGCGCCGTGCGTGCACCGCACGTCGTTGTTGTCGATCTCGAGCATCGGGATGGACGTTGCCTTGGCGTGATCGGAGAGCACGAGGTTGCGGTTGGCCTGGTAGGCGTCGGACCGCGCGGCGCCCTTCTCGATCTTGATCAAGCCGGCGTAGACGGTCCGCGCCACGTCCTGGAGCGCGCCTTTGAACAGCAGGTCGGATCGCGTGTTGCCGACCTGGTGGTCCTGCAGCGTGTGGAAGTCGAAGAACTGCTCGCCCGAGGCGAGATAGATGGCTTTGAGCTCCGCGTCCGCGCCCGGACCGACAAGGGACGCCTCCACGCGCGTCTTGGAGAAGCGTCCTCCGAGCGTGACGTCGAAAAGGCGCAGGGTCGAATCCTTCTGAAGCTGTGCGCGCTGGTCGGCGAAGTGCCAGGCGTTGCGCCCCCATTTCTGGACCGCCACGTATCCGACCTCCGAGCCTTCGCCCAGGAAGATCTCGGCCGATCCGCTGCGGTATCCCGCCGCCTCGGAGTCGTCGCCGATGTATTCGTCGAGGTAATGGAAGCGCGCGCCGCGGCCGGCCACGATCAGGGTGTGGGGGAGGACGAAGTTGCCGCCCTCGTGCGACAGGTGGCGGCCGAGGATGGGCTGCTCGATGACCACGCCGTCGGGCACGTAGAGGAACGTGCCGCCGGTGAAGAAGGCCGCGTGCAGCGCGTTGAACCGGTCGCGGTCGGAACCGACGAGAGAGAAAAGCCTGGGCTCGATCAGCTCGCGATGCTTCCTGGCCGCCTCGCGCAGCGGCTCGAGGATCACCCCGGCGGGCAGCGGCCCGGTCTCGAGCTTGAGTCCGTCCTGGTGCTCGAGCTCCGAGTAGGCGGACACGTCGAGCCGGCTGACGTCGGTACGGCGCCATTCTTCGTCCGTCTTGCTCGGCATCGGAAGCCGCTCATAGGTCGCCAGCGCGGCGCGCCTGCGCTCGCGAAGCCAGTCTGGTTCGCCCCGGAGCTCCGTCCTCTCCAGGGTCTCGGCGGTGATTCCCATGCTCAGCCTACCGAGCCCTCCATCTCGAGCTGGATGAGCCGGTTCAGCTCCACCGCGTACTCGAGAGGAAGCTCTTTGGTGAACGGTTCGATGAAGCCGTTGACGATCATCGTCTCGGCCTCGGAGCGTGTGATGCCGCGGCTCATCAGATAGAAGAGCTGCTCGTCCGAGACCTTGCTCACGGTCGCCTCGTGACCGAGGGTCACGTTCTCGGCGTCGACGTCGTTGTACGGATACGTGTCCGAGCGAGACTGGTCGTCGAGCAGGAGCGCATCGCACTTGACGAACGATTTGCAGTTGTTCGCGCCCGGATACATCTTGATATGGCCGCGGTACGAGGTCCGGCCGCCGTTCTTGGAGATCGACTTCGACGTGATGGTCGAGGTGGTGTTGGGCGCGACGTGGATCATCTTGCCGCCTGCGTCCTGGTGCTGGCCCTTGCCGGCGAACGCGACGGAGAGCACGTCCCCTTTGGCGCCGGGCTCCATGAGGTAGACGCTCGGGTACTTCATCGTGATCTGCGATCCGAGGTTGCCGTCGACCCACTCCATCGTCGCGTCCCCGTACACCATCGCTCGCTTGGTCACGAGGTTGAAGACGTTGGTCGACCAGTTCTGGATCGTCGTGTAGCGGCAGCGAGCGTTCTTCTTGACGATGATCTCGACCACCGCAGAGTGCAGCGAGTCGCTGGTGTAGATCGGCGCCGTGCAGCCTTCGATGTAGTGCACGAACGATCCCTCGTCGCAGATGATCAGCGTCCGCTCGAACTGTCCCATGTTCTCAGCGTTGATGCGGAAGTAAGCCTGCAGCGGGATGTCGACGCGCACGCCCTTCGGGACGTAGATGAACGAGCCGCCCGACCATACCGCCGTGTTCAGCGCCGCGAACTTGTTGTCCGCGGGCGGGATGATCGTGCCGAAGTACTCCTTGAACAGCTCGGGATGGTCGCGCAGCGCGGAGTCCGTGTCCGTGAAAATGACGCCCTTCTTCGAGAACTCCTCGTGCAGGGAGTGGTAGACGACCTCCGACTCGTACTGCGCCGACACGCCGGCGAGGAACTTGCGCTCTGCCTCGGGCACGCCCAGCCGGTCGTACGTCTTCTTGATGTCGGGCGGCAGATCTTCCCAGGTCTTCGACTGCTTGTCGGAGGCGCGCAGGTAATAGAAGATGTTCTCGAAGTCGATGACCGAGAGGTCCGCGCCCCACGTGGGCATGGGCTTCTTGCGAAAGATCTCGAGCGAGCGCAGCCGCATCTTCATCATCCACTCGGGCTCTTTCTTCATCCACGAGATCTCCTTGACGATCTCGGGGTTCAGCCCGCGCTTGGCCTTGAAGACATAGTCCTCGGGCACGAAGAAGCCGTACTTCTCCTTGTAGTCCGAGCCGACGTCGACCTTGGGTGCGGTTGCCATCAAGCGACCTCCTGTGGCTCATCGCTGACCCACTCTGAATACCCGGTCTTCTCGAGCCGGTTGGCAATCTCGGGGCCGCCGGACAACACGAACTTGCCGTCGACCAGTACGTGAACGAAGTCGGGCTTGATGAACTCCAGGATGCGCGTGTAGTGGGTGATGATCAACACGCCAAGATTGGGGCCGCGCATTCGGTTGACCGCCTCTGCGACGAACTTGATGGAGTCGATGTCAAGGCCCGAGTCGGTCTCGTCCAGGATCGCGATCTCGGGTTTCAGGATCGCCATCTGGAGGATCTCGGCTCGCTTCTTCTCCCCGCCGGAGAAGCCGTCGTTGATGTAGCGCGGCAGGAATGAGTCATCCATGTGCAGAACCTCGAGCTCGTCTTTCAACAGGGCACGAAACTCTTTGGGCGACACCTGCTTGGAGCGATCCTTGCCGTCGTAGCCGCGCTTGGAGTTCAGCGCGGTGCGCAGGAAGTTGGTCATCGATATCCCGGGCACGACCACCGGGTACTGGAAGGCGAGGAACATGCCCAGGCGGGCCCGCTCGTCGGGCTCCAGCTCGAGCACGTTCTTGCCCTTGAAGATCACCTCGCCGCCGTCGACCGTGTACCCGGGGTGGCCCATGAGCGTGTGCGAAAGGGTCGATTTGCCAGAGCCGTTGGGGCCCATCACGGCGTGGACCTCGCCCTTGGAGATGCCCAGCGTCACGCCCTTGAGAATCTGCCGGCCTTCGACGCTGGCCTTCAGGTCTTTGATCTCGAAATCAGCCAACTCTTTCTCCCTTCTCTTTCAATTCGTAGGTGCAATCGCTGGCCGCCTCGGCCATCCACGTCGAACGCACGAGGTGGGCGCCCAGCAGCCTCTGGTACATCTCCTGCTCGTTCTGGCACGGAAGGCCGGTTCGAGCGGCGACGTCCTGGATGGGGCAGTTGCAGTGACGGAGGGCGAGTCCGCCTCCCGGTAGCTCGACCACGTCGGCCATGTGGCCGTGTTCGGTGGCGAGCCGCGCGAGCTCGCGCAGGCGCGAGACCACGTCTAGGCCCGCCAGTCGAGGTGCGTACTCGGCCTCGAGGCGCGCCGCGCGCCGCTCGAAGAACTCTTTGAGCTGCTTGCCAGGCATGAAGTCGACCAGCTCGCCGGTCAGCTCGCGGTGTCCGTCGGGGAAGTGCTCCCCGGCCGCGGCGGTGAGGCGGTAAACGCTCTCCGGGCGCCCTCGGCCGTGCGGAACCGGTGCCACAGTGGCAAGCCCGGCCGCCTCGAGCGACTCCAGGTGGCGAAGAGCGCCTTGCTTGGACACCTCGAGGTGGGCGGCGATCTCACCCAGGGATGCATGGCCCTGGGTCTTCAGGAAGGCAAGGATGGCCTCGCGCCGGGACTCCATGTTTCGAGTGTACGAGTTTGTCAACACGGAAGTTGAAATACCCGTCAGGCCAGTAGGCGGACGGGCAGCTCGGTCTCGCGCACCGATCCACCGGCGAGCTCGACGCGGTACGCCTTGCGCCCGTCGACGTCGCTGACGGCCTCTTTCAGTGCCCCGCCCTCGAAATGAAGCCCGACCGCGTTGTCGGCGGCAAAGCCCGCCGGAAACCCGGACGCGACCAGTTCTAGATACAGCGGACGGCGCAGCGGCTCGCTGTCGTAATGAGGGCATGCGCTGCCCGGCAGGAAGCCGAGGCCGTCTCGCAGCGGGCCCAGGTGCGGGCCGAACGAGTCCGTCACGGAGCATTCGAACCAGCAGATCATTCCGGCGCTCGCCCCGCACATGACCGAGCCGCGCTCCCAGGCTTCGCGCAACCCCACGTCGACCCCGTGGGTTCGCCAGACGGCAAGCGCGTTCGCCGTGTTGCCCCCGCTGACCACTATGACGTCCTGGTCCTTGAGCAGTGGCTGCCAGCGGGCCGCTTCGGGTGCGCCGAAGAGCTTGAGATGCGCGGGGTTGGCGCGCCCCGCGAAGCGCTCGTAGAAGCTCACGATGTTCGCATCGGCGTCGGCGACTGGCGTGGGCAGGTAGAGGACCTTCGGGCGGTCGCGTCCGGTCAGCTCGAGCACGTACTCGTCGAGCCTCGAACCAGGGCCCGAGGCACCGAAGGTGCCTCCGAAGCCGACGATACGTCGCGGTCGTGCCACGGCGGCCAATTCTGGCAGTGTTCGTCTGATGGACCGGCCGCTACTGTTCGCAGGACGGGGTCTGCGCGCCTTTGGCTTCGGCTTCGCCGCAGTGCTGATCGGCATCCACCTCGAACGTCGAGGTCTGACCGCTCCGGAGATCGGGCTCGCCCTTGCGATCGGGCTGGTCGCGGCGGCCCTCTCCGGTCTGGCGGCGGCGGGGCTGTCGGCTCGGCTGGGACGGCGGCGCACCCTCGCCATCGCGGGGTTGCTCATGGCCCTGACCGGCCTCGACCTTGCGCTGGCAAGCTCGGCCTGGCTCCTGATCCTCGCCGGCGTCACCGGGATGCTCGGCGCCGCCAGCGTCGACCTCGGCCCGTTCGCCTCGGTCGAGCAGGCCGTGCTGGCGGAGACGGTGCCTGCGGCGCGGCGCAACGTCGCGTTCGCTCGCTACTCCCTCAGCGGCGGGCTCTTCAACGCGGCGGGAGGGCTTGCGGCTGCGCTCGCGACCGGCGCCACGCAGTCGAGCTTGTTCTTCGCGAGCTACGCCGTGATCGGCGTGGCGACCGCCGCGCTCCCGCTTCTCATGAGCGCGAAGGTCGAGGAGCCCAGCGCAGCGCCGGTGTTCGGCTCGTTCCGCCCGCTGGCCGGGCTCGCCGCGCTGTTTGCGCTCGATGCGCTCGGAGGCGGCTTGGTGGCAAACGCCGTCATCGCCTACTGGCTCCACGTCCGGTTCGGAGCGGGCACCGGTTCGCTCGGCCCGGTGTTCGCCGCGATCGCCCTGCTCCAGGCGCTCTCGTACGAGGTGTCGGGAAGGCTGGGGAACCGGTTTGGACTGGTCAACACGATGGTCTTCACGCACCTGCCCAGCAACGTGCTCCTACTGCTGGTGCCGTTTGCCCCCAACCTGGGCTGGGCCGTGGCGATCCTGTTCGCGCGCTTTGCTCTCTCGCAGATGGATGTGCCTGCGCGCCAGGCCTACATAGTGTCGATCGTGCCGCCGGCGCAGCGCGCGGGCGCGGTCGCGATGACCGGCGCCGTGCGCGGCATCACCCAGTCATTCGGTCCCGCGCTGGCCGGCATCGCAATCGGAGCAGCCGCCTTCGGGCTGCCCTTCTTTGCCGGGGGCGGCCTCAAGATCGCTTACGACATCGCACTTTTTGTGGGTTTCCGCCACCGCCCGGCGGCGCACGAGATATAAGGTCTTCCATCGTGACGGACGAGCTCGCCAACCTGGATGCCGTCGAGCTGGAGCAGCGGATCGCGGCTGTGCGCGACCAGATGCGACCCCTCGAGCAGCACCTGGCGGCCATGCGTGGCGAGCGCGACGTGCTGCAGACGGAGCTCAGGCGCCGCGAAAGGAGCTCCCATCGCGCCAACCGCGCCGACCTTAAGGCGGCGATGCGCGAAGGCCGCTTTCCGAGCGTGGCGGACTTGGTCGCTGCAGGAGAATCCGAGTCGCTCGACCGCTTCGTATACAACCTCAAGACCGGCGGAGAGGTGCGCCTTGGCTATCCCGGCGCCAGGGCGCAGAGCCTGACCTTCACCGACGGGGTCAAGGTCGCGCAGGCCACCGACCTGGCCCAGGCGCGTGAGCTGTACCTGGCGGGCTGGGAGCTGGGCAGCCCCGGCCGGCCCGGCGCTCGGGTGCACTTCCTGGGAACTCGCCAGGAACGGCTGGTTCCGGCCGACGAGGTGTTCGCCCGCCCCGCCGACCAGCCTGCGGGATGATGACCCAGGCAACCATCCGGTTCGGAATCCGACCATCGAATACGAGGCCCGATGTCTCTATCTATTCGTAGGAGACCTCGTAGCCTCGGCCCACGATCGCCGTGCGGCATCCCTTGCGCGGCTTTGGCGCCACCATCCCTTTGACCAGGTTCTCCATCTTCATCAGCCTTCCCGCGGGATCGCTCGTGTATCTCGTGGCGATCTATCTGCTGCGAGCGATCGACCCCGAGGAATGGCGCCTGGCGTGCCACGGTGTCATGTCCCGGCTGCGGCCGGCGTAACCCTCCTTCCTCCTCGCCCGTTGATTCGGGCGAGAACCGTAGAATCTACGCGCCTCCCAACCATGCCTAAAAACATTCCCGAAAAGATCAAGACCAAGGCCGGACACACCCCGCGCGCGCGCATCCACGCGAGGTGGTCGCCCATAGGTCAGAGGATCCGCCGCAATTTGCTCATGCGCGGGCTTGGAGCTGCGCTCGCGGTCCTGGTCGTGCTCGGGCTAGCCGCGGACGCCTACGCACAGTCTTTCTTTGACAGCCTTCCCTCGATCCAGGGACTCGACAGCGCCGCGTTCGCCGGTGACACGGTCATCACCGACAAGAACGGAGTTCTCCTCGCGGACGTTGGAAACCACGGTGACCACCGCCTGGCAGTGAAGCTCAAGGACGTTGCGCCGGTCGTGATCCAGGCCACCATCGCGATCGAGGACAGGGGTTTCTACACCAACCCGGGATTCGACATCCAGAGCATCGTGCGCGCCGCCTTCGACAACTTCCGTTCAGGACACATCGTCAGCGGCGCGAGTACCATCACCCAGCAGCTGGCCAAGCAGCAGTTCCTGACCCCTGACCAGACCTACAGCCGCAAGATCAAAGAGCTGGCCCTCGCCTATGAGCTCAGCCAGACGTACACCAAGGACCAGATCATGGAGCTCTACCTGAACAAGAGCTTCTACGGATCGCAGTCTTACGGCATCGAAGCCGCAGCCGAGAGCTACTTCCACATCCCGGCCTCCAAGCTCGACCTCGCGCAGGCGGCAGTCCTCGCCGGGCTGCCCCAGGCCCCGACGGAGTGGAACCCCGTAATCAATCCCGACGCGGCCAAGCTCCGCCAGACGGAGGTTCTGCAGGCGATGGTGACGTCGAACTACATCTCCCAAGCGGACATGGACAAAGCGCTCGCCGAGCAGCTGACCTACCAGGCCCCGATCAACAGCTTTCTCGCGCCTCACTTCGTCGACTACGTGCAGGCCGAGCTTCGTCAGCTGGGATTCCAGCCCGGCGTCCAGCAGCTGAACGTCAAGACGACGCTCGACTATCACATGCAGCAGATTGGCGAGTCGGTGGTGAGCAACAACCTGGCCGCCAAGCCCGGCCGCAGCTGCTACAACAGCGGCGTCCCCGACGGCTGGAGCTACCTGTCCGAGGCCGGCGCCAAGTGCTGGGACCCCAACGGCCAGCTCTCGTCCGGCATGATCGCCGAAGACCCCAAGACAGGAGACATCCTGGTCATGGTCGGATCGCCCAACTACAACGCGTCGGCCGGGCAGATCAACTACACGACCATCCCCAGGAACATGGGCTCGTCGATGAAGCCCTACACCTACGCGGCCGTTTACAACGCCCGTGCGGCGACCGTCGACACCCCGGTCTTCGACGGCCCGAGCCCGCTGGTGTACAAGGACTGCTGCAGCACGACCGACTTCTACAACTACGACCACCGCTCGCACGGCGTGCTGCCGCTCAAGAAGGCGATGGGCAACTCGCTCAACATCGCATCGGTCAAGGTTGAGCTTTCGATCGGGGTGCCCGCCGTCCTCTCCTGGATGCGCAACCTCGGCGTCTATCCTCGCTTCGTCAACCCGGACGGCAGCTACAACGCCACCGCGCCGGCCGACGAGTACGGGCCGTCGTTGACGCTCGGCGGCTACCCGATCACGCTGCTCGAGCACGCGAACGGGATCGCCACCTACGCCGACATGGGGCTCTACCACAGCCCGCAGGCAATCCTGCAGGTCACCGACTCGCACGGACAGGTGCTGTACACGGACCACCCCGACCAGCGAGCCCGCCAGGCGATCGACCCCGGCGTGGCTTTCCTCATGGCCCAGACCATGTCGGACGACCAGAACCGCTGCCTGATCTTCGGCTGCAACAGCGCGCTGCACTGGAAGGACCGCACGGTCGCCGCCAAGACCGGCACGACCGACAATTTCAAAGACGCGGTCACCGTCGCGTTCACTCCTGACATCGCGGTCGCGCTGTGGGTCGGCGACATCCTGAACAACAACCACTCGATGGTCAGCGGCGCGGATGGCGTGTTCGTCGCATCGCCCGCGGTGCATTCATTCGTTTCGCAAGCGCTCGCGGGCGTGCCCGGCAACCGCTGGTACACGCCTCCTCCAGATGTCGTCGCCGGGGCTAACAACAGCTGGTTCCTGAGCGATGCGACCAACATCGCCAAGCTGCCCGGCGACAACCCGCCGAGCCCGACGCCGACCGGCCCGGTTTACGTGGTGCCTCCCGACCCCGGGACTGGCCCTGTGCTCGCAAGCCCATCGCCCACGCCGTGCCCCTCGCCGACGAAACCGCCAGGGCCACCCTGCCCGTAGGCAAATTCTGGAGGCACCGTAGAATCGCTCGGTGCCCACGACGTCTCTCACGGTCTCGACCGAGCCTCTCCCCAAGAGCCGGGTCGGCATGACCATCGAGGTCCCGGCCGAGGTGGTCGATGCCACCTACGAGCGGGTCCTCAACCGCCTCGTCTCCCGGGCTCGTATCGAAGGTTTCCGGCCCGGCCGCGCGCCCCGCGCGCTGGTCGAGGCGCGGCTCGGCCCGGCCGTGCTCCGCGAGGAGGTGGTCGAGACGATGGTGCCCGAAGTCATGCGGCAAGCGCTCGACGAGAGATCCATCGACCCCATCGACAACCCGGACGTCGAGATCCTCGAGCTGGAGCGCGGCCGGCCCGCCCGCCTCAAGGCGACGATCAGCGTGATGCCCGACGTCAAGCTCGCGGACGCCAGGTCGCTGAAGGTGACCGGCCCGTCGATCGAGGTCACCGAAGAGATGCTGGAGCGGCGCCTCGAGGACGTTCGCCAGCCGATGGCGGAGATCACCCCCGTGGAGCGCGAGGTGCGTTCCGGCGACATCGCCATCATCGACGTCGAGGTCGAGGTCGATGGCCAACTCGTCGCATCGGAAAGCCGCCAGGCGATGGAGGCCGAGATCAAAGAGGGAGTGCTGCTGCCCGAGCTGTTCGAGGTACTCCCGGGCGCATTCGTCGACGAGGCGCGCGAGGCCAAGGTGACGTTCCCCGACACCTACAGCGAGCCTGTCCTTGCCGGCAGGCAAGCCACCATCCGCGTCACGGTCCGCGGGGTCAAGGAGAAGGTCCTGCCGCCCCTCGACGACGCGCTGGCCAAGCTCCTCAGCAACGGCGCTCAGGAGACGGCGGAGTCATATCGCGAGTCGGTCCGGGTCGAGCTCGAGCAGGCTGCGAAGGACATGGCGCAGATGGAGCGCGAGCAGGCAGCCGTGCGGGCTCTAGTCGAAGCATCAACCGTCGAGGTGCCCGAGACGCTCATCGAAAAGGAGCTCACCAGCCAGCTCGAATCGCTTGAGCGGAGCCTGAGCCGGCAGGGCCTGAAGCTGGATCGCTACATGGAGTACCTGGGCAAGACCATCGACCAGTGGATGGCGGACGAGAGGCCCGACGCCGAGGCCCGCCTGAAGATCGACCTCGTCCTCGGTGAGTTCGCCCGGCAGGAGGGGCTGGAGCCCTCGGACGAGGATGTGATCGCCTTCCTCGAGGAACAGGCGGGCAAGGACGAGGAACTCAAAGGCCAGGTCGCCGAGCTGAAGAAGAGCGCAAGCGCGCGGCGGTACTTCGCCTCGCGCCTCCGCCGGGTTCGCGTCCTCGAACGACTCGTCGAGCTGGTGGCCCCCGAAGTTGACGGCACCGGGGGATTGCCTGTCTAGAATGACCTTGTGCACGACATGACCCGAACACAAAGTCCATCGAGCTATCTCGTCCCCATGGTGGTCGAGAACACCGGGCGCGGCGAGCGGGCGTTCGACATCTACTCCCGCCTCCTCAAGGAGCGCATCGTTTTCATCGGTACCCCGATCGACGACCAGGTTGCGAACCTGGTGGTCGCGCAACTGCTCTTCCTCCAGTCGGAAGACCCGGAGAAGGAGATCGCGGTCTACATCAACAGCCCGGGCGGCCAGGTGACCGCGGGCCTCGCCATCTACGACACCATGCAGTACATCCGGCCCCCGGTCTCGACCATCTGCATCGGCATGGCCTACTCGATGGCCGCGGTGCTGCTGGCCGGCGGAGCGCACGGTCAGCGTTACGCGCTGCCCCACGCGAACATCCTCATCCACCAGCCCTGGGGCGGCATGCAGGGCCAGGCGTCCGACATCCAGATCCACGCCAAGGAAATCCTTCGCACGCGCGAGCAGCTGAACCAGATCCTGGCGCGGCACACTGGCCAGAAGATCGAGAAGGTGACGCTGGACACGGAGCGCGACTACTTCCTCACCTCAGAGGCTGCGAAGGAATATGGGTTGATCGACGACATCATCCTCACGCCGACCAAACCGCTGGGGGCCGACAAGGACAAGGCCAAGGCCAAGGAGCCCGAGAAGGAAAAGGAGAAAGTAACGGCCGGATGATCTTTCGACGCAAGAGCAAGGGCGGCGAGGTCAAAAGGTATCGGCCACAATGCTCGTTCTGTGGCAAAGCCCAGGGTGAGCGCGGAATCAGACTCGTAGCCGGCTCCGGCGTCTACATCTGTAGTGAATGCATAAGCGTTGCCAACGAGATGCTGTGGGGTCATAATCCCCCGGCGCCAGCCTCTTCCTAAAGGACACCAACCAGGGGACCCATGAACGAAAGAGAAGACCGCCGCCGCTACACCCGCTGCAGCTTCTGTGGGAAAGGCCAGGACCAGGTGCGAAAGCTGGTGGCCGGTCCCGGCGTCTTCATCTGCGACCAGTGCATCGACCTCTGCCAGGAGGTCCTTGAGGACGACAACCGCACCGCCGGCACCAAGAAGCAGAAGACGGGCTTCATTCCTAACCCTAAGACCATCTGCGCCGCGCTCGACCAGTACGTGATCGGCCAGGACCGCGCGAAGAAAGTGCTTTCCGTCCAGGTCTACAACCACTACAAGCGCATCTCCGCGTCGAAGTCGGTGGGCGAGGTCGAGCTGAGCAAGTCCAACGTGCTGCTGGTCGGCCCGACCGGCTGCGGCAAGACCTATCTCGCGCAGACGCTGGCCAAGATTCTCGACGTTCCGTTTGCGATCGCCGACGCCACGAGCCTCACCGAGGCCGGCTACGTCGGCGAGGACGTCGAGAACATCCTGCTGCGGCTCATCCAGGCCGCCGACTTCGACATCAGCCGCGCCGAGCGCGGGATCATCTACATCGACGAGATCGACAAGATCGCGCGC
>DATLUC010000053.1:0-42482 GCA_035533335.1 Candidatus Baltobacterales bacterium
CCGCCGACATAGAACGGAAAAAGGATCTGGCCGAGGACTGCGCCACGTCTTTCAGGACTCACGGTCGCGGCCATCACCGCCATGCTCGCCGTCAGGATCGCGGCCGCGCAAACGCCGTTGGCGAACAGGGCGGCGGCAAAGACCGGCAGCGTGTGGCTGAAACCGGCGACCGTCAGAGCCACGGCGGCGCCGACCGAAGTCACGTTCAGGATCGCCACGTGCCCGAACCTCCGCATGGCGATGCCCCACAGCGGAGAGGCCGCCGCCTGGCCGAGCCCCACCGCCGAAAGGACGATGCCGACGGCCGTGACGGTGTTGCCAGGAGCCAGCCTTGCGATGTAGATCGGGGCGTAGGGCAGCATCGTCCAGAGCCCGACCTGCGTCACGGCTGTGGCCACGAAGAGCCGCCAGACCAGCGGATGGCGGCGGATCTCGCCGAACGCCCCGCGCAAGAGGCTCAGGACGCGGAGGTCGGCGGGCCTGGTGTGCTCGCCCTCCCTCATCACGACGACAAGGAGCACCGCCATCAGGAGGGACAGACCGGCGTCGAAGAGCAGCATCCCGCGGACGTCGACGAGGTGCACGAGAAGGGCGCCGAGGATCGGGCCTATCGCCCGGCCCGCAGGCGAGCCGGCGGCGATTATCCCGACCGCCAGCCCGAGCCGCTGCCTGGTCGTGGTCGACGCCTGCACCGCGAGCATCACGCCCGTGTTGCCGAGGATCAAGCCGTTCAACGATCTGAAGACGAGCGCGGTGAACGGGTCCTTCGAGAGCGCCCAGCCCGCGAAGATGACGGCCTCCAGGACCGCGCTCCGGACGATGATGGCCTTGCGGCTGTAACGATCGGCCAGCACACCCCAGAAGGGGGCGAGCGGCAGGGCGACGATCCAGCCGAGGCTCGAGATGGCCGCGATCCAGCCGGGGACCTGCGAGGCCGGCACGTGGAGCTCGCGGAGGTACAGGGGCGTGTAAGCGGTGAGCTGCGTCCACGACATGCTTTCGACGCAGGTCGTGGCGGCAAACAGCACCGCTACGACCGCCCAGCCCGAGTTCGCCGAAGTTTTGGCCGACGTCTGCACGCTCGCTAAAGCTTATCCTGAGGCAAATCTTGACGTTTTATATTCAGACTTGACAAAGTAGCAAGGCAAGCCGTCTACTTTGCGACATGAAAGACCTCCAACGTGAAATCTTGAAACAGGTCGCCTCCGGCACGCTGTCCGCCGAGGAAGGCGCCGCCCGCCTGGAGGCGCTCGAAACCGAACCCACCACTCCTTCTGGATCGCGGCCCACGCCCAGCTCCCCCGCCGGGACCGGCGTCAAGCAGGTCCGGGTCGTCAACCGATTCGGGAACACCGAGATCATCGGCGACCCTAGCGTCAGCTTTGCCGTCGCGGAAGGGCCGCACAAGGCGCGCCAGGAAGGCGACACCATGATCATCGAGCAATCGCCGCTGAGCGACGAAGCCAGCTTCGAGTTCAGCCGGCCCCAAGCGCTAATCAGAATCCCGCGTGTCGACATCGGCGGCAACCTGACCGTGCGCATGAACCCGGCGCTTCCGCTCGCGGCCAAGACCCAGGCCGGCAACCTTCGCATCGCTGGAGTGAAGGGCGCCGTCGCCGCCGAGGTCCAGGCCGGCAATTGCGACCTCACGGACTTTCGGGGTCCGATGAACCTCAAGGTGACGGCCGGAAACATCAGCGCCAGGGGCAGCCTCGACAGCGGCGCAAGCGCGATCCGCTGCCAGATGGGAGAGGTGCGTGTGGTGCTCGACAAGACCTCCAGCGTCCGGATCAGGGCGCGCACCACGCTGGGCGAGATCTCGTTTGAAAATGTCGAGCCCTCGGGCAACAGCGAGCTGACCATCGGGTCGGGCGCGGGAACCCTCGACTGCGACTGCACGATGGGCACCATCAGGATCGCGGTCGAATAGATGGCAAAGTCCACAACGCGAAGGCCACCGTCCAGCTGTCCCGTTTGCAATCACCGGCTTGCCACGACGCGGCTCACTTGCCCTGAATGCTCGACCGAGCTGTCGGGTGCATTCACATCGTGCGAGTTCTGCGTGCTGACGGACGAGGACCGCGACGTGCTGCGGGTCTTCCTCGCGTCGCGCGGAAACATGAAGGAGCTCGAGCGACACCTCGGGGTCAGCTACCCGACCGCGCGGGCCCGCTTCGATGCTCTGCTGGCCAAGATCGGGATCGATCGCGCCCCCACCACTCCCTCGCTGTCACGGGTCGAACTGATGGAGCAGGTCGCCCGCGGCGAGATGGACGTCGACGAGGCGCTGAACCGCCTCGAGAGCAATTGAGGAGGAGCGATGTACTCGATCCATCGTGCCGACCGCTTCCCGGAGGACTCCGCTCGCAACCTCGAGGAGCAGCGCGCTCGGATGCTCGAAGCGGATGCCCTCGTTCACTGCGCGCACTCGCGCACCGGCCTGCTTGCAGGGTTCCTGCAGCGCATGGCTGATCGGATTGACCCGACTGGCGACGCGCGCCGAGACATGCGGTGAGGTCTCAGATGGAAGAGCTGGTCACCACTCCTGCCGTCTCGATTCCCCGGCCACGCCCGTGGACGGTGTTCTCGTCGAGCCCGTTTCGCAAGCTCTGGGCAGCCACGAGCCTGTCGCTGTTCGGCGACTTCTTCAGCTACGTAGCGCTCGCCTGGTTGGTCCTCGAGCTGACCGGATCGAGCCTTGCCCTCGGCGCCGTGCTCGTCGTCCAGGCTGTGCCACGGGCGCTCCTGATGGTCGTGGGGGGCGCGCTGTCAGACCGCTTTTCGCCGCGGCTGACGATGCTCGGCTCGATGGGCCTGCGCGCAGTGTTCGTCGCACCCCTGGCCGTCCTCGTGATCACAGGACGCGTGCAGATGTGGGAGGTCTACGGGATCTCGGCGGTGCTCGGCATCGTCGGCGCGTTCTTCATGCCGGCTCGGACCTCGATCCTGCCCAAGGTCGTCGCCGACCACGAGCTCGAGCCGGGGAATGCGGCCCTCAACGTCACAGGCCAGGCCTCGCTCATCGTCGGGCCAGTCCTCGGCGGCATCATCGTCTCCGCGTTCGGGGTCGGGTGGGCTTTCGCCGGCGACGCTGCCTGTTTTGCGATCGGCTTCCTGTTCGTCCTGTGGCTGCCGGCCGCTTCACGAGCGACGTCCGGCGCGGCCCACCCCGACGGAGGGCTCGGTGGACAGATCGCTGCTGGGTTTCGCTACGCCTGGGGCAACATCGGCATCCGCGTGACGCTGATAGTCATCGCGATCATCGATTTCGGCGCCAACGGCGCGATCGGCGTCGGGCTTCCCACGCTGGCCCACGGGCGATTCGCGGCGGGCGCCGGTGGCCTCGGCATCCTTCTCGGCGCGTGGGGAGTCGGCGCGACTGCGGGAGCCCTGGGCGCAGGCTTTGTGCCTCCGCCCAGGCGGTTTGGGTGGCTGATCGTGCTCCTTTGCGCCTGGCTCGGGATCGGCATGACCGCCGTCGGCCTCGTACCGTCGCTCGTCCCGGCGGCGCTGCTGATGGCCTACTCCGGGGTCGGTACCGGCGTCGTCAACACTTATGGCATCAGCTGGCTGCAGCGCCGTACCGAGTCCGCAATGCAGGGACGCGTGATGTCGCTGGTGATGCTCGCGTCGATGGGCTTGACACCGGTGGCTTACGCCGCGGCGGGCGCGATCGCCAACGTGAACCCCTCCCTCCTGTTCCTGCTCGCCGGGGGTTTGACCCTTGCGTGCGGCGCCGGCGCCGCGGCCAGCCGGCAGGTGCGCGCCCTCCGTTAGCCGGCGCTCGCGGCGTCTAGCGGATGCCCGCTGCAGCCAGTCCGGCGGCGTGAGCGGCGGCGGCATTTGCCCCGCCGTCGAGAGCCTTTACAGCGCCCGCCGCGAAGGCGTGAGCGCGGTGCTGGTCGAAGTTCAGGTCGATGTTGGCGAGCGAGAACCAGGCGCAGTAGGTCTGGCGCGAGGCCGAGACGGCGGCCGGCGGCCGGCTCATTGCTGCCGTGGCCCACTGCACGGCCGTCGCCACGTCCTTGCCACCGGCCAGCGCCTGGAACGCGCCCTGGGCAGCCGCATGACACGCGCTCGCTGGCGCTCCGCCGCGCTTGGCCCACGCGAACCATTCCGCGTACGAGCGGTCTTCAGGGGTAGGCATCTCCTTGGCCGGCTCGGCCTTAGCCTGCTGTTGGACCACCTCCCAGGTGGACTTCGGCGACCCGGGCGCGGCGGGAACCTGCGCCGGCCGATGAGGCGCAGCGGGCGCGGGCGGCGCCGGAGGCTGCCCTGGGGCAGGGGCTGGCGCAGCGGGAGGGGTGGCCGGCGGTACGGCTTGCGCCGGGGCAGGCTGCGCAGAGGCCGGCGGCGCGGGCGACCTCGGCGGCGGAGCGCCAGGGTCCGACCCGATGTGAACGCGAGGGGCCCACGAGGGGATTGCCACCGGTGCCGGCCAATCCACGTTGCCGCCCGGCTCGGTGCCTGTCGGTTCCGCAGGGGCGGGGGCCCACGAGGGGCTCGAAGACATGGGTTGGGCGGGAGCCACCGGCTCGGACGGAGCGGCAGCGGCCAACGGGGCCGTCACCGGCTGGGCTGGCGGTGCCGGGGCGGGCGGGTTCGAGGCGGCGACCGGAGGCGCCGTGGGCGGCTTCGAGGCAGCGACCGGAGGCGCCGTGGGCGGCCTCGAGGCAGCGACCGGAGGCGCCGTGGGCGGCTTCGAGGCGGCGACCGGAGGCGCCGTGGGCCCTGAGGCGGAAGCGGGCGGGATCGTCGTCGGCTGAGCCGGAGCCGGAGGCGCCGTGGGCGGCTTCGAGGCGGCGACCGCCGGCGGCGACGAGTCGGAAGCCGGCGGGATCGTCGCCTGCTGAGCCGGCGCCACCTCGGCGGCGGTCGGGGTCGTGGCCGGCGCTGCGTCGAACGAAACGGGCCAGCTCGGGATCACCGTCTCGGGAATGTCGGATGGGATCCCGGGGTCGGTGATGCTCGACGACGGCGGCCACGCGGGCATCGCCTTCTCGGTCGGAGGCTCGGGCGGCCAGATGTCGGTCTCGGCGGGCGGCGCAGTCGCGTTCTCCTCGGCGGGAGGCCAGGTCTTGCCCGCTGCGTCGCTCGCGACGGCTTTCGGAGTCTCGGTGATCGCTGCGGTCGTGGGAGTCGCCTCGGCCGCCTGCTCCAGCGGTTGGGGCACGGTCTGCGCCCACACCGGTGGCTCCTTGGGGAGGGGAACCGCGGTGCTGGGTTCGGTCGAAGCCACGGTCGTGCCAGGCGGGTCGGTCTGAGTCCAGGCCGGATCGCCTTTCTGCATCGGTTTGGCCCGCAGCGGCTCGCCCTCCGCTGCAGTGGTCATGCTGTCGGCTGCGTCGGGGGGAACGACCGGGACGGTTCGCGCCCACACGGGCACGGTCTCCCGCGTCGTGACGGCTGGAACCGGCTCCTCGGACGCGTCGTGGGCGGCCGGGGGCGTCGAGTCCTGCGGGGTCTCGGGGGTCGACTCCAAAACGAGGTCAGTCTAGCTTTGCGATCCTGCCCTTGTATCCAGGTTCAGGCGAATACGTGCTTCAGGGCGTCCTCGGCGAGCGGGTCGGGCTGCGTCTCGGCCCAGTCGGCGGCATCGGAGGCATCCTTGTCGCACTCCGTCTGAACACGCTTTGCATCGCCGGCTGAGATCCAGCCTTTCTCGATCAGCCACGTCGTGAATCGCGCGATCGGATCGTGGCGGGCCGCCTCCTCGAGCTCCTCTTTGGTGCGGTACTTCATGTGGTTGTCCTCGGATGTGTGCGAGTTGATGCGCCACACCTTCGCGTCAATCAGCGTCGGACCGTCACCGCGGCGGGCCCTCTCCACCGCCTCGTGGCAGACCGCGTAGCAAGCCGGAACATCGCCGCCGTCGACGGTCACGCCCGGGATGCCGTAGCCGGCCGCCCTGTCCGCCACGTTCGGGTTTGCCATCTGCAGCCGGATCGGCACCGAGATCGCGTAGCTGTTGTTCTCGCACACGAAGACCACCGGCAGGCGGTGCACCGCGGCGAAGTTGACCCCCTCGTGGAAATCGCCCTGGCTGGTGGCCCCGTCGCCAAACGTGCACAACGTCACCGAACGCTCGCCCCTCAGCTTGGCGGCGTATGCGACCCCTGAAGCCTTGGGGATCCAGCTGGCCACCACCTGCGACACCGAGACGATCTTCAAGGCCCGGTAGCTGTAGCAGCCGCCCGGGATGTTGCGGCCGGCCGACAGCGGGTCGGCGGCCTTCGCGAAGACGGCCAGCATCCACTCCTTCATGGTCAGTCCGCGCACGATCGAGTTGGCGAGACCTCGGTAGTGAGGCACCAGCCAGTCGTCGGGTCCGAGGGCCGCGGTGGAGGCGACCTGGATGCCTTCATGGCCGCGGCTGGAACCGACGAAAGGCGCCCGTCCCTGCTTGACCAGGATGTGCATGCGGTCGTCGAGCGCCTTCGCCATGCACATCCAGCGGTGCAGCTGGAGGTACTTCTCCTTGGCGACGGTGTCAGCCCGGGTCGTGGTCGCCATCAGTTCGACTTCGGCGTCAGCGCACGGGCGATGTCGACCACCTCTTCCGCAGTCAGTCCCATTCGGTTCAGGTGATCGTAATACCGGCGGTGGAAATCGGAGAAGTCGCTCCGCTCGGCACGCTCCTCGCGGACGCGCTTGACCTCGGCCAGCACCTGGCCCACCAGCTCGTGCTCGGGAGCGATGCCCGCGTGCCGCAGCGCTTGCTCGATCACGAGCGCGCCGGAGTGCTTGCCGTAGACGTAGGTGATCTCGGCGCCGAAATCCTGCGGCGGCAGGAACTGGTAGATGGCCGGGTGGATGAGCATGCCCGCGGTGTGGATTCCCGACTCGTGACTGAAGACGTCAAGTCCGATGCCGGGCTCGGTCGGCTGCACGGGAATCCCGCTCACTCTTTCGAGATGCCGCGCGAGCGAGCGCAGCTGATCGTATTTGAAACCCGGGATCTCGATCCCGAACAGGTATCGAAGCTGCATGAGCACCTGGTGCATGGGCGCGTTGCCAGTCCGCTCGCCGATGCCGTTGACGCTGGTGGTAAACACTTCCGCGCCCGAGCCCAGCGCCATCACGGTGTTCCACGCGCCGAGCCCGAGGTCGTTGTGGAAGTGAACCACCAGCGGCGCATCCGGAGCGGCTGCTTTGATCGCAGGAATGTATTCGCGCACTGCGAAAGGCGAGTAGCAGCCCACGGTGTCGGGGGTCGAAGGCCGCGTCCCCCCCGCCTTCAGGCCCTCGCGGTGGATCTCGGCGATGTAGTCGACGTCGGCGCGGCTGCCGTCCTCGCCGCCGAACTCGATCGACGTCGCGCCCTGCTCACGCGCGTAACGGATCGCCTCGCACATCATCCGCAAGTTCGCCTCGCGGTAAAAGGAAACCGGGAGCTCGAGCCACTCTGATTCGGGGATTCCCTCTCGGCGCAGCAGCGTCTTGCCCAGCTTGTACTTCACGTGCAGGTCGGACGCCGAGGTGAAGATGAAGTACGTGACCTCGTCACGCCGGTAGCCGAGATCGTCGATGACGCGCATTGTCGCGTCGATGTCCGGCTTGGTCGAGCGCATCATGCACACGACCTCGAGGCCTTCCCGCAGCTCGCCGCGCTTCCTACCTTCGAGGATGAGGCGGAGGGTTTCGCGCTCCCCCTCCGATACCGACGGAAAACCCACATCCATGATGTGGACACCGATATCGGAGAGCATGCGGGCGAGCTCGTACTTGTCTTTGGGGGTGATCGCCACGCCGGGCATCTGCTCGCCGTCGCGCAGGGTGTCGTCGTAGACGCGGATCTTGTCCGCAGGCGGGAACTTCAGGTCGTGGGAGAAAGCTGTGGGGTCGCGCGCCAGCGCATGGAGCGGCTCCTGGAGCTCAACGGGCTCTAGGTCATCCACGCGCTGGTGCTGCGCGCCGGCGCTCTTCGAGGCGCTTGCGGACCCACGGCACCAGCCCGCCCATGGCCAGGAGCTCGTTCATGAACTTCGGGAAAGCCTCGGTCGGGTACTGGTCGCTCTTGCTGAAGTTGCGGATGATGCCCTGCTCGAGGTCGACCTCGAGCTCGTCGCCGTCCTCGACCGCCTCCGCGGCCTGGGGCGACTGGAGGATGGGGTAGCCCATGTTGATCGCGTTACGGAAGAAGATCCGCGCGTAAGAGTCCGCGATCACCAGCGAGATGCCGGCCCCGCGGATCGCGACGGGCGCGATCTCGCGCGACGAGCCGCAGCCGAAGTTGGACCCGCCGACCAGGATGTCGCCCTCGGTCACTCCCGCGGCCCAGGTCTCGCGCCCGGGCACGCCTTCCATGGCGTGCTTGCCCAGCTCTTTCTCGTCCAGCGAGTAGATGGCGTACTTGGCCGGGATGATCTGATCGGTGTCGATGTTGTTGCCGAACTTCCAGGCTCTTCCGCGGATTACCTTGGGAAGGGTCATGCGATCCCGGCCGGCATGTGCTTCAGCACCTCGTTGGGGTGCGTGATCACCCCCGTCACCGCGCTCGCCGCGGCGACGGCGGGGTTGGAGAGATAGACCTGGGCCTTGGGGTGACCCATGCGGCCGGGAAAGTTGCGGTTGGTCGTGCTGAGGCACACCTCGCCTTCGCCGAGCACGCCCATGTGGCCACCCAGGCAGGCCCCGCACGTGGCCGTGGTCCAGGCGGCGCCGGCGGCGAGGAAGGTGCGGATCAATCCTTCCTTTTCGGCCTGGATCGCCACCTGGTGTGAGGAGGGCGTGATGATCAAACGCACGCCCGGCGCGACCTTGTGGCCCTCCAGCACGGCGGCCGCGCGCCGGAGGTCGGTGATGCGCGAGTTGGTGCAGGAGCCGATGAACACCTGGTCGAGCCGTGTTCCGGCCACCTCGGACAGGGGCGCGTAGTTGTCCGGCGACATCGGCTTGGCGACGCCCAGCTCGACCTTCTCGGCGTCGAACTCGAACACCTTCTCGTATTCGGCGTCGGGGTCGGAGGAGACCGGCGTGTAAGCGCGCTTCGCCCGCCCGTCGAGGTACTCCCTGGTGACCTCGTCGAACTCCATGATCCCGTTCTTGGCGCCGGCCTCGATGGCCATGTTGGTCATCGTCAGCCGCGCTTCCATGTCGATGTGCCGCAGCGCCTCGCCCGTATGCTCCATCGCCTTCGAGCGCGCCCCGTCGACTCCGATCTGGCCGATCACGTACAGGATCAGGTCCTTCGCCTCGACCCATTCCTTGAGCCGGTTGCGGTAGACGAACTTCAACGTCTCGGGGACGCGGAACCACAGCTCCCCGAGCGCGAGCACGCAGGCGAGGTCGGTCGAGCCGATACCCGTCGCGAAGTTGTTCAACGCTCCGTAGGTGCAGCTGTGCGAATCGGCGCCGACCACGAGCTCGCCCGGCAGCACGAGGCCGTTTTCGGGCAGCACGGTGTGGCAGATGCCCCCCTGCCCGACCTCGAAATACCACTTGATGCCCATGTCACGCGAGAACTCGCGCGTCAGGCGGCCGAGGGTCGCGCTTGCCGCATCCTTGGCGGGCTGGAAGTGGTCTTGCGTCACGGCGACGCGCTCGGGGTCCCAGATCTTCTCGGCGCCCATCTGCTCACGCATGATCCGGCCCGCGGGCGGGATGGTGAGGTCGTGGCCCATCGCGAAGTCGACCTTGGCCAGCACCAGGTCGCCGGGCCGGACGCTCTCCCGCCCTGCCCCGCGGGCCAGGATCTTCTCGGTCATCGTCATGCCCATATGAGTTGTCTTAATCCCTCAGCCTCTTCGCGATTGCGTCGCCGACCTCGCCGGTCGACAGGTTGCCGCCGACGTCGCGAGTGCATTCCCCGGCCTGGATGGCCGATTCGACCGCACCGTCGATCGCCTTCGCCATATCCGCGTGACCCAGGTGTCTCGCCATCATAGAAGCGCTCAAGATCGCCCCGATCGGGTTGACGAGGCCCTTGCCGGCGATGTCCGGCGCGGTCCCGTGCACCGGCTCGAAGAGGCCCCGGCCGGTCTGCGGGTTGATGTTGCCCGATGGCGCTATGCCCATCCCGCCGACGAGCTCGGCGGTGAGGTCGGACAGGATGTCGCCGAACAAGTTGCCGGTGACGATGATGTCGAACTGGCTCGGGTCGCGCACGAGCTGCATCGCCGCCGCGTCCACATATAGATGTCGCGTCTTGATGTGCGGATGCTGGGCGGCCACCGCCTTCCAGCGTTCTTGCCACAGCGCGCCCGCGAACGCCATCGCGTTCGATTTGTCCACCATCACCACCTCGCGCCTTGCGACCTGGAACGCGTATTCGATGATCCTCGTCACACCGAGGTGGGTGTTGAGGTCTTCCTGGATCGCGACCTCTTGCTCGGTGCCTTTCTTGAAGCGGCCGCCCATACCGACGTACAGCCCCTCGGTGTTCTCGCGCACGACTAGGAGGTCGACCTTGCGCCTGTCCTCGCGGCGCAGCGGCGACAGGCGGTCGTCGTACAGGCGAGCCGGGCGAAGGTTCACGTAGAGGTCGAGCTCGAAGCGAAGGCGGAGCAGGACCCCGGCGAGGTAGCTCGCGTCGTCGACACGTGGATCGCCGACCGCGCCGAACAGGATCGAATCGGCCTGCTCCAGCCTGGCCCAGACGCGGGCAGGAATCGGCTCCCCGGTCCGCATGAACTGGTCTGCGTTGACGTCGAACTCCTCGAACTCGAAATCCGCGCCTGCCGCGCGCAGCACCTTGACCGCTTCGGGCACGACCTCCTTTCCCGCGCCGTCGCAGGGGAGGACCGCTATGTAAGTCATGCTTGCGCCGTCTCGCGAGCGGGTTCGCGCAGCTTGTAGCGCTGGATCTTCCCCGTCACGGTCTTGGGAAGCTCGTCTACGAACTCCACCACATGCGGGTACTGAAAACGCTGCAGCCGGGTCTTGCAGTGCTCCTGCAGCTCCACCACGAGCGCATCATCCTTCGAAGTATCGCCCTTGATGATCACGAACGCCTTGATTCTCGTGAATCCGTCGACCGAGATGCCGACGACCGCGCTCTCGGCCACCGCATGGTACTCGAGCAGGACCGACTCGATCTCGATTGGCGACACCCACAGACCACCCACCTTCATCATGTCGTCGGAGCGGCCCTCGTACCAGAAGAAGCCATCCTCATCGACACGATACCTGTCACCGGTGAAGAACCACTCGCCGAGGATCGAGCGTTTCGATTTCTCGTGCTGCGCCCAGTAAAGAGCCAGCGCGCTGTCGCCCCTGACGTAGAGGTCCCCCGCCTCGCCTCCCGGCACCGGCTGGCCGTCCGGGTCGAGGATCTTCAGCTCGTAGCCCGGCACCGGCTTGCCGCTCGACCCGGGCCGTAGGTCGTCCAGGCGGTTGGAGCAGTAGATGTGCAGCATCTCGGTCGATCCGACGCCGTCGAGGATCGTGAGATTGAAAGCATCCTTCCAGCGCCGCCACACCTCGGCCGGGAGGGCTTCGGCCGCAGCGACGCAGTGGCGAATCGACGAAAGGTCACGCTGCCGGGAGCCGTCGAAATTGAGGATGGCGTTGTACAGGGTCGGCGCGGAGAAGAACAGCGTCGGCCGGCGCTTCTCGATCGTGTCGAGGACGGTCGCCGGGGTGTGGCGACCGGCGTGCAGGACGGTCGAAGCGCCCACCCAGTAGGGGAATGTCAGGTTGTTGCCAAAGCCGTACGCATGGAAGAGGCCCGTGGTGGAGAAAGTGACGTCGCGTTCGGTGATGCCCAGGACCTGCTCGGCGTAGGTGAGGCAGGTGTACGGGATGTCGTGCTGGAGGTGGACGACCGCCTTCGGCTTCCCGGTCGAACCCGAGCTGTAGAGCCAGAACGCCATGTCGTCCTTTCGGGTGGACGCCGCCGTCATCGCAGGTCCAGGCGTGATCTGGTCGCAGCGCAGGAGTCGGGGTCGGTGGGGGGCGCGGTCGGCGGCAGGACGGAGACGCTCCTCAGTCGCCGCGTCCACGACCACGACCCGCGCTTGCGAATCGTCGATGTAGTGGTCGTAGTCCTCGCTGCGCTGGAGGACGGGGATCACAGGGACCGGGATGGCTCCGATGCGGATCGCGCCGAGGAACGACGCGACCCAGCCGGGGCTGTCGAATCCGGCGATGAGAACGCGCTCCTCACGTCGCACGCCGAGGTCGAGCAGGCCCTGAGCGGCCCCGCAGCTCAGGTTGAAGAGGTCGCCGTAGGTGACATCTTTGGCCGCGGAGTAGATCGCGGTCTTGCCGGCCCGACCCGCGTTGAGATTGCGTTCGAGCAGGTCGGCGGCGACGTTGTACCGCTCCGGAACATCCACCTTCGTCATATAAGCACGGTGGGAGGCACGGCGGCTCAAAAGGCCTTCCCCGCTTCCCCGCTCGCCGGGAAGGTGGCGCGCAGCGCCGGATGGGGAGTGATGTACTCGCGATCCTGCTCGGACTACTGCCTGACGACCGCCGCCGCCCCTTTCCTCAGCACGTACTTCTGGATCTTGCCCGTGGCCGTCTTGGGCAGCTCCTGCACGAACGTGACGCTGTGGGGAGCCTTGAAATGGGCCAGCCGATCCCTGCACAACTGGATGAGCTCCCGCTCCGTTGCGGTGGCGCCGGACTTCAGGACGACGTAGGCGTGAGGCGCCTCGCCCCACTTCTCGTGTGGCAGCCCGACGATCGCCGCCTCCTGAACCGCCGGGTGGCGCAGCAAGACACCCTCCACCTCGAGGCTCGAGATGTTCTCTCCCCCGCTGATGATCACGTCCTTGATGCGATCCCGGATTTCCACGTAGCCGTCGGGATGCAGAACCGCCGCATCGCCGGTGTGGAACCAGCCGTCGCCAATGACCTTCTCGGTTGCTTCGGGGTCGTTGTAGTAGCCCTGCATGATCACATTGCCGCGAGCGATGATCTCGCCGAGCGACTGGCCGTCCGCCGGCACGTCCTTTCCGTCGCCGTCGACGACGCGGATCTCGCCCGAGGTGATCAGCTCCACGCCAGTGCGCGCCTTGATGATCCCAAGGTCGGTGGTGTCAAGGCCCTTGTGCTCGGGCCGCGGCTCGCAGATCGTGATGAAGGGTGCCGTCTCGGTGAGCCCGTAGACCTGGGTCACCTCCCAACCGAGGTCGCCCTCCATGCGCTCGATCGTGGCGGCGGCAGGCGCCGCCCCGGCCGTGATGACGTGCACGCCTTTGGGCACGTCTCCACGCATGTCCGCAGGAGAGTTGGCGAGCGCGATCAGGATCGTCGGCGCGGCGCAGAGCCAGCCGACCTTCTCCTGCCTCACCAGCTCGAAGACCCGCGCGGGCTCGACCTTGGGTAGGCAGATGTGCCTCCCCCCGACGGCCGTGATGATCCAGACGAAGGTCCAGCCGTTGGCATGAAACATGGGGAGCGTCCACAGGTAGCCGTCGCCGACGGTGATGTGGAAATGGACCAGCGTGCCGACGGCGTTGGCCCACGCGTTCCGGTGAGTGATCATCACGCCCTTGGGCTTGGCGGTCGTGCCGCTGGTGTAGTTGATGGTGAGGAGATCGCTCTCGCCGATCTCGGGTCGCTTGAAGTCGGGCTTTGCCGATTCGATCGCAGCCTCGTACTCGATCCAGCCTTTGCGGCCGCCGGCGCTCCCCAGGCTCACGAACTGTTCCACCCCCCGTAGCTGGTCGCGGACGCCGTCGACCGCATCCAGGTAGTCCGGATGCACGCAAAGGACCTTCGAGCCGGAGTGCAAGGTGATGTAGACGAAGTCCTCCGCGGTCAGACGGTAGTTGATGGGCACGAGCACGGCGCCGATCTGCGGCACCGCATAGAAGGACTCGAGCTGCTCGTGCGTGTTAGGCGCTATGTACGCAACGCGGTCGCCCTTCTTCACGCCCATGGCCTGCAGGGCCGACGACCAGCGGTCGCATCGCTGGAAGAACTGCTCGTAGGTCATCCGCAGGGCGCCGTCGACCACGCCCTCACGGTCTCCATAAAGCTTGCGGGTCCGTCGCGCGAACTCCAGAGGCGTCAGCGGCGTTTCCATCCCCAACCTCCCTTCATGAATTGAGCATCAATGCAAAGTCGGCGTTCTTGATCCCGCCCACGAATGCGCTGTGTGCCTTCGGCTCCAGCTCCACTGCACGTTCATAGACGAAGGCGTACACGTTGTCCAGGGTCCAATCGCCGTAACCCTGGATGCGCAGGCCGTACCGGAGGTTCTCGTCGGCGCGGCCGCGCTGGAACAGGTCGGTCGCGCGCGAGTACATGGCCTTGAGGATCTCGAGCTGCATGCTCAGCTCCGCGATCGTCCGCGCGTCGCCCTCTTCCTCCACCAGCCGCTCGACCTGGGCTTCGAGGTCGGCGATCTCCTTCTGGTAGTCGTCCACCCCATGGACGAGTCTACTAGCGGCTTAGTGGATCAGGTAGTTGGACGCCACCGACGCGGCGATCAGGATGGCGATGATGTTGACCACCTTGATCATGGGGTTGATGGCGGGGCCGGCGGTGTCCTTGTTGGGGTCGCCGACGGTGTCGCCGGTGACCGCAGCCTTGTGTGCCTCCGAGCCCTTGCCGCCGAGGTTTCCCTCCTCGATGTACTTCTTGGCGTTGTCCCACGCCGCACCGCCGCTGGTCATCTGAATCGCGAGGAACAGCCCGGTCACGATGGCGCCCAGCAGCATCCCGCCCAGGGCGCGGGGGCCGAGGATGTAGCCGACGGCCAGGGGGGCGATGACGGGGATGATGCCCGGCAGGATCATCTCGCGCTGTGCCGCGGCGGTCACGATGCGGACGGCCGTACCGTAGTCGGGCTTGCCGGTCCCTTCCATGATCCCCTTGATGTCACGGAACTGGCGTCGGACCTCTTCCACCACGAGGCCGCCCGCGCGCCCGACGGCGAGCATGGCAAGAGAGCCGAACAGGAAGGGCAGGATGCCGCCGAGGAACAGGCCCACGATGACGCGCGGATCGGACAGCTCGAACGTGGTCGGGTGCCCTGCGCGGGCGAGCTCCTGCGTGTACGAGGCAAAGAGGACGAGCGCGGCGAGGCCGGCCGAGCCGATCGCGTAGCCCTTGGTCACCGCCTTGGTGGTGTTGCCGACGGCGTCCAGCCGGTCGGTCACCCCACGGACCTCCTCGGGCAGGTCGGCCATCTCCGCGATGCCGCCCGCGTTGTCGGTGATCGGGCCGTATGAGTCGATCGCGACGATGATCCCGGTCATCGAGAGCATCGCGGTGGCAGCGATGGCGATCCCGTACAGGCCGCCGAGGCCGTAGCTGAACAGGATCCCGACGCCGATCACGACCACGGGCAGCGCGGTGGACATCATCCCGATCGCCTGGCCGGCGATGATGTTGGTCGCGTGCCCGGTGACCGAAGCCTTGGCGATCAGGTGCACCGGCCAGTAGGCGGTCTCGGTGAAGTACTCCGTGATGGCGACGATCAGGACCGTGATGATCACGCCGGTGAGCGCCGCGAAGAACAGGTTGGACGGGTTGCTCACGCCCCCTCCAGCCGCCAGGTAGTTGTTCGAGGTCATGTACTGGGTCACGAAGTAGAAGCCGGCGATCGCGATCGCGACGGCGACCAGGAGCCCGGCGTACAGCGCGCCCATGATCCATTTCGAGTTGAAGACGCGGACGAAGAAGGAGCCCACGATGGACCCCACCACGCTCACCGCGCCGAGCAGCAGCGGATAGATCACCCAGCCGATCTGGTTCTTGAACAGCAGCGAGCCGAGCAGCATGGCCGCGATCATGGTCACCGCGTACGTCTCGAACAGGTCGGCGGCCATGCCGGCGCAGTCGCCGACGTTGTCGCCGACGTTGTCTGCGATCACGGCCGGGTTGCGCGGATCGTCTTCGGGGATTCCAGCCTCGACCTTGCCCACGAGGTCGGCACCAACGTCAGCAGCCTTGGTGTAGATGCCGCCGCCCAGACGGGCGAACACCGATACGAGGCTGGCGCCGAAAGCGAGGCCGACCAGAGCGTCGGGGTTCTTGAACACCAGGTAGGCTGCGGACACTCCGAGGAGGCCGAGGCCCACGACCATGAAGCCCGTGACGGCGCCGCCGCGGAAGGCCACCTGCAGCGCTTTGTTGAGGCCGCCCCGAGCCGCCTCGGCGGTGCGAAGATTCGACCGGACCGCGATGTTCATGCCGACGTAGCCGGCAGACGCCGATAGGGCCGCTCCGACCACGTACAGGACTGCGGTCGACCAATTGATGAAGAAGCCGATGACGATCGCGATGACCACGCCGATGATCGCGATCACCGTGTACTGGCGGTTCAGGTAGGCGGAGGCGCCCTCCTGGATGGCGGCGGCGATCTCCTTCATGCGGTCGTTGCCGGCAGGCATGCGCAGGACGAGGCCGATCAGGGCGACTGCAAAAACGACCGCGGCCAAGCCGCCGGCCACGCCAAACCACGCTGTGTTGGGATCCATGAGTCGCCCGAATACCTCCCCTCGTGACGCGGAAACTGCAGACGGCCGCGGAGCGTTAGGTTAAACGAACCGGAAAGCCGGGGTCGTCAGGCCGTCAGGTCAAACGGGCCCAGGCCGCCTCCGGCTGCCGACCACCAGGCGGCCACGCGCTCGACGCGGGCGAGGCTCGGCCCTTTTTCGGCCGCTCGCTTGAGCTCCTCGAGGTCGGCCCTTTCGCCCTCGGCGACCAGCTCGACAGTCCCGTCGTCGTTGTTGCGAACCCAGCCGCGGAGAAGGAGCTCGCGGCCCCGCCGCAGCAGGAAGTATCGGAACCCGACCTCCTGCACGTCGCCGTGGATGACGGCGTGCAGACGCTCCATGCCCGGAGGTTATATCGTCGGGGCATGCCCACCTCGAGCATCGTGGCCGTCGGTGACGAGCTGGTCGGAGGATTCACCCTCGACACCAACTCCCACTGGCTCGCCGAGCGGCTCCGCCTGCTCGGGTACCCGCTCAAGAGGGTGACCCAGATCCGCGACCGGCCCGACGAGATCGTCGAGCAGGTGCGGCGCGAGCTGGCAGACTCCGAGGTGAGCAACATCTTCATGAGTGGCGGGCTCGGGCCGACGCCGGACGACCGGACCTTCGCCTCCCTGGCCGGCGCGCTGGACCGCGAGCTCGTGATCTGGGAGGAGACGCGGGCCCGGATCGAGCGCCGCGTGCAGCGCATGCACGAGGCGGGCCTTCTGGAATCCCCGGAGCTGACGGAGGGCAACCTGCGCATGGCGCGCATCCCGGCCCACCCCGCCCACGTGTTCAAGAACCGCCGCGGCATGGCGCCCGGCGTGCTCTACGAGTCGGACGGCAAACGGATCTTCGTCCTGCCTGGCGTCCCGCTCGAGATGAAAGGCATCTTCACCGAGGAGATCGAGCCCGAGTTCCTGGCCGGCGGGTCGGGGGCCACCGTGCGCGAGCTGAGGTTCACGTTCGCCGTGGAGGCTCGCTTTTACCCGCTGATGAGCGAGCTCGAAGCAAGCTTTCCGGACGTCTCGGTCGGTTCCTATCCCAACTTCGAGACCAAGGAGCTCGTGATCCGCTGCCTCGGCGCCGACCCCAAGCGCGTCGAGGAGGTGGTCGAGGTCGTCCGCAAGCGCTCCGCGGAGCTCGGCATGACGGGCGAGCGCCGCTGAGCTAGGCCCGAAGCTTCCACTCCAGCAGCTCGGCTTTAGGAGCCGGTGAACTCGGGCTCCTGGCGATTGAGAAAGCTCATGATCCCGATGGCAGCGTCGGTGGTGAGCGAGGCGCGGGCGAAATTCTCGGACTCGATCTTGAGCGCCTGCTCCAGCGGCAGGTCATAGCCCCGCGCCACCGCGTCCTTGATCATCGCGATGGCGAAGGTGGCCGCCTTGGCCAGCCTGCCGGCGAGCGCGTCGATGGCGCCATCGAACTCATCGGGGCCGGCCGAGATGTCGACCCAGCCGACGGCTTCCGCTTCCCTCGCCGACAACCGAGTCGACTCGATGAGGAACCGTACCGCCCGGGCCTTCCCGATCAGCCGCGGCAGCCTCTGGGTTCCGCCGGCCCCGGGGATGATGCCAAGTGAAGATTCGGTCTGACCGATCTTCGAACGGCCGTCCTCGACCATGACCCGGTAATCGCAGCACAGCGCCAGCTCGCTGCCCCCTCCGAGCGCGTGGCCGTTGATGGCCGCGATGACCGGCTTGGGGCATGCCTCGATGGCGGCGAAATGCCCGTTCATGCGCTTCATGAAACCGGCGATCTGGTCGGCCGCGTCCGGCGCGCTGCGATCGATGGCGGCCATGGCCGCCAGGTCTGCGCCCACGCTGAAGTATTTCTCGTATTCGGAGGCTAGGACGATCACCCGCACGGTCGGGTCTTTACCCAGCGCTCCGAACTCGGCGGCGAGCTCCGCCATCAGATCCTCGGCGATCGAGTTGTTGCCCTTGCGGTGCATCACCACGCGGGCGACGCCGCCTTCGCGCTTCACATCCACCAGCTCTCCCACGGTTAAGCCGTGAACAAGGGAATACCGCCGGCGACCTCGATCACCGCGCCGGTGATGTAGCCCGCCTCGTCGGAGCACAGGAAAGCGATCGTGTTGGCGATGTCGTCGGGCTGGCCGAACCGCTTGAACACCGTGCGCGCCCGGAAGCGCTCGTAGAGCGGGTTCGTTTCGGCCGCGGCCTTGCCGGCCTCCGACTCGATGATGCCGGGTGCGATGGCATTCGACGTGATGTTGTGGCGGCCGCCCTCGAGGGCCGCCGTCTTGGCCAGACCGATCAGCGCCGCCTTGGTCGAGGAGTAGCTCGCCTGCCCGAAGCCGCCGAGCGTGCCCGCGATAGAAGACATGAAGATCAGCCGGCCGAACTTGTTCTCGACCATGTAAGGCCAGACCTCTTTGGTGCAGTTGAAGGCACCGGTCAGGTTCACCCGCACATCGCGGTCCCACAGCTCGTAGGACTGGTTGGGGATCTGCGCGGCGTGGTCGAGCGTTGCCGCGTTGTTGACCAGGATGTCAATCTTCCCGAACTCCTGGCGAACTTTCTTGAACACGTCGCGGACCTGTTCGCGGTTGGTGACGTCCATCTTGATGGCCAGCGATTTGCGGCCCATCTTGCGGATCTCTTCGGCGGTCTGGTTGGAGTGCACCCAGCCTTGCGACACCGCCACCTGCGCAAGCATGCTGCCCTGCGCCTCGGCGGTCTTCTGGAGGTCCGGATCGTCCTCCACCAGGACGTCGGTGATCACCACGTCGGCGCCCTGGCGCGCGAGGGTGAGGGCGTCCTGGCGGCCAAGGCCGCGCGAGGCGCCCGTTATGACTGCAACCCTTCCTTTCAAATCGAACATTTCAACCCCTCAATCTGACGGTGCCGCGCGAGCCGGTGATGGCCCGCGAAATCACGAGTCTTTGGATCTCGGCGGTGCCTTCCCAGATCTGGTAGATCTTGGCGTCCCGAAACCACTTCTCGACCGGGTACTCCTTGATGTAGCCATAGCCCCCGAGGACCTGGATGGCGTCGGTCGTGACCTCCATCGCAACGTCCGCGGCGAAGACTTTGGCCATGGATCCCTCGGCCCTTTCAAACGGCTTGCCCTGCGTCGCCATCCAGCCGGCGCGCCAGATGAGCAGGCGCGCGGCGTCGATCTTCACCGCCATGTCCGCAAGCTTGAAACCGACGCCTTCGTGCTGCCACAGCGGTTTGCCGAACTGCTTGCGGTCCTGCGCGTACTCGAGCGCGAACTCGTAAGCCGCGCGAGCGATGCCCAGAGCGCCGGCGGCCACGCCGGGGCGCGTCGCCTCGAGGGTCATCAGCGCGCCCATGGCCCCAGGCCCAGCGTTGTCCGCGTCGGGCTCGCCACCCAACCGGTGGTCCAGCGGAACGTGGCAATCCTCGAGGATGACCTGCGCCGTATGGCTGGCACGCACTCCGAGCTTCTGCTCCTTGCGGCCCATGCGGAGGCCTGGCGTGTCTTTCGGCACCAGGAACGACGCGATCCCGGCCGGGCCCTTCGACGGGTCGGTGTTGGCGTAGATGACGTGGTAGTCGGCGATGCCGCCGTTGGTGCAGAACTGCTTGGTGCCGTTGAGCACGTAGCCGTCGCTCACGCGCGTGGCGCGCGTCTTCATCGAAAGCGCGTCCGATCCGGAGTCGGGTTCGGTGAGACCCAGGCCGCCCAGCACCAGTCTGTCGGGGTTCGTAAACTCCGGTAGCCAGCGCCTCTTCTGCTCTTCGGTGCCGCTGGCGCGTATCCCTGCCATGGCCAGAGCCATCGACTGGATGCACACTGCGATGCCGGCGCAGCCCCAGCTCAGCTCCTCGTTCAAGATGAGCTCGGTCAGGAAGTCGAGGCCCTGGCCGCCGTACTCCTCCGGGATGAATGCCGCCGGGCTGAGTCCCAGTCGATGCGCTTTCTTAACGACCTCGTACGGAAACTCCTCCGTCTCGTCGAAATGCGCAGCGACCGGCCTGATCTCTTTCTCCGCGAACTCGTGCGCCAGGTCGCGGATCGCCTCCTGTTCCTGCGACAGCGAGAAATCGAGCGGCATTTAAGCGAACTCGGCGATGGATTTGGTCAACATTGCCTCTCCTCTCTGGTTGGTGGCGCTCAACACGAGCCGACCCGGCGCCGTGGTCTCGGCGGCGAACCTCACCGTGTCGCCGGGCTCGACCATGCCGGCGAAACGGCAGTACAGGCGGCGCAGGCGCTCCGGTCCCCCGGCCGCTGCTGCCGCGACCGTTGCCATCAGGCCCATCTGCAGCATGCCGTGGGCGATGACGCCGGGCAGGCCGACCGACTTCGCGAACTCGCCGTCCAGGTGGATCGGGTTGCGATCGCCGGAAGCCTCGGCGTACGCCGCGATCTGGTCCGTCGTGAAGGTGACTCGCTTTTCGGTCATGAGCGGATTACGAACAACGCGCGCGAGCGGCACAACGGCGCGCCGTCCGAGCCGGCCGTCTCGGTCTCGAAGGTCAAGAAACGCATGCCGCGCCGGCTGGTGTCGGACACGACCCGGCCGCGCGAGGTGACCGTCTCCCCCACCCGAGGATGGCGCTCCCAGGCGAACTCCTGGTCCGCGTGCAGAAGCTTTGCGAAATCGACCGCCGCCTCCTCGTCTGCGAAGAGCTGCGGAGCCGTGGCGCCCAGCGAGTAGACGGCGGCAAAAGTGGGCGGCACCCCGTCGGCCACGTCGGCTCCAATCGAGCGTGCGAAGGCGGCCACGCGCTCTGCTTTGATCTCGAACGTGACGGGCGGATACGTCCGCCCTGCGACCCCGTCGGCACCCGCCTCTGACACGCGTTTCAGGTTAGAGAGTCCGGGTCAGCCCCTGTTGGGTCGGAAGCGGACGAACACTCGACGGACCATCAGCGGACGCAACTCGGACCACGCCTCCATCACCGAGGCGCGCGTGGTCGACGCTTCCTCCGGAGGGGCGTAGGCGGCGACCACAAAGCCCGACGCGACGGCGCCGACCGGTGCGGCGGCTTCAGGGAACGTTCGCTGCAACCGCCGGCCGAGCTCCAGCGGAGTCTCGCCTGGACGGCGTTCCGCGCCGGCCAGGGTCGCCAGGGACAGGGTGCGTTTCCACACCGCCATCACAGTGCGCGGGCGCAGGTATCGCGTGACCGCGGCGAGCAGGAGGAGCACCATGGCGAGCAGGACCGCGACCACCTTGGTCAGGGTGCTCGCGTCCGGGAAGCGAAGCGCGAAGCTTGTGCCACCGCCGGGCAGGGAGCCGGCGTTCTGGTTGCCTCCCTGGCGTCCGGCGCCGACCAGGCCGACACCGCCCCCGGCGCCCCCTCCGACCGAGATGTCGCAGCCGTTGTCGCGCACGCACAGGTTCTCGCCGCTGGTGCCGCGCGTGATCTGCGCGTAACCGCCCGAGGCGGGGGTTGGCTCGAAGGGGATCCATCCGTAGGTCGGGAAGTAGGACTCGACCCAGGTGTGGGCGTCCTCGCCGCGGACGACGTAGCTCTGCGACGCCTGGTCGAACTGTCCTGGCCCGAAACCGTTGACCAGCCGGGTCGGGATGCCGAGCGAACGCAGCATGTCGCCCATGGCCGACGCAAAGAACTCGCAGTAGCCCTGCTTCGAGTCGAAGAGGAAGTAGTCGATCGGGTCGCGGCCGGTCGGGGTGCGGGCGGGCGTCAGCGTGTACGTGAAGTTATCACGCAGGTAAGTCTCGATGGCGGTCGCCTGGTCATATGGGGTCACCGCGCCCGCCTGCTCGACGATTGACTGCGCCAGGGCGTGGATCCGGGCCAGCACGGCCGGACTGCGATAGCTCGTAGCGGGAAGGGCCGAAAACTGCTGCACCCAGTCCGGGTAGGACGTACCCGCCGCCTGAAGCTGCGGCACGGTGGCGGTGGAGTACTGCACCGCAAGCTTGTAAGCCCCGCTCGACGTCGGCGGCGACAGCGTGGATAGGCGGTCGATCGACATGAGCTGGCCGGACGTATCGACCCTGAGTGGGACCTGCGACGCCGAGGATTCGCGATCGACCCACAGCAGCTCGTCCGGATAGAACAGGATGTTCGCGTTTCCGATCGGTGGGCGCAGCATCTGGATGTCGAAGCCGGCCTCGGCGAGCGCCTGATAGTCCTCTCCAAAGACCGGGACCTGGTTCTTGTGGACTGGAACGTTGAGTCCACCGAGCCCCGCGTAGCGCCACTCGCCCGCCTGCGTCACCGTCTCGTCGACGCCGCGAAAGTACCTCGGGCCTGCATAGTTGCCCACGACCTTGTATGTGAAGACGACATCGCGCGTGCGGAGCAGCGCGCCGTCCAGAGGGACGTCCGTCGAAAAGCCGGTCGTCCCTGTGATGCCGGAACCGTTGCTGGTGAAGATGCCCGGATGACTCAAGCGTTGCTGGAGCACAGCCCAGTTCGTGAACAGGCTGGATTCCGCGTTGACCGTGCGATCGACGGTCGACAGTGGCGGCAGCATGATCCCGAGCACGATGAGTGCGGCCATCGCGACCAGGCCGCTCTCCCAGAAATCCCAGCGCGCGTCGCCCGTGAGCTTCACGTGGGCACGATCGGCGCTGACAACCGAGCCCGAGTAGTTGCTCCAGAGCAGGAGCGCCAGCGTCAGAACCAGCACGGAGAGCGTGTAGCCGTTCTGGTCGCCGGGCACGATGTCGTTGAGCAGGTTGGTGGCGAAAGCCGCCGCGCCCGGAATCAACCCCAGCATTGGCTTGCGCCAACGAAGCACGCACCAGCTGAGCCACGCACCGGTTACCCACATCAGGAAGCAGATCAAGAACAGGTAGAAAGAGGGATCCGTGCTCGCCGAGCCGTCGGCGATTCGCGACAACCAGACCGCCAGCGGGTGAAGCGAAACCCCGGCCGGGCCGACGATCGTGCCGTCGAGAGGATGGGCCTGGTGGATCGCGGCGGCCGCGCCGTTCCATGCGACGATCGGGGCCAGGACGAGTCCGGCGCCGAGGCCGGCCGGCCACGGGACAGGCAGCAGCGCCAGCACGCCGACCGAAATCGCCCCGGCAAGCGCGATCGGGGTGATCACGTCGATCCCGACGACCCAACCGGCGGCGGCGGTCGAGCGGGCGATGGCGAGGGTCAGCAGCAGAACGAGGATCGCCGACCAGAACAAACCGCCGCCCAGCGACTCGCGGGCCCGGTCCATGACCAGCTCGCCGCCGAGCTGGAGCCGCGCCCTAGGCGAGACGGATTGCATCGCGGGTCCTCATGAGTCGCGCGAAGTCGTCGCCCTGGCGCACGACGTAGAGGTCGACGTCCTGGCCGAGGTCGAAGCTCGGGTTCTGGTCCGGGCCGCCAAAGCTCGCCACGTCGAGGTAGAACACGATCATCGTCGAACGCCGTCCGCGAACCGCCTGCAGCAGGCGCACCCATCCGGGGTCGGCGCTAGGGGTGATGACTGCGATCGCGCGGCGAGGTAGCCGGCGGATCTTGTCCCAGGCAAGGGTCTGGGTCAGTGGCGTCCGGCCGTCCGCCTGCGCGACCGCCAGGTAGTCGAGGATCAGGCGGTCCTGGCGGACGGCGCGGTGCGGCTCGAGAACGGTGCCCTTGGCGTCGTTGGCGATCAAGCCCACCTGCCGGCCGCGAGCGTGGATCTGGGAGGCCATCGACGCGGCGAGGCTGACGGCGTACTCGACCGTCGACTCCTCGCCCTCACCGTGGTGGACGTTGCGGTCCAGGTCGAGAAGAATCCACAGGTCGGTGGTGAGCGGTTGCTCGAAGGTCTTGGACATCAGACGCTGGTGTCGTGCCGAGAGGGCCCAGTGGATGCGTCCGAAGCTGTCGCCGGTCGTGTAGTCGCGCACGCCACCGGTTTCCGGCGGATAGTCGGCCCAGGCGCCCAGGCTCTGGGAGCTGCCCACCTGCTGCGCACTCGGCGTGAGAAGGTCAGGGATGGGCCGGACGCGCGGATACACGAGCACCGATGTCTTCTGGCTGAGCTTCCAGTCCCGCTCGAAAAGGCCGAACGGCTCGCGCACCCGCAACAGGGTGGGCCCGAATGCCATCCAGCCGCGCCTGCGGTACACACCGCGGGCCTTCCACTTCACGGTTTCGTTCCCGATCGAGACCACGCGCCCCGGCTGGTAGTCGGGAATCTGGCTGAGGTCGCGAATCTCGACCCAAGGCGCCGGGACCCAGCCCTTACGCCGCACCTCGAAGACCTCTTCGAACGCCTCTCCGACGGTCGGGGTGCCCGGATCGAGGCGCCGGGTCACGCTCATGCCGCGGATCGCCAGGCGGGGCCACGCCCAGGCGACCAGGAAGAGAAGGCACAGCGCGTAAGCAAACGCATAAGCGGGGCGAACCGCCGTCAGGTACGTGAAGAAGAGGAGCAGGCCCAGCGCGACGGCCAGAGCAACCTTGCTCATGCTGGTTCCCTGCCGCTGCTATCCGTCGTACGCCATCTGGGGCACATGCTCGCGCTCGAGCAGGCCGCTGATTAGCTTGCCCGCGCTCTGCCCCTGCATCTCGGCGTTGGGGCGAAGGATGATGCGGTGCGCGAGCACCGGCTCGGCCAGGGCTTTGATGTCGTCAGGCAGCACGTAGCTGCGGCCCAGCACCGCGGCCAACGCCTGGCTTGCGTGGAAGAGGTTAAGTGTGCCGCGCGTGCTCGCCCCCAGGGCCACCTCCGGGTTGCCGCGCGTGCGGCCGACCAGTCTGGCGATGTACTCGCGGAGCTCGGGCTTGACGAAGACCTCGCGGACCGCAAGCTGGGCTGCATGGAGCTCGTTGGGCGACACCACCGGCTGGAGCTCCAGCATGGGCGATTCGACCTTGTGCTGCTTCAGGAGGTTGGCCTCCTCCTTCTCCGAGAGGTAACCGAGCCTGACCTTCATCAAGAAGCGGTCGAGCTGCGCCTCCGGGAGCGGAAACGTGCCCGAGTACTCGACCGGGTTCTGCGTGGCCATGACCATGAAGGGCTGGGGGAGGGGGTGCGTCTCGCCGTCGATCGTGACCTGGCGCTCCTCCATCGCCTCAAGCAGCGCCGCCTGGGTCTTCGGGCTCGCGCGGTTGATCTCGTCGGCGAGCAGGATCTGCGCGAAGACCGGCCCCGGCCGGAACTCGAAATCGTTGAGCTTCTGGTTGAAAGCACGCACGCCTGTCACGTCGGAGGGCAGGAGGTCGGGGGTGAACTGGATGCGCCGGAACGAGCAGTCCAGCGATCGCGCGAGGGACTTGGCGAGCATCGTCTTTCCGACGCCAGGGACATCCTCGATCAGGAGGTGCCCTTCGCACAGCAGCGTGACCAGGCACAGCCGGATCTCGTCTTCCTTGTTCACAATCGCCCGGCTGACATTGGCCATGAAGGCGTCGGAAACGCGGGTTACGGCTTCGGCTCCCCCCACTGCAGCGATTATAGGTTCGCCATGTCGCGGTTCCATGTCAGTTGAATACGCGTGAGGGTGACATTTGGTTCCGCGTCCGCGTTACTTCGCGCCTTCGGACGGCGTATCCCTCTATGACATGAGATTGGGCCTGGCGCTGCTCGTCCTGGTCCTCGCAGCTTGCGGCGCGATCACGCCCGCGCCGGTGGCAGGCAGCCCCCTGACCTCGAGCCAGCTCAAGTTCAAGGTCATGGATGCGGCCGGCAAGCCGGTGTACTGCGACCCCGACTTCTACCCCATCGCGCGCGATGGCGGCGAGCAGGCGAACGCGAACTCGCAGTACCCGGCGATCAAGGCCGACGCCGAGGCGTACGCGGCGATCGTGGCCCACGAAGGCCTGCCGCCCGGCGACCTCACCGACGCGCAGAGGCTGGTCCTCTACCGCGCATGGAAGCTGCTCCGCGCGCTGGTCCTGACGCCCGGCGGCAACGACGAATCGTTCCAGTACCGCGTGCAGTCGACCGGAACCTCGTCCGGCTACCAGATGGTCGCGGGGACCGTTCGGGCCGACGGCCTGGTCACGGTGAGCTCGCGGACCGCCTCGGGTCCCCCGATTTGCCCAATCTGCCTTGCCGCTTCCACGATGATCGCGACCCCACAGGGCGCGGTTCGGGTGACCGATGTGAGAGCCGGCACGGTGGTCTGGACCGAGACGCCCGCCGGCGCCCGAATCGCCGCCCCGGTGGTCGAGATCGGCAGCATGGCGGTGCCGCCCGGCCATCTCATGGTCCACTTGAAGCTCGCCGACGGCCGCGAGCTCCTGGTCTCGCCCGGTCATCCGACCGCGGACGGCCGCGAGTCCGGGGCCCTCCGTGCCGGTGAGGAGCTGGACGGCTCGACGATCACGCTGTGGGAGCTGGTCCCGTACACGGAGGACAGGACGTACGACATCCTGCCGGCCGGGTCGACCGGTCATTACTGGGCCAACGGGATCCTGATGGGCAGCACGCTGGCGCGATAGCGCGCTCCAACAGGCCGCGCCCTACGAGACTTCCTCTTCCTCCACCAGCCTCAGATGACCGCTCACGTCCAGGCCGAGATGGCGGGCGAAGAAGCCGGCGACTCGCTCGACGTAGAGCGCCCGGTCCGCGAAGTAGGCGCCAGTGTGAGGGGCTCCCTGCACGATCCAGATCTCGCGCGGCCCGCGGTACGCGTCGTAAAGGCGTCGGCTGTGGTTGACCGAGGTGATGGCGTCCGCCCCCCCGTGGATGAAGAACAGCGGCCGCGGCTCGAGTGAGCTGAGCACGTCCATGGGGCTGCATTCCGAGATGCGGCAGCGGGTCCGCAACCAGAGCATCACGCCCGCGAGCCAGACGAACGGCGCGCCTGGCAGCTTGCTGGCGTGGCGGACGTTCTCGACCAGGAGGCGCCGCAGGTCGCTGAACGGGCTGTCCAGGACGAGCGCCTGTGTGCCGGGTTCGCCCGCCGCCCCGAGCAGGGATACGACGGCGCCCATGGAGTAGCCGAGGAGGCCGATGCGGGCGTTTGGGATGCGCTTGCGCGCGAAAGCGATGACGGCTTGCAGCTCGAGGACCTCTTTGATCCCGAACGTGACCGGCGCCATGTCGCTGCCGGGCATGCCGCGATAGGAATAGGTGATCACGTTGAAGCCCTTGCGCCACAGGGCGACCGTGATCCCGAGCGCGCCCTGGCGCTGTCCTTTGTGTCCGCCGGACACGATCACGGTCTGCGGCGAGCCCGGCTGGCGGAAATGCCAGGCGCCGAAGGCCAGGCCGTCGGCGGTCGCGAGCTCTACCTCTTCGTAGTCGGCCTGGAACTCGAACGGAGTGAAGGTGAAATCGTCCATCACCTGCGGCCGAGCCGGCACGAAAGCACGCCGGTACAGCTGGTACGAAAGCCCGACGTACACCAGCAGCACAACCAGGCAGGCCACCAGCACCTCGACCACAGGAGCCACCCTGACCGAAGCTTAGCCCTGGCGTGCCCGAGCCGTCTTCGCGGACTTGGCCGGACGGCCGCTCAGACCTTCCTCGTAGCGGCCTAAGACGAAGAGCAGCAGGCTCAGCCGGTTGAGCCACCGCCTGACCTGGGGGTTGGCCAGCCCGCGCGCCCTTTCCAGGGAAACGCAGCGGCGCTCGGCGCGGCGCACGATCGCACGCGCCAGGTCGAGCGCGCCGGAAGCCGGGGTCGCGCCCGGGAGGATGAAGCCGTCTGGCATGGTCACCTCTGACTCGAGCTCGGTGATCAGCTCGTCGAGCCTGGCGACGTCGGCCTCCCTGGTCGTGACGAAGGTGGCTTCGCCGGCCGGGTTCGTGCCGAGCTCGGCGCCGACCGAGTAAAGGCCCCGCTGCAGCTCCTCGCAGATCGAGCGGACCCGCGAGTGGGCGGTGAGCGCCTTGGCCAGGCCGAGCGCGCTCGAGGCCTCGTCGACCGTGCCGAACGCCTCGATCCGCGCATCGTCTTTCGACGCCCTTCCGCCACCGAGCAAGCCCGTGCTGCCGTCGTCTCCGGTGCCCGCGAGCTCGAGCATCCTCTTCTTGCGGGAGGGAGGCACCGCGCTCCCTACTCGAAGACGCGGCTGAGGTCGTAAAGCTCCCTGGGCACGCGCCGGGTCTCCTTCACCACCTCCGCCAGCGGCACGACCTCGACATCCCCGTTGCGGCGGATCGGGATCACCCCGCTCTTGCCAGCCGTCACGAGCTCCACCGCCGCGACGCCAAGGCGTGTCGCCCACAGCCGGTCGGTCGGCGACGGTGAGCCTCCCCGCTGCAGGTGGCCGAGCACGGTCACCCTGGTCTCGAAACCGGTCTCGCGCTCGACGCTTCCGGCGAGGAGATCGCCGATGCCTCGCTTGGACAGCCTGACGTGGCCGAACGCGTCCTTCTCCGAGTGGCTGTCCGGCTCCTGCTCAAGGTCCTGGATCTTTGCGCCCTCGGCGACGACGATGATGCTGAAGAGCTTGCCATCGCCCCGCCGCCGGTAGAGGTGGGCGACGACCTCGGCGAGGGTCGAGGGAAACTCGGGGATGATGATCAGGTCGGCGCCGCCGGCAAGGCCGCCGACGAGCCCGACCCAACCGGTGTCGCGGCCCATGACCTCTACCACCATCACGCGGTGGTGAGCGGACGCCGTCGTGTGCAGCCGATCGAGGGCCTCAGTGACCACGCCGACCGCGGTGTCGAACCCGATGCAGAACTCCGTCACCGAGAGGTCGTTGTCGATAGTCTTGGGCACGCCGACTGTCTGGAAACCGGCTGCGTGCAGGGCCGCGGCGACGCTCAGCGTGTCGTCGCCGCCGATGGGTACGAGGGCGTCGATGCCGTTGTGTTTCAGGGCGGCGATCGCGCGCGCGATCCCGTCCTCCTCCTTGAGCGGGTTGGTTCGCGAGGTGCCGAGGATGGTGCCACCGAGCGGGAGGATGCCGCGCACGTCCGCCGGCGTGAGCTCTTCGATCAGGCCTTCTTCGAGGCATCCCGCCCAGCCGTTCTTGACGCCGCTGAGCTGGTGCCCGAGCTGAAAAGACCGCCGGGCCACAGCCCTGATCGCCGCGTTCAGGCCAGGCGCGTCGCCGCCGCCCGTGAGCACTCCGATGCGCATCTCTTCGAGATAGGTTAACCCGCCTCCAGAGGGATGAGCCCCTCGACCAGTCCCGCCAGCGAGAGACCGGCCAGTGACGCCACCACGAGGTCGGCGTGAGACAGGTCCAGGCCCCGCGTGATCGCGTTCGGGATGGCGACGCAGCGCAGCCCGGCCCTTTTCGCGGCCGCGATCCCATTGGGCGAATCCTCGATCGCGACCGCCTCGTTGGCGCTCACTCCGAGGCAGTCGAGGGCCGCCAGGTACAGGTCAGGCTCCGGCTTGGCATGCGCGACGTCGTCCCGGCAGCGGATGCAGTCGAAGCGATCCAGGATGCCGAGCCGGGCCAGGTGGCCCCTGACCCAGTCGTTCGTGGAGCTGGAGGCCACGCCGAGCTTGAAGCCGGCCGAAGCCGCCTCGTCGGCGAGCTCGACCACCCCGGGCAACAGCTTCTCGGCCAGGACGAGCTCGGTGCGCCGGCTTACGCGCCGGTCGAGGACCTCTTGGGGCAGCGGCTTGCCGAGGCGCTCCTCGAGGTGGTGCTGGGGGTGGAACTCGAGGGTCGTCGAGCCGACGATCTGGATCCATCGCTCGAAAGGAAGCTCTTCGCCGTGGGCCTGGTAGACCTCGACCCACGAGCGGTAAACCGGTCCCTCCGTGTCGAGGATCAGGCCGTCGAAATCGAAGACGATGGCCTTGAACATTGCCGCAACTCTAGCTATCGCCGTGCCGATTCCTTAGGATCGCCGTGGCCGTGTTCCTGGGTCGATCCTGATGTCCGACGAAAAGTCCTATCGAGGACCTGCCCATTCCGATCGAATGATGTCGGTCGGCTGGGCCGGCGCCGCGCTCTCCGGCCTTGCGCTGGTGTCCGTCACCTTGATGATGTTCCTCCTCTTCGGCGTCCTCGACTCTCACTACCGCACGCTCAGGGACATCTTCAACCCGGACCCCTCCGCCGCGGCCGGCACACTGGCACTCGCGGGCGGCGCGGAGGGCGTGACTCTGAGCATCGTCATCGTCGCCGTCATGTTCGGGATCCAAGGGACGTCTTCGCGATATTCGCCGCGAATCATCGGGATCTTCACACGCAACGTTTTGAACGCACTCGTGCTCGGTTTCGCGCTGGCGTCGATCCTCTACACCTTCTTGGTCCGCTCGGAGGTGACACTCACCTACGCGCCAAAGCTGAGCGTCGCAGTCGCCGTGGTGCTGGCCCTCCTCAACTTCGCGCTGCTCTTCCCGTACGTCGGATACATCTTCGAAGTCATGCGCGCCGAGACCCTGGTGGCCGGGATCATGCGCCGCGCCACCCGCCACCTGCACAGCGAGGCCAGAGAGCCGAACAACCGGCGACGGCGCGAGGCTCTCATGGTCTCCATCGCCCAGGTGACCGACATCGCGTTCGGTTCCATCCAGCTCGGCGACATGCCGGTGTGTGTGATGAGCATCGAAGTGCTCGGACAGTTCATCGCCGGTGACTACATGACGCTGAAAAAGAAGTTCAGTCCCGAGTGGTTCCAGGTCGGCCACGCCGACCTGCCCGGCGCTTCCGACCAGATCATCGCGGAGGTCAACCGCGCCGCGACCTGGTTCCCCTACTCGATCATGTCGATCTTCGTCGACATGGTCGGCCTTACGCCTCTTCACCGCAAGGAGGCGGTGCACGCCATCGCCGTGGCCACTCGCCAGGTCGGAATAGCGGCCATCGAGGTCGGCGACTCCGAGGCGGCCGAGCTCTGCCTTCGCTTCTTCAACACTTACCTGCGGACCGCCATCAACCGCGCCGCGCCGGCGTTTGCCTCGGTGATCATGAACGAGTACCGGCGCTTTGCCATCGGGGCCCTCAACTGGCGGCCCGACCTTGCCGTCGAGGCGGCCGCTCACCTCCTTCGCTACGGGCGGCACTTCGACGAGGCCGGCATGCCCGCGATCTTCGGCGCTGCCGCTGAGGACGTCGCGGACCTGGCCATCGAGGCCCGGGCCCGCGACCCGGAGGTCTCTCGGCGCCTCGCCCGCCTGCTCGTCGGCAACCTGCTCGACCTGATCCCGAACGCCAAGCCGATCGGACTCAACGGCCTGTTCAAAGGCGTGGCCAAGCTCACCTTCTGGGCCATGGCCTCCGACGATCCCGACGTGGCGCGAGTCCTGATCGAAGGCATTGCGGCCGCGCCGCCCGACTTCGTCGACGCGGCGCTCGACCGCATGGAGTCGCTGCACCAGGGTCTCTTCTGGGAGGTCAACGAGAGGGTCATCGCATTCGACTGGGTCGAGCAACCGCTGCGCGAGCAGATCCCGAGGCTGCGCGCCGCGCTGCGCCGGGCCAAGACCGGCGGCCACGACCTGGGGCTGGATCTGGAAGCGGCGCCGATGGTGACGAAAGACCTCGTCCAGCCTGACGTCGTAGCCCGGCCCGCGGCGGCAGCGGCCCAGGCCATGCCTACGCCTGGCGGCTCGGAGCCGGCTGATTGATCATCGCGGTCGACGCAGTCTCGAAGTAGTCGACCAAAGGCTTCCGCACTTGCGGCGGCAGCTCGAGCGAGTCGACCGCGGCGGTCATGTGGCGCAACCAGGCGTCGCGCTCGGCGGTCCCTATGGCAAAGGGCTGATGGCGCAGCCGCAGCCGTGGATGCCCCCGCTGCGCGCTGTACGTATCGGGGCCGCCCCAGTATTGAATGAGGAAAAGCGAGAGGCGCTCCGTGGCACCCGATAGGTCCTCCTCCGGATAAAGCGGGCGGAGCAGCGGGTCGGACGCCACGCCTTCGTAGAAGCGCCGTACGAGCAGACGGAACGTCGGCTCTCCGCCCACCAGGTCGTAGAGGTTCCTGCTGAGCATCACCCGATCCTAGTGATGGAGACGACCTGATCTCGGACCACGCATGGGGATGCGCCACGCCGGCGATGCCTCGGATCACCCATTCGGCAAAGTTGAAACGAGCGCCATCTCGGTCATTGCGTCAGCGTGCGTCCGTGGCCGCGCGCAACGGCTCGGGCTTGATGCTGTAGCGCTCCATCTCGTCTTCGCGCGGCAGGAACCACGCGATGGCGAGGGTCGCGATGACGAGGATCACGTGAGTCATCAGCGACTTCTGCAAGCCGATCGCGTCGGCGATCGCGCCGTTGATGGGGATCCCGATCGCGCCAGTCACGAAGCCGAGGCCCATCACCAGGCCCGACGCGAGACCGGCGCGCGCGGACATCAGCTGCTGCGCCATCAACAGCATGAGCGGGGCGGTGGAAGCGGCCAGCAGACCGATGAGGATCGCGCTCGCAAAAGCCCACGGCCCGGGATAGACCGTGTACAGAAGGATCGCGGGGATGCTCAGGACCAGGGTCACGAGGATCACCGTGCGCCGGCCGTACCGATCCGCCAGCGTCCCACATCCAACCGTGCCGACCGCGCTCGCGAGGACCAGGGTCGTGGCGAGCGGACCGTAGAAAGCCGGCCCGTAGCCGAGCTCCTTGTACCAGGTGGGCGTGAAGGCCTGGAAGACGTTGACGGTCCAGCTGCGCGACATCATCACTCCGATGACCATCGCCAGGGCGAAGACAGGGACGCCGGAGGGGGCTGAGACGGCCGTGCGCACGCCCGCTGCGGCGGAACGCACCGGGCCGCCCATCCGCCACAGGAGGTACCCGCCGGTCACGACGCCTGGGACGACGAGGAGGCCGGTGCCGTGGATCCCGAAGGTGCCGAAGACGAAGATCCCGATCAGCGGTCCAAGGGCGACGCCGACAGTCCCCGCCGTGACGTAGATGGACATGCCGGCACTGCGGCGCCAGGCCGGCAGCAGCGCGCGCACGTCGAGCGCGCCCAATGGGTGGAAGGCGCCCGAGCCGAAGCCGGAGAGGAACGCCAGTCCCAGCAACAGCGGGAAGCTGTTGACGAAACCGACCAGGGCGAAGGTCAGCGCGGTCCAGCAGAGGGCAAGGCCGGTCAAGCGAGTGCCGAAGCGATCGGCCAGCAAGCCGAACAACGGCTGTGATGCGGCCGCCATCCCGCTGTACGCCAGGCTGACGAGGCCGACCGTCGCCAGGCTCAGGCTGAACCTACCGATGAGCACCGGATACAGCACGGGGATGACGCCCACGTAGCTGTCGACTGTCAGGTGCCCCAGCATCAGGTTCAGCAGCTTGCCGTTGCGGAGGAACTCCTTCACTTGCCTCTATGATCGCCGCCGTGGGCGAGCTCCTGTACCTGAGCCGGGCGGAGGTCGAACGTCTCCTCGATGTCGACGCGATGCTCGAGGCCCTGGGCAAGGCGCTGGTGCTGTTCTCCTCCGGCGTCACCTCGGTGCCGCCGCGGGCGGGCGCTCGCGTCGGCGAGCGGGGTATCCTCGGCGCCATGCCGGGCTACGTGCCTGGCGTCGCGCTCGAGGTCAAGCTCGTCTCCGTATTCCCCGCCAACCACGACGCCGGGCTTCCCTCACACCAGGGCTTGATCGCGGTTTTCGACGAGGCCACGGGCGCGCCCCTGGCGGTGATGGACGGGACTTACATCACCGCCATCCGCACCGGCGGCACGGCCGCGGTCGCGGCCCGGGCGCTGGCGCGCGAGGACTCATCGGTACTCGCGATTCTCGGTGCGGGCGTGCAGGGGTGGTCCCACCTCGAGACGTTCCCGAGGATCCGAGACTTCAAAGAGATTCGCATCGCGTCGCGCAACGCGGACCACGCGGCGGCGCTGGCCGCGCGCCACCCCCGCGCGCACGTTTCGAGCTCGTTCGAAGAGGCCACGAGAGGCGCAGACGTGGTGGCCTGTTGCACCGACGCGCGTACGCCGGTCATCCGGCGCGAGTGGTTGAAAACGGGCGCCCACGTCAGCTCGGTGGGCGGCACGTGGGGGCCGGAGGTCGACGCGCAGACCATCGCCGCGAGCAGCATTTTCGTGGAGTGGCGCGGCTCCGCGAGCACTCCGCCGCCGGCGGGCGCAGTCGAGCTGCAGGAAATCGACCCCGGGTCGATCACGGAGGTCGGCGAGGTCCTGGCCGGCACGCGGCCTGGAAGGCGCACCGAGGACGAGATCACCCTCTACAAGTCGACCGGGCACGCGGTCGAGGACGCCGCCACCGCGCGCCTCGTCTACGACCGGGCGATCGCCGAAGGCGCAGGGGTCTGGCTCGCCCTCTAGACCTCGATAAGGCGGGAGGGCACCGTGTTGATGATGCGGGTCGAGCCGATGGAGCGCTCGGGCTGGCTTCGACCGTAGGGGTGGACGTGCCCGTGGACCGCGACGAGCGGGCCGAAGGTGCGGATCACGCGCTCGAAGGCCACAAAACCGGCGTGGGCGGCGTCCTGGGCGGAGGCGATTCCGAATGGCGGCGCGTGCGTGACGAGGATGTCCAGGCGGCGGCGGCCCTGGGGGACCCTCTTCAGGCGAACCCGCAGCTCCAGGTTCAGTGCCCGCCTGCGCATCTCGCCCTGCGTGTACTGGTTGACGCCGCGCCTATAGCGCACGCAGCCGCCCAGCCCTGCAATGTGCATGCCGGCAGCCTCGATCACGCGGCCGTCGATGCTCTCGCAGCCTCGCGGCCCCGCCACGGGCTCTTCCACCTGGAGCGGAACCCAGGTCGGGTCGGCCGGTTTCAGGCTGGGGTCGTGGTTCCCCGGCACATAGAGAAGGGGCACGTCCAGGGCGCTGACGAGATACTCCAGGTAATCGAATGGCAGGTCGCCGCAGGAAAGGATGATGTCGGGCCTGAGGGCGGACAGCTTGTCCCCCTCAATGGTCTCGTCGACCTCGTCGGCGACCACCAGGATTCGGGTCAAACGCCGACCGGACCGCGCGCTTCGACGTGACGCTCCTGGATCGTCAGGCTCGCTTGAAGCGCAAAGCCGTCCACTGATCGTCTATCGATACGAAAGCGACTGGTTTGTAACCGGTCTCCGACGTTACCTCGCCGAGCACCTCACGCCGCATCCACCAGGGTGTCGGGGAGAGATCCGTGGCGCCGCCGGTCTTGCCGGTCTTGGGGTAGGTGATCCACAAAAGGCCGTTGGGCTTGAGGGCCCCCACCGCTTCGCGCCCGAAGCGGCGCAGCTCTTCGACGTCGCCGACAAAAAGCTGGACCACGTCGTAGGTTTCCTGCGGCTCGAGGGCCGTGCGTACGTGGGCCGGCCCAGGTCGCAGCCGGGCCACGTACCCTTCGGGGGCGTTCAAGACGACGACTTTGTGGTCAAGCGCGAGCCGCAGCTTCTTCGCCACCGGGCTGAAGCCGGATGGCTCAGGGCCGAGGACAGGCAGGGATCGCTGCGAGTCCAGGTGACCCATCGTTGCTCACAATAGCGGCGGAATCGCGCGTTGACTGCCGATGCACAAGGTCATCAGGTTCCGGTCAGGGTGGGCTTGCCGCCGGCCTTCACCTCGAGGTCGGCCCACATGCCGCTTGCCTCGTTGCCGCCGACCAGTGAGGCGATGCGAAAGCTGCCCGTCTGGGTCGGCTGGAACTCGAAGCTGGCGGACTGGCCCGGGTCCAGCCCGCGTCGCGGGTTGGGCGTCGACCACTGCGGGTCGACGGGCGCAGAGTCCTGCCCGCCCTTGACCACCGAGCACGAGTTCGGCACGGTGCCATGGTTCTCGCACTGGACCGTCACGCTCCAGCCGACCGGGACCGTGAGCACGAGCGCGCCGTTCCCATAGCCGTTGTAGTTGAACTGGTAGTCACCCGCGGGATATCCCGCGACGAGGACCACGACCACCGACTGGTCCGTGTAGTTCACCTGGATGTAGTGGGACAGGTCAGGCGGATTGCCTGACCCGGTCCCCATCACCGGGTCGCAGGCCGCCACACATAGAAGGAAGGCCGCAGGCGCGACGAGGCGTACGGCCCGTCCCGGGTTCACGGCATATCATCCGGATCGATGGGGACTCCGCGCGAAGGCCAATCGCAAAAGGAAAGGCCGCCACCGCCGCTCGTCCTTTGGTGGGAAAGGCTGGAGACCTGGAGGCAGCTCGCGCTGTCGTTTCCGGTGTTCGCCGTACTCATGCTGTTGATCAATATCGGGCCATTCAACCAGCCGCTGCTCCGCTCGATCTTCTACGGCGTGTTCGAGGGCGCCGTGTTCAGCGGCCTGCTCGCGGTCGCGACCGCCACCGAACGAGGCCGGCGCGCCTCGTGAGAAGGGCCACACCTTTCGCGCTCGCGACGGTCGTCGCTTGCGTGATGGCCGCAGGCTGCTCGTCGGGACCGCCCAAGTTCAGCCTCGACAACGAGACCGTGGACGCCACGTTCGCCTGTCCGTCGGGTTCCGACAACACGACGTACCCGCTGCACGCAACCCTGGATGCGCATAACCCCACATCCTCTTCGGTCACGATCCAATCGGTCACCGCTCAATTGAAGCTCGCGGCGACCAAAGGGCCGTGGCTCGAGAAGATCGGCGCCACGTACGACGCGGGGAGCGCCACCTTCGATCCAGCCAGCGTGGCCGCCGGGGCGAATACGACGATCAAGGTCACCGTCACGAGCGCATGCACGAGCGATAAATCGATCATCGCCCCGCTGAGCTACGGGGAGTACGTGGTGGACCTACACGTCACCACGTCGTCAGGCAGCTACATCGTGGCGAGCAAGAACCGCCACCGTATCGTCGCGACCTGACCGGCGCCGCGTTTTTACGGACTACGCAGGATGGCCATAGCCCTGGTGGCCGCCGCCATCCAGGCCGGGTCCGCCAGCCAGGTCTCGACTCCCCACATCAACACCACCTGCAGGTGCTCCTGCCGGTACCCGGCCGCGCTGGTGAGGAGGTCGTCCTCGGTGAACTTTCCCGACAGGTCCGCCCAGGGTTGCGCCTGCATCTCCGAGATCCAGACGTCCTTGCCCATGGAGTTGGCGCGTGAGATCCAGAAGGCGAGCGACTGCTCCTTCCAGGCCTCGCGCAGGTCCGTGCCCGTGAAGCGCAGTGGCGTCGAGGGGCCATCGATGTACATGTCCAGGCCAAGCGCGTCGCCGGCCTGCAGCACCTCCTCGGGGTGACCGCTCGGGTAGCCGCCGAGGACCTGCAGCACGGGCTTGGCGTAGACCTGCAGCATGTCTACGGCGACGTTCCACCCGTCGAACGTCGTCGTCATCGCCTCGTGGCCCGGATCGAGGCGACGGACCTCGCCCATCTCCCAGGAGAGCTGAGCGACCTTGATCTGGTCGTCGCCTGTCGAAGCGTTGCCGACGTAGTCAAGAGGCTCGTTCTCCACCTGCCATGCGTACAGCAGCGGCGAATCGCGATACCTGGTGATGCTCGTGTCGAAGTAAGCGCGATATGCCGGAGCGGCTTGCATGTTGTTCAAGAAAGGCTGCCAGCGAGGCCGCGCCCAGCCCGGCTCGTGCAGCTCCGGATAAAGAAAGTTGCGCGCGCCGACCGTGAGCACCACGCGGGTCGGGTTGACGGCCAACTCGTTGTGCCGGGCCACCACGGCCAGCAGTCCGTCGATCTCGGAAAAATCCAGCTGGTCGGGCGTGGGCTCGACCGACTCCCAGTAGATCGGCAGGCGCACCAGGTCCGGGTTGGTGTCGGCGAGCAGCAGACCCAGGTCCGCCCGCGGGTCATGGTGAGCCGATTCTGAGAGCAGCGGGCTGAAGCTGAACCCCGCGAGCGGAGCAGGAGGCAACGGCCGCGGCCAGGCCTCGCTGCCGAGCAGTAGCGCGACGCCCACCAGCACCATGAGCCTCCTCACGACTGGATCGGCTCACCGGTCGCGCGACGATTCGAAAGCTCCGGACCAATCATTCCGAGTTCGCGTCGCCCGCTACGACCGCGCCAGCATGGCGGTGTCAAACCAATCGTCCGCTTGAGCGGAGTCGGTGTAATGGTGGCGCATCCGGTCATCAACGATTTCCTTCCCTCCGATGCAGGCGGCACAGGCGTCCCATGTGCGCGCTACATCAGCATGTTCGCTCGCAATTCGATCACCCGCGAGGCGAACGCGCTCGGTGCGGAGCAGCCGCTGCCGCTCACGATCAAGGCACAAGCGTCGCACATGTACCGCATTTCATTTTGCCTTTCGACCAGACACGGCAACTTCACAGCGTTCTCTCATCGGCGGCTGACCAGCCCGGCCCAGCCTTGATCGCGAGGCTCGCGTAGAGCGAATTCAAGCAGGAGGCCACCGATTGAATGCCATGCGTAAAGACAGTTGCGGCGACATTCATCGAGAGGCGTTGCTCGTCGGAGCGGGTCACCGCGTCGAGCTTCTCTCCCCGTGGGAGCGGAGCTCGCAGACTCTAGGGAAGCATCTGACGGGCTACGAACAGCACGTTGGCGGGGCGCTCAGCGAGGCGGCGCAGGTACCACGCGTACCAGGCGTCACCATAAGCGATCAGGTCCTTCACCGCGAAGCCCTCCTGCGCGAGCCTGACCAGCTCACCGGTCCGGATCCCGTAGAGCATGTTCACCTCGATTTGCGACCTATCCATACCTGTGGCCTCGGCAAAGCGCCACACGCGGGCGACGAGGTCGACGTCGTGCGTCCCGAGGACCAGTCGCAGCTTCTTTCGCTTGAGTTCGTGGAGCAGCATCACGCAAAGGGCGAGGTAGTTGGCGTCGACGTCTCGCTTGGCTGTGAACGCGATGGACGGCGGTTCGGCATAAGCGCCCTTGACAAGCCTGATGGCCGGCTTGAGCGTGAGCAGCTTGGCGACGTCACTGACGGTCCGGTGCAGGTACGCCTGAAGACAGACGCCGGTGTTGGGGTGCTCGGCATGGACGCGCGTGTACAGGTCGAGGGTCGTGTCGGTGTATGAGCTGCCTTCCATGTCGACCCAGAGAAAGGACCTGGCCTTGGCGGCGGCCGTGGCCAGTCGCTGCAAATTCACAAAGGCCTGCTTGGCGTCGATATCGAGCCCGAGCTGCGTCGGCTTGACCGATATCTCGGCGCCGACCCCTGTCGAGGCGGCGAGCACCTCTTCGTAATGCTCGACAACGGTGTTGGCCTCCTCCAGGTCCTTCACGTTTTCGCCGAGCCGGGTAAATACCGAACCGACGCCCTGGGCCTTCAAGTCGACCGCAGCAGTCAGCGCACTCTCGAACCCCTCACCGGGAAGGAAACGCCTCACGGCGCGGCGCGCGAAACCCCAGCGCGGCACATGTGCCGCCAGCCAGCGGTTCTGCGCGCACCACAGCAAGACCTGTCGCATCGGCCCCAAACCATAAGACAAGCCAATCGCTCGGGCGCTGGCGGGCGGAAGCGTCGCCAGCTCCGCTCCAAGGTCGGTCTTCTGAGTCGGCTCCGCAGGCCTATCTGACCGAGGATTGCTCGGGAGCCGACCCCTTCTTGTCCTGCGGGATCGCCTCGACCTCCTTCCGATTGTCGAGGGAGTCTCCCCTCGGGCGAGCGATGAGGCCCTCCTTCAGTGGTTCCCCCATCCGGAACCGGTTGTATACAGCGCCCAGCAGCATGAGCTCGCTCAGCAGGTAGAACCACGTGGCCAGCAGAAAGAAAAGCCCGAACTGGGCGCCATACGTGTTGAACCTGCCCGCGTACCGCGCGTACAAGGGGAAAGCCAGCGAAAGGACCTCGATCAGGAGGCCGGCCAGCACGGCGCCGGGCAGCACCTGCTGAAGGGTGAACGCGCGATTGGGGACGAAACGGTAAAGGACCACGAGCAAGCCGATCATGACAATGGCACCCACGAGCAGGCTCGCGATCCACGCGTATGGCAGGAACCCGGAAACAGAGTTGACCCCCACCGTGACCACGATCGCCGCGACCAGCAGCAGCATCATCGCGAATCCCATCAGCTTCTGGCGCAACATGTGGCGCTTCTTCGTGACGAAGATCTGGGTGAGCGCGAACTCCATGGTCGCGAATAGAGCGCTCGCGCTCCAGATGAGGCCGCCGATCGACACGAGGCCCATCCACCCCGCGGACTGCTTGACCCCCTGGATGGCGCTTCTCAGCTCGGACTGGGCGCTGGCCGGGAACATCTGCACGATGAGGGTCTGGAAGTCTGCCGCGGCGCCCGGGTTGCGAATTATCAAGCCGATGATCGACAGCGCACCCAGAATCATCGGGAACATCGCCAGGAAGCCGGAAAACGCAAGGGCCGAGGCGTAGTTGCCGGCATGGCTCTCGTCAAACGCCTTCAGGACGCGAAAAGGAACCGTCTTTTGCGCGGCCAGAACCGCTTGCATGATGCGGTGTCGCACAGCGCCGCTCAGTCGAAGGCCGATGTCGCGGGACGATCGTCCCGCACGAGCGCCACCAAACAGAAGCGGCTTTTCGGGCGGCTTGCCATCTCCGGTGCAGCGTACGAGGCCGACGAACAGCGTGTGCGCGCCGCAACGATGGGCGCCAGCGGCCCTCCGGCCATGCCCCCTGGAAACCGCCTATCGTGTCCCGCAGATGGGCATAAGGTCCGAGCTGGCCGGCTTCACCTCGACCGCCGCTCGCCGGGCGCTGGAAGGCCTGCCCCGCTGCGACTACGACGTGGTGGTCAAGCCGCTGCGCTACCGTTCGGCCCCCCACCTCGCGGCGCGCTGCGAGTTCGAGGAACGTCGGATCGTCCTCCAGGTCCCGATCCCCTTCAAGGCGTTCAAGGAGCCGGTCGTGTTCGCGGCCCGGCGCAAGCGGGGCGCCGGGATGCAGTTCGCATGGGCCTCGGAGACCGTGTCCTTTCGGGGGCGACGCGACGTGCTGCGATTCCTGTACTGCCACGAATGGCTGCACTGGTACCTGCACGAGGTGCTGCACAAGGGGTCGTCGGCGGAAACCGCGTGCGACCGTTTCGCGCTCCGGAACTTTCGCAGGCGATACGTGACGACCGACGACGCCGACGCGGCCCTCAAGCGGCGGCCGTTGAAGGCACGGGCGTCGGGCTGAGGCCCGTCTGCCTTCTCCGGGGTCCCGCAGAGCTCATTCCAGCTCGGTCAGCGTCACCTGCTTGCTGGTGATGAGCCTGCCCTGGGCGGGAGAGCGATAGCTGCCGGACGTTGGCGCGACGTCCGAATAATCCGCCCCCACTGCGATGGTCACGTAACCAAGGCCGCCCCGGCTCGCGTGGGTCGGGTCGAAGGCCGACGCCACCGCGTCGCCGGTGCCATCCCTGGTCGGGAGCACGACCTCCACCCAGGCGTGGGTGCCGCCCAGGCCGAGCAGGTGGCCTGAGACGTATCGCGCCGGCAGGCCGCAGACGTGGCAGAGCGCGAGCATCACGTGGGCGTAGTCCTGGCACACGCCCGCGCCGAGGGCGAGCGCCTCGGCCGCGCTGGTCCGGACCCCGGTGATCCCGTACCGGTACGTCATCGACTGGTAGACCCAGTCGTTGATGCGGTCCGCGAGGGGAAGGCCCCACTCGGCCGACGAGGCCAGCTGCTCGGCGGCGCCCCGAATACGATCATCGGCAGCGGTGAGGCGCGAGGGCTCCAGCAAGTAGCCGCCGGCGAGCCAGCCGTCGGCGAGGCGGTTCGGCTCCTCGGAGCGGCGCTCGACCGCGACTTCGGCCGTGAACTCGATCACGTCTGACACCCGCGACGCGAACACCTCGACGACCACGTTGCCGAACCGATCGCGACGATCCTCGAGGCGCACGCCTTCGAGATCGACCGACAGCTCGTGGCGCAGCCTGCGCTGGTCGCCGAAACGCTCGGGTGGGATGACCACGAGACGGTGGTTGAGATCGCAAATCGGTTCCGGGTACTCGTACCGAAAGCTCTGGCGAACGAGATACGACGCCTTGCGCACTCCGGCCCAGTCGACGGAAACGGGATCGATGGCCATCAGTCCGCCTGGGCCCGGTCGGCCCACACGGTCATGGAGCGGAACGCCGCCGGGCCGAAGGTCGTGAGCATGGCGACATCCAGCGCGTCGCGGCCACGACCGATCAGCACCCGCCCGACGCGACGCTCGTTGTTGCGCGGATCGAACGTCCACCAGCGATCTCCCAGCCAGACCTCCATCCAGGCCGCGAAATCCATCGGGGCGTCGCTGAAAGGGACGTACAGGTCGGGCAGGTAGCCGAAGACGTAGCGGGCCGGGATGTTGAGGGCTCGGCAGAAGCTGACCGCCAGGTGGGTGAGGTCCCGGCACACGCCCTTGCGGTTCTCGAGCACGTCGATCGCGGTGGTCAGCGGGTTGCTCGCCCCGTACTGGAACTGGATGTGGTCGTGCACCCAGTCGCAGACAGCCTGCACTCGCGCTGCGCCCGGCTCCGTTTGTCCGAACAGCTCCCACGCCATCCCCATCA
>DATLUC010000054.1:0-29290 GCA_035533335.1 Candidatus Baltobacterales bacterium
GCGGCTTGCGAGGCCCGCGTCAAAGAGGCGACCGGCGGCGTGACGACGCGCAACTACGCCCCCTCCGAGGCCGTTTCCGGAAAATGCCTGGTGGACGGCGCGCCCGCGAAGCGGAGGATCGTTTTCGCCCGCGCCTACTAGCGCTAACGGAGTGGAGCTCTAGGCCAGATTTATTCCGGCCGTCCACCGGCTTGTCACCTTCCAGGCGCCGCCCAGTCGTCGCCGAGGAGAGGAGGGGGTTCCGCGGGGGAGGACACCTGTCGCGCGTAGGCCGTTAAGGATGCGCCTTACTAAATGCTCACCCGCGCTATGTGGTCGGGTTCTCGAACGCTCCGATGGCGGGCGCGTTCTCGTACATCGACTTCTGGGTGATGATCTTGAGGGTGCCGTTGTGGACGGCATCGAGCACGGCCTCGGCGACGTCGGGATGGAAGTGCGTTCCGGCCCCGGCGCGTACCTGGTCGACCGCGACCTCCAGCGGCATCCCGCGCCGGTAGGGCCGGTCCGAGGTCATGGCGTCGATGGCGTCGGCCGCGCTCACGATCCACGAGAACAGAGGCAGCTCGTCGCTTTTCTTGCGGTCGGGATAGCCCTTGCCGTCGTAACGCTCGTGGTGTGAGCGCACGATGACCAACTCGTCGGTGAGCATCTTCAGCCCGCTCAGGATGTTGAAGCCGACGACAGGGTGCTCCTTCATCTTGGCGAACTCCTCGTCGGTGAGCTTGCCGGTCTTGGTCAGGATCGCGTCCGGGACGCCGATCTTGCCGATGTCGTGCACGAGACAGCCGCTCTCCAAGCGGCCCCACGCCGCCGGCTCGTCGGGCGCGTAGTGCATCTGACGGGCGATCATAAGGGCGTACTGGGTCACACGCTCCGAGTGCCCCTTGGTGTAAGGGTCGCGGGCGTCGACCGCGATGGCGAGTGCTTTGAGGGAGGCGAGCATGACCTCTTCCCTGCCCTTGAACAACCTCGCGTTCTCGATGACCACTCCGGCTTGGTCTGCGAGCTCTGTGAGCAGGTGGCGATGGTCGGCGTTGAACGCCTGCCCGTCCTGGTAATTCGCGAGGAACAGCACGCCGATCGGCTTCTTTTCCAGCTTGATGGGGACGCAAAGGACCGCCCTTGGGTTCAGCGGGCTGTCGGCGCCGGTGGAGTCCTTCATCGCCTCCATGAACGGCTCGCCGGAATCCATCACGCTTTGGCAGATCTCGCCTCCGACCCCGAGCGCGAGCCTCTCGGCGGTGACGTGGTCGGTTCCGAACGGGGCTCTCAGGATCAGCTTGCCATCCTCCTCGAGCGCCAGGGCGCCGATCTTCGCAGACGCGGCGTTGGCCGCATCCTCCAGCACCCGCTGGAGCACTTCAGCCAGGTCGAGGGTCTCGGTGGCGGCCTTGAGTGCCTTCTGGAGGTGGCCTAGCTCCCAGTTGCGGCGCTCGCTTTCGCTGTACACGTCTGCGTTCCTCACCGCGACCACGGCCTGGTTGCCCAAGGTCGTCAGGACGCGCTGGTCGTCCTCGGTCCACTCGCGCTTCTTGGCGTCGAACACCGAGATCGTGCCCCACAACCGGTTGTCTTCGAGCATCGGGGCGGACATCGCGGCCTTGATGCCGTACCCGGCGAGATCTGGTGGCGAGCTGAGGTCGAAGCTGGCGCTGACGTCCGGAACCGTGGTCACTCGCAGGCTCAGCATCACGGCCCCGACGATGCCCTGGCCGTTCTGGAAGTCGAGCGCGTCGACCTCGGCTGGAAAGCCGAGCGATTTGGTGACCTTCTGGCGCCCTTCAGGAGTGGTGCGCGTCAGCAGGCCTGCCGTGCCCATCGTGACGCGAACGGCGGCCTCGAGCGTCTTGAGCTTGAGCACCTCGGAGCCCTGTGTCATCGTGGTCAGCGCCTGGGAAACCTCTCCAAGCGCGTCGAGAGTCGTATCGAGCTTGGAGGCCTGGCCGGTGACGACCTGGAGGATGCGCGAGTTCTCGACCGCGACCCCGGCCATCGAGCCAAGCTCGTCAAGGGCGGGCACGTCCCGATGGCTGAAGCCCGACGTCCCGCGGCGCCCCAGGCACAGGGCCCCGATGACACCGCTCTTGCCTCGGATCGGGGTGAGCGCCTCGTTGACCGTGCCGCCTTGCTGATCAGGCTGCAGGCCGCTGTAGATGTGCTCCTTCTCCTCGACCAGCGCGCGCAGCACGGTCTCGCCCTGGCGGACCTTCAGCAGCTGGCCCTCGACCGCGAGCGCCTCTGCTGTCCCGTCGAGCATCAAGTAGGTGCCGTCGGCCTGGAACAGCAGGGCGCGGCCGCCCTCGTAGCGGATGACCTCCTTGCCCTTGTCGAGGACCAGCTCGAGGACTTCGTTCATCGTTTTGCCTGACGCCTCTTTGATGAGCTCGTTCATCAGCGAATAGCGCGCCGACTCGCGGCGCGAGAGGGCGACCGCGTGGGCGCTGGCCAGCAATGCTCCCGCGCGCAGCGTCAACGTGGTGGCCAGGCGCCGGTCGTCCTCGCTGAAGGCGCGCGAGCGGTTGCCCAGCAGGATGAAGCCGCCGATGTGCTCGCCGATCGGCATGGGGACGGCGAGCAGGCCCTTGATGTGCAGGTCGTCGGAGGCGTACCTGACGATCTCGAGAAGGGCCTCCCGGTCCGTCGCGGCAAATGATTTGCCTGCCTCGACCGCCTCGATGATCGGACCGGTGTCCGCCGGCCTGCGAGGCACAGGCTGGGGATGCAGGTGCTCAAGGCCAATGCCTGGAGGCTGGGGGATGAAGTGGTGGCCGTCGGGCGAGACGAGGTAGTAGCAGGCGAGGTCGGCGCCGACCTCGTGCGAGATGTTGATGGTCAGCGCTCCGACGTCGCCGGGCACGCCCGGGCCGTCGGCATCCGACGTCGCAGCCATGAACCTGCGGTGCTTCTGCTCGAGTTGGCTGCGCAACACGTCGGCCTCGATGAGGTGGCGTTTGAGGGTGGCGGTGAAGCTGCGGTAGGCAATTCCGCCGACGACGCCCGCCAGCCCGAGGAGCAAGAGGCCGCCAAGCTGCATCAGCAGGTCGCTCGGTACCGCATTGAACTGTGCGATCACCAGGCTTACGACCAGGGCGACAGCGGCCGGCGGGATTGCCAACCGCCACCTCGAGTACGTGACGCCCGCGGCGAACGCAAGCACACCGGCCGCGGTGGCCAGCACCGCAGCCCATCCCACGCGCCCGCCCGCGTTCAGCGGCGCGCCGACCAGGATAAGCGCGGCGGCGGCGGCGGAGAAGCCGATCCTGAGTGCGAAAGTCGCCCTGTCTGAGTTCATCAGGCGATGGGTAAGTCTAGGTGCGTGTCCGCCGCCCGGGACTTGGTTATGAAGAGTGGTTGGAGGGTCGCCGCCTAAACTTCATGCCGGAAGCAAATTGACGGTATCCGAGCTCCTGACGATCGCCGACCACCTGGACCCCAAGGGCCAGCAGGTGGTCAGGAACGCGTATGAACGCGCTGAGGCGGCGCACACCGGTCAGCGCCGGCTGTCGGGCGAGGACTACGTCAACCATCCCCTGGAGGTTGCCGCGATCCTCGCCGACCTCGAGCTCGACGCCGAGACGATCGCGGCCGCCCTCCTGCATGACACCGTCGAGGACACAAACCTCACCGCCGAGGAAGTCCAGCGGGAGTTCGGTCCGGAGGTCGCCCGGCTCGTGGACGGGGTGACGAAGCTGGGCCGGATCGCCCTGCGTTCGGATCAGCAGCAGCAGGCCGAGAACATCCGAAAGATGATGGTCGCGATGGCGGAGGACCTGCGGGTCGTGCTCATCAAGCTCGCGGACCGCCTCCACAACATGCGCACTCTTGACCCGCTCCCTGAGGTCAAGCGCCGCAAGATCTCGCGCGAGACGCTCGACATCTATGCCCCGCTCGCCCACCGTCTGGGCATCGGGCAGATCAAATGGGAGCTCGAAGACCTCGCTTTTCGCAACCTCGAGCCAGAGGCCTACGACGACGTCGTCAAGCGCATCGCGCGCAAAAGGCACGAGCGCGAAACCCTGGTCTCGGACCTGCGTGAGATCCTCGCCCGCGAGCTCGAGAAGGTCGGCATCCAGGCCGAGATCACGGGCAGGCCGAAGCACATCTACTCGGTCTGGCAGAAGATGACCAGGGAGAACAAGGACTTCTCCGAGATCTATGACCTGTCCGCCATCCGCGTGCAGGTTGAGTCGGTCCGCGACTGCTACGGGGTGCTGGGCGTCGTCCACTCGTTGTGGAAGCCGATGCCGGGCCGGTTCAAGGACTACATCGCGATGCCGAAATCCAACGGCTATCAGTCGCTGCACACGACGGTGATCACGCACACCGGCGAGCCGATCGAAATCCAGATTCGCACCCATGAGATGCACCGCGTGGCCGAGTTCGGGGTCGCGGCTCACTGGACGTACAAGGAGAAAGGCGGGAAGGATTCGAGCTTCGACCAGAAGCTGTCCTGGCTGCGCAGCCTCCTCGAATGGCAGAACGAGGTGGGGGACGCGGAGTCGTTCCTCGACACGGTCAAAGTCGACCTTTTCCAGGATGAGGTGTACGTGTTCACGCCCAAGGGTGACGTCCTCAACCTGCCCGCAGATTCGACCCCGGTGGACTTCGCATACCGCATCCACACGGAGGTCGGCCACCACTGCATCGGCGCCAAGGTCAACGGTCGCATGGTCCCGCTCAATTACGCGCTGCAGAACGGCGAGATCGTCGAGGTCCTGACCTCCAAGGGGCCTCACGGCCCGAGCCGCGACTGGCTCAACTTCGTCAAGAGCGCTTCCGCCAAGGAGCGTATCCGCAAGTGGTTCAAAGGCCAGCGGCGCGAGGAGAACGTGGCCAAGGGGCGTGACCTGCTCGACAAGGAGCTGCATCGCATGCACCGCGTGAACCTCGCCGACCTGCCGGAGTCAAAGCTCCTCGAGATCGCGACGCTGCACAAGCTGAACACTACCGACGACTTCCTGGCGGCCATCGGCTACGGCGACCTGTCCCCGCACACGGTCGTGATGCGAATGGCCCCCAGCCTCGACGCGCCAGGGGGTGACCTGCGCGCGATTCCGCTCGTTCCCAATGTGCATCCGACGCCGCGCGTCCTGGTGCACGGCGAGAAAGGGGTCCTGACCAAGATCGCGCCTTGCTGTCAGCCCGTGCCTGGCGATGCGATCGTCGGCTACACGACGCGCGGCAAGGGCGTGAGCGTTCATCGCGCCGACTGCATCAACGCGGTGAACGCGCAGGACGCGGCGCGGGTCGTGCCGGTCGACTGGGACGCGGAGGCGACGCATCTTTATCCCGTCAACATCAAGATCGAGGCCTGGGATCGCCAGGGGCTGCTGCGCGACATCGCCACGGTCGTGGCCGAGAATCGAGTCAACATGTCAGCCCTCGAGGTCCACGTCTACGACGACAAGACCGCCGTCGTGTCGGCCACCGTCGAAATCGATTCATTGGCTCAGCTCTCGCGCGTGATGGAGAAGCTCGAAGGAGTTCGAGACGTTCACACGGTGGCCCGCGAAGCATCGTGACCCTGCACGTGGAGATCACGACCGACCGGCGCTTTGGGACCAACTCATACCTCGTCGAGGACGACGCGACCCACGATGCGGTAGTCATCGACGCCAACCTGGAACCCGATGTCATGGTCGAGCTGTTGCGCCGGCGTAACGCGAACGTCAAGGCGATCCTCTTCACGCACACCGACCTCGACCACATCGCGGGGCTGCACGAGCTGCGCGAGGCGTTCGGCCCCGTGCCGGTCGCCGTCCACGATGCGGAGCGAGACGTGCTGGCCGAGGGCAAGCCTTTGCGCCGGGAGTTCGGGCCCATCGCGACCCGGGTCGAGAACGTGGTCAGCCTGGTCGACGGCGAGAGCTTTCGTGCCGGCTCGCTGGCGTTCGAGGTGCTGCACACTCCGGGCCACAGCCCCGGTGGCGTCACCCTGAGGATTGAAGACTGCCTGTTCACCGGTGACGCTTTATTCGCGGGGTCGGTAGGGCGTTCGGACTTCGCCAACTCGGACGGGGCGGCGCTGTTGCAAGGTATCCGGACCAAGCTGCTCTCGTTGCCGGACGATCTGCTCGTCTACAGCGGGCATGGACCGGCGACGACCATCGGCCGGGAGCGGCGGACGAACCCCTTCCTGACCTAGAGACCCGGCCGAAAAGTCGGCCGTGAGCGCCTAATCGGTGGGAGAATCAACGCGGTCGTAGTCATCGCCTCTGCATCATCCCATCACGCGACGGAGTACAGCCCATGCTTGGACAGCGCGCCCCGCAGGCCAACCTGTTTGACGGCGACCAGTTGTACCTGGAGCACGTTGGCGCTAAGACCTTCTACGGGTATTTAGCGCAGCACCGGCATGAGCTGTTCCGGGACGAAGACTTCGCCGCCTTGTATCACGATAAGCTCGGGCGTCCGAGCGTGCCGCCAAGCCTGCTTTGCCTTGCTGTACTGCTGCAGAGCTACGACAAGTGCTCGGACGCGGAGGCGCGAGACAGGGCCGCCTACGACCATCGATGGAAAGTGGCGCTGGGCATCGGGGATCTGGACAAGCCATTCACGAAGAGCACGCTGCAACTGTTCCGGGCACAGTTGCTTTTGCACGAGAAGGCCAGACTGCCGTTTGAGCGAAGCCTGGCGACCGCCCATAAGACCGGGTTCCTGCGGGCGCAAGGCAAGCTGCGTGCAGCTGTAGATACGACGAACATTCTGGGCCGCGGTGCAGTGCGCGACACGTACAACCTGATCGGCGATGGCATCGTCGGGGTGGCTCGGTCGCTTGCCAAGCTGAGTCGAAAGTCACTGGAGGAATGGGCGTTCGAGCACGGGTTGAGCGCCTATGTGGGCAGCAGCGTCAAAGGCGAGGCCGATATCGATTGGAGCAGCGAGTCAGAGAAGGAGCAGTTCCTGACCCACCTGGCGGCTGACGCCCAGAGAGTGATTGAGCTCGCCGACCAGGCGTGTGCTGGATTGTCGGAGCAAGACTCGGGTTGGAAGCGAATTCAGCAAGCGAGCGGGGTGCTGAGGCAGGTGCTGCTCCAGGACGTAGAGCCGAAGCCCGACGGCAATGGAGCAAAGCAGATTCATCGCGGCACCAGCGCGGAGCGAATCTGTTCGGTGCATGACCCTGAGATGAGACATGGGCGAAAGAGCGCGAACGTTCGCTTCGATGGTCACAAGGCTGCCGTGGCGACGGATGTCGAAACCGGGCTGGTGACCGCGATAGCGGTGATGGAAGGTAGCGCCAAGGATGACCAGGGCAGCCTAGAACTGGCCAAAGAAGCCGCCACAAACACCGGGTTGGAGGTGGAGGCTGTGCTTGGCGATTGTGCGTATGGCAGCGGCGAGAATCGCCAGCGCTTCGCTGATGCCGGCATCGCTCTGTTCGCGAAGGTGGCCAAACCGGTGAGCAGTAACTTCTTCGGTAAGCATCGGTTCGAAATCGACCTGCAAGCGATGAGCTGCCGTTGCCCGGCTGGCCAGGTGACAACGCATCTGGTCAAGACTGGCTATCACATGAACGCGGATGGAGCCCGCGTTGGAGTCAGGTCATTTCGATATTCGGCCAAGGTCTGCTTGGCCTGCCCGTTGCGAAGCGACTGTTTCAAGCCGAGTCGGCACAACGGCGCACGACTGGTCGAAGTCAATCCCTACGAGCCCCTCCTGCAGCGCGCACGGAAGTGGCAGGCGAGTCCGGACTTCGACGCCTTTCGGCGGCAACGCCAAGTGGTCGAACATCGCATCGCAAGGCTGGTCCAACTGGGGGTACGTCAAGCCCGCTATTTCGGTCGACGCAAGACCCTGTTCCAGCTTCTGATGGCTGCAGCCGTGGCCAACCTGACCCTGATCGCCGGTGGCAATGGAAACACGACCCGCGATGAACGCCAGTCGGGCTCCCCAACACTGAACGCCCTCACACGAGGCCTCTTGCACGGCCTGAGCGCTGCGCTGGCTGGCTTACAGCGTCCGACAGGCGGTCTCCGTCTCATCGAGCCACACCGGCACGTGGTGGCTCCTCGTTCAGGCTTCACGTTCCAGACAGCCGGTTTTCGGCCGGGTCTCTAGCCCGCCCTCAGCTGTGCCCGATCGTCAGGACGGCGATGAGGGCCGGGCCGAGAAGAACCAGCCACAGGGTGGGGAAGACGCAGCCGACCGTCGGCAGGAGGATCTTCAACGAGGCTTGCGATGCCTCGGTCCTGATCTTCAGCCGGCGCTTGACGCGCATCTGCGCCGAATGCGCCGTGATGGTCCGCGCGATCGGCACGCCGGTGCGCTCGGCATGCAGGATGCCCTTCACCAGTGAGGTGAAGTCTTCGATACCCGTCAGCTCGGCCATCTCCTCGAGAGCCTCGGCGCGAGGGCGCCCGAGCTCGATCTCGTGGAGCGCGCGGGCGACCAGGAGGGTGAGCGGTCCCTCCTGGTGTCGCACCAGCTGCTCGAGGGCACGATCCAGGCCGAGCCCCGCCTCCATGCTGATCGCGACCACGTCGAGGGCGTTCGGCAGGTTGGCGAGGAGCTCGGCCCGGCGGTCGTGCACCAGCTGATCCAGCCACAGGACCGGGAGGAAGTACCCGAGCACTACCCCGATCACCAGCGCCAGGCCGATCGCCACGGGCGCGCCGATGAACACCCCCAGCGCGGTGCCGGCGGCGCCGAGCGCGGCGGCTGCCGCGATCCTCAGGGTCTGGACGCCGGCCGGGTCGAGTCCGAGGGGGTTCCCGACGAAGTCGAGCTGACGGCGGAAGTGCTCCGCCTGCGCGGCGGGCAGGAAGCGGTTGATCTGCCGCTCCAGCCAGCGGCGGAGTGGGGCCATGAGGCGCTCGCTGAGCGGCCGGTCCAGCTTGAGGGCGACAGCGCTCTGGCCGAGCCCTATCTCCTGCCTGGCCAGGCGCTCGCGGGCGAGCGTGGCGGCGTCGCTCGACCTGGCCGCCACGATGCCGACCGCGAGCAGGTACACGCCGACCGCGGCCACCACCCCCAAAACGATGGGCAGTGCATTCATGAGATCGCCGTCAGGCGCCGGATCAAGAAGTTGCCGATTACGAGCAGGACGGTGGCGAGCGCGAGTAGCGCCCAGCCAAGCGCATTGGTGAACATCGGCCGGAAGTAGTCGGGCGCTACGAGGTACAGGAACGCAGCGGCAACGATGGGCAGCAGCGTCACGATGAGCGCGGAGGCGCGTGACTGCGCGGTCGCCGCCAGGACCTCGGCGCGCATCTCGGACCTCTGCCGCATGGTGTCCGACAGAGTGATCAGTACGGCCGGCAGGTCGCCTCCGAACGAGTGCTGGATCGTGATCACCATGACCATGAGTCGCAGGTCGTCGCTCCCAATTCGCTTGACCATGTTGTTGAGCGCGCTTTCGATAGAGGCGCCAAGCTCGATCTCCCGCCGCGCGAGGCCGAACTCATCAGACACGGGCGGGCCGGCGTTGTCGGTCACGGAGCTGAGCGCCTGGGTGACCGATTGCCCGGCCTTCATCGAGTTGGCGATCAGCTCCATCGCTCGGGGCAAGCCGGCATCGAACAGCTGCAGGCGGTGCCCGCGACGGTTGCGAAGGTAAAGGGCAGGAGCGACGTAGCCGATGACCGCCATGACGACGAACGGGAGGCCGACGCCGAACCTCAAAAGACCGAACACGGCGAGGACAACGGCGCTCGCCGCTTGCAGGATCCTGAACTCGTAGGGGCGCAGGTCGAGGTCCGCGCTGGCCAGATCTCGCGCCAGCGAGCTGCTCCTGTCGCTGGCCGCGATCCAGACCGGGGCTCCGCTAGGCTCGAATCGGCGCCGAAGCTGCTCGCGGATATCGGCCAACGAGCGATAGGTGACCCTGCTGCTCGACCCCAGCTCGCCGGCAACTCGTTGCGGGGTGACGAGCCCATACATGACCAGGCCTACGCCCAAGGCGGCGGCGATTGCGACCAGGAAGACGATGGTTGGCATCAGCGGCTCGAGACGCTCAGGGGGCGGTGAAGTGCCAGCGCGCGTCCACTTCCTTGGGGCCCACTCCGGTGGCCGACGTGAGCTTGGGGCATGACGGGTCCGGTTGAGACGGTGTGGCTGCATAGTCGTGGAACGACTCGAGCGTGTATTTCATCGTCGAGTTGTTCAGGAGCCAGAACAGGAACTCGGAGTCGCAGCTCGTCATGAGCAGGGTCAGGCTGCTCGTCACAGCAGCGGTCGTGGTGCTGCCGGCAGTGGCCGGGCCCACCCTCACCACGTCGAGGTCGCGAAATACCGTGCGCACCACCGGAGCGCCGGGGCTGGCGCCGAATGTGCTCGTGTTGATCGTGGCGAGCATCGTGATCCGGTCGCCAACCTGGACGTATCCGGCCACGCCGAGCTGCTCGCCGGCCGGCACCGTGACCGCCACGTAGCCGGACGGGATCGGGAGGAAGGCCACGTCGCTGTTGCTCAGGAGGTCACCGGAAGGAGCCACGATGTTGGCCGTCACGGGGTATCCCGCCGGGATGTCGACGCGAGCTCCCATGCCCGCCAGCTGCGTGATCGAGGAGAAGGCGTCAGGCGGCTCGGGGTTGTAGACCTTCAGCTCCAGGTCGGAAGCCTGGATCACCGTGCGGGCGCTGATGGCGTTCTTGGCCACCACGATCTTGGTACCGGTTGTGTTGCCCTGGATCAGCGGCAGGCTCGCCAGCAGGGCGGCGGTTCCGAACGCGATCACCGCGAGCACTGCGCCGATCACGATGTAGAGGCGCCCGCGCCTCGGCCGGCCCGCAGAAGGGCTGGTTATCGACATGAATAGGCCGCAAGCCTGCCACGATGCGCCCCAGGGCGCAACTCATTCGACAAGAACGGCCTCCACGAGCGCCGTGCTCACGCCGTAATCTCCGCCGATCGCGCTGCCGGCGCCGGCGCCGGCCGAGATGGACAGGGTCCCGCACTGCACGGTGCCTTCGATCATCGAAGAGCCGTTGACCGAGTCGGTGCAGGCACCCGCCCAGAACACCGAGCCGAGCAGCCAGCGGGTCACCGACGCTCCCTTGATCGCGATCTGGCCGGTGCTGCCGGGCGCCTCCCAGACGAGCGTGTTCCAACACGCGCGGTCTCCTGTGGGGCACCACGACGCCGCCGCGGCACAGCTGCTGTCGCCGGTGGGGGCGAGCGAGCACGGGGCCGCCAACCACGTGTAGCCGCCGCCGGAAGCAGAGTCGAAAGGCGCATTGGGGGGACAAGCTGAGATCGAGCACGGGGTCGAGCCGAAAGCGCACGCGCCCGCGCAAGCCGCGCCACCGCCGGATGCGCAGGTCCCCGACGAGAAGCTCGCCTGGTTGACGAACTCGAGCGTGACGTCCTTGCCCATCAGGCGGCTTCCGTTGAGGCAGATGCCGCCGACCCCGGGGGAGCCGGCGCCATTGAAGTAGTAGAAGCCGGGGTCCAGGACCGCCGCCGAAACTCCCGCGGAGGCAGGTTTGAAGGTCGCGATCACTGAAGCCCACGTCGTCGGAGTGCCCACGGTGACGGATTCGCTCGCGGGCGCGCCGGTGGCCGGGTTGATCCGGTATTCGGATGCGTACCCCTCGACCGACATGTCGGACACCGTGTTCGTCCATCCGGCGCCGGAGCTGTAGGTCTGGCCTGCTTGCTGTAGGGCGCCCATGTCAGTGACCACAAGCTCGCCGGCGGTCGCGATCGACCCACTGGTCGAGATCGTCGGCGCCGACTGGTTGGTGGTCTGGGTCAGGGTTCCGGTGAGGTCGAGCGGAGCGGCTCCAGGGCCGGACCACTCGCTCATCTGGCCGACGCCGTCGATCGAGTTCGGGCTCACCGCGAAGTCGGCGGTCTGGATTCCACCTGGATTGTTGGGGTAGTACCAAATCTGGGTGTGGGCGATGCCGTTCTGAAAGTTTTCGACTGCCGACAACCAGGTGGCGGACGGAGGCGTGAACGGCTTGTTGGAGGGGTTGGTGTCGGAGCGCAGCGTCACTACGAGCAGGGTGCCGGCGGTGCTCGGCGCGGGCAGCGTGACCCTGATATCGACTTTTGCCGGGACGGTTTCTAGGCCGATCTGGACGTTGGCGACGCCGCCGGTAAGGGGGCTCGGGTCGAGGTACCCGTAACAGCTTGGCTTGTAGTGGTAGACGCCGCTGGCATCCCTGGTCGGAGTTGGTCCCAAGCCTGTTGCCACCGTCGTGCCGTTGACGATGATCGGCGTCGTGTACGCACCTGCCGGTGTGCAGGGCGCGCCGAGAGATCCACCCGCGCTGTTCCTCAAAGTCGCGATCGCTGATGCGTCGGTGTCCGGTTCCGGTGGTTGCACAGTGGACACCTGTGCCGGAAGCTGCGGGGCGACACCTGCGGCGCACGGGTTCGCGTTGACCGCCGCATCTCCTGCCGAGAGGAATGCGTTGGTCCCGCTCGTCCCACATGCCGCGGGGACGACGTGTCCGGAGACCTCAGAACCGTCGGAGCAGATGGCGTTGGAGCTTCCCGAGCTTGCGCCTGCGCTGCACGAGCCTCCTGCTGCGGTCCAGCTCTGGCCGCCCGCGTACACGGAGACGTCGCCGAGGTCGGAATAGGTACCGGACGCCGCGTCGAAGCGCATGTGCGCGTACAGGGCGCAGCCTCCGCTCAAGACGATGGCGTTCTGCGACATCACGGAGCCGGCGATGTTGACCTGGCCGCCGGTGCAGGACAGCGACGTGGCGGAAAGAGCTGTCGTGGAGCCTGCGAGCTGCTGACCGACCGCACGACGCACCACGGTGGTGCTGGTCTGGCCCAGATCGGTTCCGAACGAGATGGGAAGGGCCAGCGTCAAGATCACCTCGACCTGCTGCTGGTGGGCGCGGTAGGGGTAGTGAATCGTCTCGCTCAACCCTCCGGCGAAGGTGTCGGTGCCGCTAAAGGTTGTTGCGCACGTTCCCACTGGCACCGGGACTGAGCCTGTGCGCGCGCGCTGGGTGGCGATGAAGTTGTCGGCCTCGGTGATGACGGTGGTCGCGCTCGGGGCGCTGCAGCCGATGCCGATCCTCATCGCGGAGTCCAGAGCCGCCTCGTCGGCAAGCTGCTGAAGCTGGTTCTTCTGCCATTCGACCGAGCCCGCCACCAGCACGAGGGCGGCGGTCCCGATGAGCGCGAGCAGCGCAAATGCCACCAGCACGATGACCTGGCCGGATTGGGTTCGCCCGCGCATCAGAACTCGAGCCGGTCGACGGTCTGGGAGTCGAACGTCACCGTCGCCGGGATGTCGAGAAACCGGGCCAGCACGGGCTGCCACTTGAGCTTGAGGTCGACGACCACCCTCTGGTGCCCGCCGGTGCGCACGGGGCCGCAGGGTAGGCAGCCCCAGCGGGTGACCGGGCTGGCGCTCGAGTCCAGCTCGTAGATGAAGATGTAAACGGTATTGCTCGCGTCGCCGGGAACCAGCGTGATGGTGCCGGGCTGCGTGGTGGTCGCATTGGCGACGTAAGTGCCGTAGGGGGGTGGGGTGTTGGTCGCCGGAGAGTCGAGAGGCCACACTGCAACCCCGAGCGAATCGAGGGCATGAGCGCCATTGACGATCGACGTCAGGGAGCAAGGCGTGGCCAGAGCCGTGCAGTCAGGCGGCAGCAGGTTCGAGCCGTTGTAGTAGGCGAGGGTGGCCTGGCGCGCCGTGTCGCGCGACGCCCCCTGGAGCAGCGTGTAGAGGAGCAGGCCCCGTCCGATGTCGACGGTGGCGCCGATCAGCAGCAGGACGATGGGCGCCACGAGGGCGAATTCGACCATCGCCTGGCCGGCGGACAAACCGCGGCGTCGGGAGGATCTCACCAGGACGTCGTGGCGCGGCTCGCCCCGGAGATGGTGATCCCGCCTCCGAGCAGATTCAAGTCGCTGAAGCCGTAGTAGACAGAGACGTCGACCTCTGATTGCGTGAGCGCCGTCACAGAGCCGGTGCAGTTGGCGCTGGCGCCGCAGTAGACCACGACCACCGCCTGCCCAGCCGCCGGCTTTGTGTAATCGGTGCCGGCGACGAACGGCGGAGCGTGGAGGACATGGGTCGGGCAGCTGACGTTGGCGGGAGCGGTCACCGCCGTCAGGTCCGCGATCACGAGGTCGCACATCGCGGTCAAGCCCGGGCCGTTCGTGCTGGATGTCTTGCCGGCCACATACCTCGCCGCATCGCGCGCGGCGTCGGACGTGGCCATGGCGAACGTATACCCCCGCCCCATCTCCAGGGTGCCGGCGGCGAGGAACATGAGCACGGGCAGGGCGATCGCGAGCTCGACCAGGGCCTGGCCACGCCTTGTGCGCTTGGAGTCATACATCAAGCTTCAGGCTCGCCAAGATCACGCGTGCGAGCTCGGTGGCTCCGCGTGAGACCAGCGAGGAAGGATCCCGCAGGAGGACAAGCCCGCCGGCCAGAGTCGAATCCTCCGGCCTGGAGTCGTCGAAACCGACGACCACCGCCATCTTGCGACCGAGTATCGATTCGATCGCGGCGCGATCGAGGGGCGGATGGGGCGATCGCTGGTTGAGCACGAGCACGATCCTGTTGTCGGGCACGTTCATGATGTCGCGGAACACGGCGAGCGCGCGGCGCGCATCGGTCATCGCCGCGATCTCCGGCGGCGTGATCACGACCAGGCACTCGGCCCGCTCGATGACGGCGAGGGCGGCTTCTCCGAGCGAGGTGCCCAAGTCGGCGACGACCAGCTTCTCCCAGTCCACCACGACATCCAGGACACGCCCGGTCAGGTCGCCGGTGACGGTGTCGACCTCCTCCGGCCGCAGCGTACCCGGTAGGACGCCCATTCCCGAACGGTGGTTGACGATGTTGCTTCTGAGCACGGACTCGAAATCGGCCGCCGCGGTCCGGGAGGCGCTGGCGATCGAGCCCGTGGCGATCAGGTCGGCGAACAACGCCGCGTGCCCGAACGGAGCCGCCAGGTCGACCAGGAGGACTTGGTGCGGGTACTTCTTGGCCAGGGCCGCAGTGGTGTTGATCGCCAGCGTCGTGGTCCCCGAGCCGCCCTTGGCCGAGAAGAAGGCGACGATCGGCGCCACGGAGCGCGACTTGACCTGCGCCTCGGTCGCCCGGGCGGCGGACAGCTCCTGCTCCCAAAGCTTATCCAGCGTCACAGCCACGCTCTCGACCTCGGTGCCGAGCCCCTCCAGGAGGCCGTCCCGGTCCAGCGTGAAGAGCACCGCGTCGGTGAGGCCGAAGATGCTGGTGACGTACCGGTCCCCCGTGCGCGGGGCGGGCAGGATCACCAGGTCGCCCGGCGCCGGGCGGCGGGTCAACAGCACCTTGCCGCTGCCGTCCGCGATCGACTCCTCGACCTGGCCCAAAGCCAGGAAGACGACGACGTCCCCGCTGGCGCCGCCGAGCCGGAGCGTATCGCGGGCCTTGAGGCCCAGCGACCTCATCCGGCGTGCGATCGCCCGGAGGGGGCCGTCCCCCAGCTCCGCGAACACCGATGACATTTCCAGGATCCGCACCCTGCCCTGCAGGGCGGAGGGGGTGTCGGCGGCGCCAGGTAAACTGCTGCCAGCCACTTGAAGTGGATCTTCCTCCCGCGCCCTAGGTAAGGTTTTGCGAACCTCACGGGCACTCAAAACGTCGATAATGTACCAACGTCCCCCCAGATCGACCCCCCGCATCGCACTAATGGCTCGAGTACGAGGCCCACGCCTCAGACGGCGATCCGGGTACCTGCTGTTCGCTCCAAGCTTGCCGAGCGCATTTACAAGGTGCTTAATGGGGCGCTCGACGGCGGCCCGGCGGTGATCACCAATGTCAGCGCCACCGACCTTCTTGCCGAGTCCGGCCCGGTGGCCAGAGTCATCTCGGAGGCGCTGGACCGTCCCGGCAGCGGGTTGTCGGCCCACTGGCGGGTCACTGAGGCTTTCCGGCACTCAGGCCTCGCGGAAAAGATCTTCGACGCGCTCGCGAGCGGCGACCCGGACGTCAGGGCGGCGGCCTGCCGGCTCTGTGGCGCGATGCGCCTGACCGAGGCGGTGCCGTGGATCGGCGACCTGATGGCAGACCCTGACCCACTGGTCCGGCGGACGGCCACCCGAGCCCTCGGGCAGCTCGGCGGGCGCCGCGCCGTGGAGATCCTGATGGGGATGGCCGACAAGCTGCCGCTGCACCTCCTCGCGATCACCCTTTCGCGGGCGGCTTCCGACGTCGACATCGAGGCTCTCATGAGGCAGCCGCCTTCCGAGAAGACGGCGGTGGCGACGGTCCTGGCGTGCGGCCTGCGCAAGGACAGCCTGCGGGTGGCGCCGCTGCTGGGCATCGCGCACGACCGCCGCTGGCCCAAGGACGTGAGATTCGCGGCTTGCAAGGCCCTCGCGATGATCGGCGACGCGGCCGCCACCGACGGTTTGAGCCAGCTGGCGACCGCCGATCCCGACCCCGAGATGCAAGCGATCGCGAGGCGCGCCCATCGGCGCCTCCTGAAGATGGCCCTGCGGAAGAAGCAGTGAAGCTCTCGGAGCGGTTCGACCGCCGCTACCAGCAGGCGCCCGCGCAGGCTGCGGCCGCTCCTGTGCCGGCTGAGCCGGCCCCGGCCAACGGACCCGCGACCGTCGCGCCGGTCGAGCGCAGAACGGTCGCCCGAGAACCCGTCGCGTCTGCCGAGGTCGTCGCGCCCGACGAGGCGCCCGCCCGCGCGGACCAGGGCGGCCAGCTGAGCCCTGCTTTGTCTGCGGCCAAGACTGAGATCCACGCGCTGCTCCTGGCCCGCCATGCAGGGGCCATCGACATCAACAACCGCGCGGGAATCAGGCGCCTGCTCACGCAACTCACGGAGGATCACTTCCGCGCCAAGCCTCCCGCGGTCCTGGTCACCGCCGCCGATCGCGAAAGGCTCGTCGAAATTCTCTTCGACGACGTCATCGGGCTCGGTCCGCTCGAGTCGCTGCTTCGAGACCCGGGGGTCACTGAGATCATGGTCAACCGGCCGGAGCAGATCTTCGTCGAGCGCGCTGGGCGAATCGAGCTGACCACCCTCGCCTTCGCCGACGAGGACAGCCTTCGGCGCGTGATCGACCGCATCGTCTCGACCATCGGACGGCGCGTAGACGAATCGGAGCCGATGTGCGATGCGCGTTTGAAAGACGGCTCTCGCGTCAACGTGGTCATCCCGCCGGTGGCCATCTACGGACCCTGCCTGACCATCCGCAAATTCGGTCGCGAGGTCCTGACGCCGGAGAGGATCATCAACAGCGGCGGATCGAGCGAAGCCATGATGGAGTATCTCGACGCGGCGGTGAAGACCCGCCTGAACATCATCGTGTCGGGTGGCACCGGGTCCGGCAAGACCACGCTGCTGAACGTCCTCTCGGGATTCATCCCGGCCACCGAGCGGATCGTCACATGCGAAGACGCGGCCGAGCTTCGGCTTCGACAAGTGCACGTCGTCAGCCTGGAGTCGAAGCCCGCGAACGTGGAGGGCCGCGGCCTGATCTCGATTCGCGACCTCGTGCGCAACTCCCTGCGCATGAGGCCGGACAGGATCATCGTGGGCGAGTGTCGCGGCGGCGAGGCCCTGGACATGCTGCAGGCGATGAACACCGGGCATGACGGGTCGATGAGCACTCTTCACGCCAACAACCCCCGCGACGCGCTGAACCGCCTCGAGACCCTCGTGCTGCTCGCGGGCACGGAGCTGCCTTCGCGCGCGATTCGCAACCAGATCGCATCCGCCCTCAACGTCATCGTCCAGACGGAGCGAACCCGCGGCGGAGGCAGGAAGATCACCAGCGTGGCCGAGGTGCTCGGCATCGTCGAAGGGGAGCTGGTGCTGCAGGAGGTCTTCACGTTTCGACAGGTGGGCGTCACGCCGGACGGACGCGCGGTCGGCTATCACACCGCGACAGGGTCGCGCTCGAACTTCGACGCGCACTTCCGCTCGAACGGGGTCGTGGTGCCTGAGTCGCTGTTCGCTCCGACAGAGCAGCCACCGGCGGAGCAGCTTTACTGATGGGCGAGTTTCGAGCTGGAGACGAGACGCCGGACAAGAGCATGGTGTCGAGTTCCGGCGTGATCGGCGAGGGCGGGCGCGTGATCATCGACTCGGAGCTGATGGCGGACATCGGCCACCAGCTCCGCAACCAGCTCAATGCCGTCTTGGGGGCTGCCGGCCTGCTCTCCAGTGGCGCGGAATCCGGAGAGGAGCGTGAGCTTGCGTCGATCGTCGAGATCGGGGCCGAGCAGGTGGCCAGGCTGATCGACGACGTCCTCGACGCGGCGATCATGCAGAGCGACGAGCTGGAGCTCGCACTGCACCCCTTCGACCTGCGGTCATGCGTCGAGATGTGCCTTGCCCTGGTCGCGGACGACGCCGGCGTGAAGAGCCTCGACCTGTCGTTCGGCGCTCAGCCAGACGTGCCGGGCATCGTGGTCGGAGACTCGAGGCGGCTGGAGCAGATCCTGCTCACGCTGCTGCACGGCGCCGTCGATCGCACTTTCCGCGGCGGCGTCGGCGTCGAGCTGAGCAGCGAGGATCGTGGAGGGCTGGTTGCCCTTCATTTCACCATCCGCGACACCGGCCGGGGCGTGCCGGCCAGGATCCTGCGCGGTGGTCTTGACGGCGCGCCCGCCGCCCACGAGCACATGGAACCGGGTGACAGGCTCGCGGTGCTGAGCCTGAGCACCACCAAGCAGCTCGTAGAGATGATGGACGGCGACCTGCGCGTCGAGCAGGGCGGCGTGGAGGCGGGCCCTGACGCCGGAACCGCATTCGATTTCACAATCCTGGCCGAAGCTCTGCCGCCTACGGACCCGGCGACCCAGCTGACCCTGAACGGGATGCGGGTCTTGGTGGTGTCGGCCGACGCGACCGACAAGCGCGTGCTCGCCCTCCAGGCGGAGCAATGGGGGGCCGACGCCACGGCGGTGTCGCCCGAGGAAGCGCTGGGCATCGTCAAGGAGGGCCGGCCCTTCGATATCGCGCTGGTCGAGCACCGACAGCCGGTGATCGACGGGTTGGCGCTTTCCACCGAGATACGTGCGCTGCGGCGGCCCGACCAGCTTCCGATCGTGCTCATCTCGCTCGCGTCCCCGGGGCCCCAGGAAGCCGAGGCTGCGGACAACGGGGTGATCCAGGCCACCCTGACCAAGCCGGTCGTGCCGCGCACTCTCCACGACGTGATGATCCAGGTCGGAGCGCATGGTGTGCCGTCTCCGCCGGTTGCCATCGACGCCGTGCCCGGCGGCCTGAGCGTGCTGATCGCCGACGACAACGCCCTCAACCAGAACCTCCTGCGCCGGCTCGTGACCAAGCTCGGGCACAGTGCAAATGTCGTGTCCAACGGTCGCGAGGCCGTGGCGGCTGTGGCGCAACAGCCGTATGACGCGGTGCTGATGGACGTGTTGATGCCCGAGATGGACGGGCTAGCGGCCGCGGAAGCGATCTGCCGGCGCTGGCCCCGCGGCAACCGGCCGCGATTGATCGCCCTTACCGCACTCGCAGGCCCGGGCGACCAGGAGCGATGCATCAAAGCCGGATTCGACGACTACATGAGCAAACCGGTCCACCTCGCCGACCTGGTCGAGGCGCTCAGGGCGGCGGCGGGTTATCGCACCAACCGGGAGCGGCCGGCGCTCTGAGAGGACCTGGCTCTAGCTGCGGAGCCTGGAGTCCACGGTCGCCTCGTGGGTCGAGCGGCGTGAAGCCCGGGCTTCGAGCCAGACCACCACGATCACGAGTGTCCCGCCCAGCACCATGAGCCCGCCGAGGGCTTCGGCTGCGACACCGCGCGGCTGCACGATGATCTGGATCATGGCCGAGCCGAAGACGAGGATGTAGCTCAACCCCAACAGGCGAACCCGGGGCGCGACCTCGGTGCTGTCGCCTCCCCTCCAGGGCCGCTTACCGATGATCAGCAGGTACGCGCCCGTGATCAAGGCCAGCGCGGCAAGGACCAATGAGATGAGCTGGATCAGAGCGGTGGTCACCGGCGCCAGATATTAACCCCAATCGCCGCGCCCGCCTGAAGCGGGACGGCAAACTCGGCGGGCCGTCCGGATGGGGAAAACCCACGGTTCTTACAATCGAACACTCCAATGCCTCGCTCCGAGCCGATCAACTCAGTCCGCGGCATGCGCGACATCCTTCCGGGCGACCGTCCCTTGTGGCGCGCCGCGGAGAAGGCGGCCGTCGATGTCGCAAGACGCTACGGCTACGAGGAGATCCTCACGCCGATCATCGAGTCGGCCGAGCTCATCGAGCGCGTGGGCGAGGACACCGACGCCGTCGCCAAGGAGCTATACCGCTTCGACGACCGGGGAGGCCGCAACCTGGCTCTTCGGCCCGAGGCCACGGCGGGGGTCGTGCGTGCGTATTTCGAAGGCGGTCTCAACCAGGCGCCGCCGCCATCCCGGCTGTACCTGATCGGACCGATGTTCCGATATGACCGCCCGCAGAAGGGGCGATACCGCCAGTTCTACCAGCTCGACATCGAAGCGATCGGCAGCGCCCAGCCCGCGCTCGACGCCGAGGTGATCGAGCTTGCCCACGACTGGCTGGTCGAGGTTGGGCTGCGCCACCTACGCGTGGAGCTGAACACGATCGGCGACTCCAAGTGCCGGCCCGCGTATCTCGAGCTGCTGAAGGACTACTACCGGCCGCTGAAGTCAAAGCTGCACGGCGACTGCCAGCTCCGGCTCGAGCGTAACCCGCTGCGCCTGCTCGATTGCAAGGTGGACATCTGCCAACCGTTCAAGGCTGGCGCGCCCAAGGTGAGCGAGCACCTCTGCGACGAATGCTCGGAGCACTGGGCTGCCGTGCTTCGCCTGCTCGACGGCGCCTCCGTCGAGTACCAGCTCAGCCCGCACCTGGTCCGCGGGCTTGACTACTACACCCGGACCGTCTTCGAGTTCTACCCGGCGGGGGCTTCAGGCCAGCAGGATGCGCTCGCGTCGGGGGGCAGGTATGACGGCCTTGCCGCTGCGATGGGCCGCCCGTCGACGCCCGGGGTCGGATTCGCTGGCGGCCTCGACCGCGTCACCGAGCTGATGGCCGCGAGCGGGGAACAGGTGATCGCAAGCCCGGCCGCTGAGGTGGTCGTCCTGGCCGATGGCGACCTCGACCTGGCGGCGGCGGAAGTCGCACGCATCTGCCGCACCGTGCGCTCGGTCGCGGTCGATTACGAGGCGAAGAGCCTGAGGGCCAAGCTGCGGTCTGCCAACAGGCTCGGCGCGCGATGGGTGGTCCTGCTGTCCGCCGGGGATGCGGCGGCCCGCACGGCGCAGCTGAAAGACATGGCCAGTGGCGAGCAGGCACCGGTGGAGTGGGTGGATCTCCCGGGGCGGCTGGCGTGAGCGGCTTCGGCGCCCGTCACTGCGGGTCCCTTCGCGTTTCCGACGAGGGCGGCGAGGTGGAGTTGTACGGCTGGGTTGCCCGGCGCCGCGACCACGGCGGGCTCATATTCATCGACCTTCGCGACCGCTGGGGAGCGGTGCAGGTCGTCTTCAACCCGGCCAAGGCGCCCCTGGCTCATGGCGTGGCGTCGGAGCTGAGATCCGAGTATGTCGTGCGAATCAAGGGGATCGTCGGCCGGCGTCCGGCCGGATCGGAGAACCCCCGCATGCCGACCGGCGACGTCGAGGTCGCGGCCTCCCAGGTCGAGGTCATCAACACCTCGGACACGACGCCGTTTCCGATCGAGGATCCGGAGGAGCCGGACGAGAAGACGCGCCTCGAATACCGGTACCTGGACCTGCGCCGCCCGCGGATGACGCAGATGCTCGAGCTGCGCAGCCGCGTCAACAAGATCATCCGCGACTTCATGGACAGCAGGGAGTTCATCGAGGTCGAGACCCCCATCCTCACCCGCAGCTCGCCATCGGGCGCAAGAGACTTCCTGGTGCCGTCGCGCCTTCACCCCGGAAGCTTTTACGCGCTGCCCCAGGCGCCGCAGATGCTCAAGCAGCTGTTGATGGTCTCGGGCGTGCAGCGCTACTACCAGATCGCGCGCTGCTTTCGGGATGAGAACCTGCGCGCGGACAGGCAACCCGAGTTCACCCAGCTCGACCTCGAGATGTCCTTTTGCGACGAGGAGGACGTCTTCAGTCTGATCGAGGGGCTGTTCAGCAAGCTGTGGCGTGACGTGCTCGGGGTCGAGCTTTCGACTCCTTTTCCGCGCCTCGACATCAAGGAATCCCTGTTGCGCTACGGCTCCGACAAGCCCGATCTTCGCCACGATCTCGAGATCGCGGACCTGGGCCAGGTCCTGGCTGGGACGAAAGCGCAGATCTTCCGCGGCGCGCTCGATGCGGGCGGCGTGGTGCGTGGCATGCGAGTCCCGGGCGGCAAAGACATGCCCCGGCGCGACCTCGACGACCTGGTCACGCTCGCCAAGGGCGCGGGTGGAAAGGGAATGGCCTGGTTACCAGGAAGCTCGATCGACAAATTTCTCGGCGAGCACGAAGTCGCCGGCATCCGGCAGGCCACCGGCGCGAGCGATGACGACATCGTGCTCCTGGTGGCGGATCGAAAACGAAAGGCAGAGACCGTGATGGGCCTGATCCGCCAGGAGGTGGCGCGGCGGCGGAAGCTCATCAGGGAAGACGAGTGGAAGTTCCTCTGGATCAATCCCACCTATCTTTTCGAAGAGGATGACGAGGGCAAGCTGACGTATGCGCACCACCCGTTCACGCGGCCGTTCCAGGAGGACATGTCGTTTGTCGAGGAGCGTCCCTATGACGTGCGGGCCCACGCGTACGACATCGTCTGCAACGGCTATGAGCTCGGCGGCGGGAGCCTCAGGATCTACGACCCGGCGATGCAGGAAAGGGTCTTTCAGCTGCTCGGCATGCCGCTGGAGACCATCCGCGAGCGGTTTGGAACCCTGCTCCAGGCTTTCACCTATGGTGTGCCGCCCCACGGCGGGATCGCGCCCGGAATCGACCGGATCGTGATGATGCTCGGCGGCACCGACAACATCAGGGATGTGATCGCTTTCCCCAAGACCCAGTCCATGTCGGACCTCATGTTGGGGGCGCCTTCGGAGGTCGACGCATCGCAGCTCGACGAGCTGAACGTCGTAGTGAAACCACTCAAGAAAGCCGGCTCGTAAGATTGGCTGGCTCCCGAAGGGCTGCGGGCGATGTGCGCGTTGCCCAACTAGACAGCATTAGGGACCCCGGAGTCCGGAAAGCCGACCAAATGCCCGCTGGAAAGCCCCGCGAAGTCTTTGACTTTGCGGGGACCCCGGATACGGGACTTGGAGAGCCAAGGCAGGGGACCCACCTGAGCTCGCTCAGGACAACCCACCCCCGTGGTCCGGAGGGAGCACCTCCTCCTCACCATTGGGGCCCCCGCGCATGAAGCCAGGGGTAGGTGCCCGCAGCGCCGGTGGCGGGTGACGCGCTTGGTCACTGAGCGTTGAAGCTCATCCCGCCCGGGCTCATCGTCCAGGTCCTGGCGGTCCTCATCGTCTCGCAGCTGATCTACGCGTTCGTGCCGTTTCGTCGCCGTTCGTACCTGCCCATCCTCCTGATGACCGCGCTGGGATTCGGGCTGGGCCAGCTGTGGGATTACCTGGGACTGCCGGCCCTGCGCCTGGGCCAGGCCAACCTCGTGCCGGCGGTGATCTTCGCCTTGTTCTTGCAGCCCCTGGCGCGATTCGTCCCTCGCCCTGGCCGGGAGCCGAAAGAGCCGGGCACGAGCAACATGCCACCGCCCAACTAAGATTGCCATTGGTGTTTGCAGCCTCCGGCCGAAGGGTATTGAACCGATGAGCGGTCAGAGCTTCATGTGGATCGCTTTTGGGGTCGCCGCCCTCGTGGTGGCACTGGCCCTGGCGGCGGTGCTTTTCAGACTGCGTGGAACGCTCGGCGCTGTGGAGGAGCTCTTGGACACCACTAATGAGGAAATGAAGGAAACCCTGCCCGAGGTACGCCAGACGATCGGAAACGTCAACGACATCACGGCTGGTGTCAACGTCGGGTTGCGCACCGGCGGCCGCGGCGCCGCGGCCGTGGGTCGCGGCATCGGCGCTGCGGCGCATGGAGTGAAGGTCGCGGGTCAGAGCCTTTTCCGCTCGGTTTTGGGAGGTTAGAGATGGCAGATGAGAGAGACGGCGGCGGCGGTGGCGGTTTCGGTTGGTTCATCCTCGGCGGCCTGATCGGCCTGGCCGCGGGCGCATACATCGCATCCGGTCCGGGCCGTTCACAGGTGGACAACCTGAAGAGCAAGACGATCGAGCTCAGCGGCAGCGAGCCAGTGCAGCGGGCCAAGGAAGCCGCCCAGAAAGCGCGCGACATCGTCACCGACCCAGAGCACCCGGTGGGCAAGGCGATCCAGGACGGCGTGGCAGCGGCCAAGCGCAAGCGCGAGGAGCTCGAGGCGACCGCCACGCGCAAGGTCCGCCAGGCCACCAACGGCGAGGAGTAGGACCACAAGGACCGTGGCCAAACGAAACCTTGCGGAGCTCAAGATCCCGGCGTCGTCGGCGTTCATTCCGGTCGCCAAGCGCGTCGCCACCACGCTCGGCGGACAGCTCGGTTTGAGCCTGGTCGACCTGGATGAGCTCAACATCGCGCTCACCCAGGCGTGCGACAGCGCCATCGCCGCCGCAGACGGCATGGACACCGCCGCGGACCTCCAGCTGACCTACTTCGCCACGGACCGCGCCCTGGTCGTGGACGTGGACGTGATGCCGAGCGGAAACGTGATGCCGGTGCACAAGCACGAGGTCGCGGTCGACCCCGAGCTGCAGCGGCTCGCCTACGAGATGATCCGCTGCTTCGTCGACGACTTCCGGCCGCTCGTGGAACCGCGTACCGGTCACGTGCGCTTCCGGATGGTCAAGCACCTGGCAGGCTGATAAACCGCGAAGTACCACACTAGATAGGTAGTGGGCTCATCTCCGCGGATGCCCCGCGAGGAGCTGCGGGCGCTCCATCGCCGCTACCGGGACAGCACCGACCCCGCCGAGCGTGAGCGTATCCGCGAGCAGCTCGTCGACGCCTATCACGATTTCGTGTATTTCCTGGCGCGCAAGTTCCAGAACCGGGGCGAGCCCCTCGACGACATCGTGCAGGTCGGGTACCTCGGCCTCATCAAGGCCATCGAGCGATTCGACCCTGACCTCGGTTACGAGTTCACGACCTTCGCCACGCTGACCGTGGCCGGCGAGATCAAACGGCATTTCCGGGACAAGGGCACCGCGATCAGGTTCCCGCGCCGTCTCCAGGAGTTGCACCAGTCGGCGGTGCGGGTCAACGAGCAGATGAAGAATGAGCTGGCGCGCGAGCCGACCGTGGCCGAGCTCGCCGAACGTCTCGGGGTCACGCCGGACGACGTCACGGAGGCGATGGAGATCGGTCCCGCTTACATGCCCCTGTCGCTGGACCAGCCGATCGCGACCGGAGACGGGCAGGACAGCCGTGCGGTCTCCGAGCAGATCGGGGACCTCGACCCCGAGCTCGACCGCGTCGAGATGCGAGACGTGCTCAACCGCGCCATGGTCCACCTGACCCCCCGAGAGCGCGCCATCATGGCGATGCGGTTCTACGAGCAGATGTCGCAGTCGGAGATCGCCCGCCGGCTGGGCATCAGTCAGATGCACGTGTCGCGGCTCCAGCGTGCCGCCCTGGAGCAGCTGCGCAAGCACGTGCCAGAGGAAGCCGGCGCGTCGTGAGCGAGCAATAGCGTGCCGCTCATGGACTCAAGGGCGCCCGCCGACCCGCTGGTCCTGTTCCGGCGCTGGTTCAAAGAGGCTGAATCAGCGGGCGCCCTCCAGCCTGACGCCATGGCGCTCGCCACGACTGGCCGCTCGGGACCGTCGGCGCGCATGGTCCTCCTCAAAGGCCTCGAGGTCGGAAAGTTCATCTTCTACTCGAACTACGAAAGCCTCAAGGGCGGTGACCTGGCCGAAGACGACCGCGCCGCGATCGTCTTCCACTGGTCTGCCACCCGCCACCAGGTCCGGGTCTCGGGCACCGTGCGGCGGGTCAGCCGGCAGCGCTCGCTCGCGTATTTCAGGAGCCGGCCGCGCGGAGCCCAGCTCTCCGCGCTCGCCTCGCGGCAGAGCCGGGTCGTCGCGTCGCGAACCGTGCTCGAGAAGGCGGCGGCGGAGCTTGGTGCGCGACACCCGATCGACGTCCCGCTGCCCGCGGACTGGGGCGGATACGCGCTGCGGCCACGCTGGATCGAGTTCTGGGAAAGTCGCGAAGACCGCCTTCACGACCGGCTGAGGTACGTCCGCCAGCCAGGCGGCACTTGGCGCGTGGAGCGGCTCGCCCCCTAAACTGAGTTTCGCCCCGTGACCGGGAACGAGATCCGCAGACGTTTTCTAGAGCATTTCGCGAGTCGGGAGCATCTGGTGATCCCCAGCGCACCCCTGGTGCCGCACGGGGACCCGAGCACGCTCTTCATCTCGGCCGGAATGCAGCCGCTTCAGCCCTACTACCTGGGCTTTAGCCAACCGCCCGCGCCTCGGCTGGCATCGGTTCAGAAGTGCTTCCGGACGGTTGACATCGACGAGGTGGGGGATCGGACCCACACGACGATGTTCGAGATGATGGGTAACTTCGCCCCGACCGGGGCGTACTTCAAGGAGACCGCCATCCCGCTCGCCTGGGAGCTGGTGCACAAGACCTTCGGCCTCCCCGTGAATCGCCTGCGCATCACGGTGCACCCTCGCGATGACGAGGCATACACGTTCTGGACCGATACCGGATTTCCCCAAGACCGCATGCACAGGGTCGAGAGCAACTGGTGGGGGCTCGGACGCGGACCTTGCGGCCCCGACTCCGAAATCTTCTTCGACCTCGGCCGCGAGGTTGGTTGCGGCCAGGTCGACTGCCTGCCGGACCATTGCGAGCGCTACCTCGAGATCTGGAACCTGGTGTTTCCCCAGTACGACCAGAAGGAGGACGGCACGCTGGAACCTCTCCCCAGGCCGGCGATCGACACCGGCAGCGGGTTGGAGCGGATGTCGGCCGCGCTTCAAGGCGTGCAGGACGTTTTCGACACCGACCTGTACTCGCCGATCATCGGGTTCGTGCGAGAGCACAGCCCCACTCGCGAGCTGCGATCGGAGCGCATCGTGACCGACCACCTGCGGGCGATGACGTTTCTCATCGCCGACGGCGTCACGCCTTCGAACGAAGGGCGTGGATACGTGCTGCGGCGGGTGATCAGGCGCGCGCTCGTCCATGCCAGGAAGCTCGAGATGAAGCATCCGCTCGTGGACGCGATCCCGGTGACGGCGGCGATCTTCCAGGAGCCATACCCCGACATCAGCGCGCGACTGGGCCTGATCACCGACGTCGTGAGCGGGGAATCGGAACGCTTTCAGCGGACCCTTGACCAGGGTCTCGACGTCTTCGAGAGGATCGCGGGCAAGCACGACAAGACGATCGCCGGCGCCGACGCTTTCAAGCTTCACGACACTTACGGTTTCCCAGTCGAGCTGACCAAGGAGCTCGCGGGCGAGCGCGGCCTTGCCGTCGACGAGGAGGGTTTCAAGCACGAGATGGCCGCGCAGCGCGAGCGCTCGCGGAGCGCCATGAAGCAGCGCGGAGCGGCGGCCGGCGACCTGCCGAGGTCCGACTTCACGGGCTACCGCGAGCTCGTTTCCGAGAGCAAGGTCATCGCCCTGCGCAGAGACGGCCGGCCGATCGAGCTCGCCAAAGAGGGCGAGTCCGTGGAGGTCTTTGTCGAGCGTTCGCCGTTCTATGCGGAGTCGGGCGGGCAGGTCGGGGACACAGGCATCATCACGACGTCCGGCGGGCGGATCCGGGTGGAGGACACGCAGAAACCTGTGGAAGGCGCGATCGCCCACCTCGGCACCGTGGTGGCGGGGGAGGTGCGCGTGGGGGAGACCGCCAGTGCCAACGTGGACGCACGCCGGCGCGCGCAGATCGCGCGCCATCATTCGGCCACGCACCTGGTGCACAAAGCCCTGCGCGAGACGCTGGGCGAGAATGTGGTCCAGAAGGGTTCGTGGGTCGGTCCCGATCACACGACCTTCGACGTCCCGCTCAATCGCGCCATCACCAGGGAAGAGTTGGACAGGATCAACCGCCGCGTGATGGAGAAGGTTCGCGCGGCGCTGCCGTTCCACGAGAGCCAAAAACCTTACAAGGAGGCCGTGGCGCAGGGCGCCATGCACCTGTTCGAGGAGAAGTACGGCGACGTGGTGCGCGTGGTGTGCTTTGGCGATTGGACCTGCGAGCTGTGCGGCGGCACTCACGTCAAGAACACGGCCGACATCGGGACCGCGGTGATCGTCTCCGAATCGAGCATCGGATCGGGGCTGCGGCGGATCGATATGGTGGTGGGCGAGGCGGCGGACGAGCTCGTGCGGCGCGACCGCGAGCTGCTCTCGGAGATGGCCCGCTCGTTCAACGCAAGCCCTGACCTGCTGCCCGAGCGCCTCCAGGCGCTGCGGGCGCAGCTGAAGGAGAGCGAGCGGGAGCGTGACCGGCTGCGCGAGCAGCTGCAAAAGGCGAAGCTCGGTGGTGGCGCCGGCGTTTCGGTCAAGCACGGCAAGGTGGACTACGTGACCGAAACCGTCGATGCCTCTAACCTTGATGAGCTTGCGGGATATGCCGACCGCTATCTCGAGTTCGTCAAGTCGGGAGTCGTAACCGTTGTCGCCGGCGAGATGTTTGTTATCAAGGTGTCCAAGGACCTGACCACGCAATTCGATGCCAACCGCCTCAAAGACCTCCTCGGAAAGGGGGGCAAGCAGCCGCCGCACTTCGCGCGCGGTAAGCTCGCCGTGCCCGCGGACGAGGCATTCAGGCGACTCGGAGAAGCGCTCAGTTGACCAAGTTCAAGTTCCTGCGCAAGCGCAGCGAGTACTACCGGCACTTCACGGTGCTGGACATCGGGACCGACCTCATCAAGGTCCTTGTCGTCCGGCGCGACGGGCCCGACGGTGAGGTCCTGGGCGTCGGCCGCGAGCCGCAGGGCCCGGCCGCCATGTCGGGTGGGGCGATCGCCGACCTCGAGTCGGTGATCCAGTCCTGCAACCGCGCCCTCGAAGCCGCGGAGGACATGGCGAAGACGGTCCCCGGCCAGGTGGTGGTCGGCATAGCCGGCGAGCTCATCAAGGGCTTTTCATCGACGATCGCCTACCCACGAGAGAACTCGAAGGCCCGCGTGCGGTCGAACGAGATCTCGACCATGCTGCAGATGGTTCAGAGGCGAGCGCTGCGCGAAGCTCAGCACCTCCTGGAGATGGAGCGCAGCTATGGGCAGCTCGAGGCTCGCCTCGTGCACTCCGCAATCACCAATGTCCGCGTGGACGGCTATCCGGTCACCAACCCGGTGGGCTTCACCGGCAAGAACATCGAAGTGACCGTCTTCAACACGTTTGCGCCCATGAC
>DATLUC010000055.1:0-14020 GCA_035533335.1 Candidatus Baltobacterales bacterium
CGGCCCTCTCGACCGGTCCATGGTTGGGAGGGTCATTTCGTAACCGGGGCATCCCGGTCCGACGTCAGCCTACGAAACCAGCCTCAGTTACCGCCGCCGATTCATGCATTTCCGGCCTCATCCAGACCTGCCGGTAACACCTTGGTGGCTGCGCGCGCGAAGGAGGCTCTTACGGCATCACCACTCAAATTGAGCCCGCCGGCAAAAGCGTCTCAACCCGATGATGCCACGGTCGTTCACGCTGAGACGGAGCTAATCGCAATAAGTGAACATGAAAGGACGGCGCAAGGAGTAGCTCAGGGATTGGAGGCCGAACAACAGGACGGAGCGCACAAGCCGGACCGATATGCCCAACTCCGGGTTTTGGGCGAACTGCGGGCGCAGGGAATCCTTACCGAGGAGGAGTTTCAGGCAGAAAAGGCGAAGATCCTGGCCGGCTAGGAACGGAGGTCAGCCGCTCCAGGTGGCGCGGGTACCGTGTCGGACGGTGTTCTACTGATCGGAACGGGAAGCGAGGAGGACGGCATGGCGCGGAGGCTAGAGAACGGTGCGATCGTCGACGACACTGGCCAATGGTATTGGAATCTCAAAGGTTGGAGCCCTCTTGTTGCATCCCCTTCGGGTAAGGCACCTGGCGCACTCCTTCCCCCGGCGCACTCCTGGGGAAAGACCGCAAGGACGTCGCCAACCTCATGAAGGGGATAGGACTCAACCTCGAAGCCATGTCTGCGATTAAGGCCGCCGGCGAGCAAGCATCGCGCCTCATTAAGGAGTTGGGAGGCCTCGATGCGGCTGAAGCGGCGATGTCTCCGACCGCTGCTCTCACAGCCTCCGCTCCAGAGCCGCGGCCTACACCCGTCGCCTCACCCACTTCTTCCACGCCCGATAGGTATGCCCAACTCAAAGAACTCGGCGAGTTGCGCGCGCAAGGAATCCTGACTGACGACGAATTCCAGAGAGAAAAGGCAAGAATCCTAGGAATTGGGTGAGCACTACTGATGAAGCGGATCAGGCTGTGGGTCGGTAAATTGCGATCACGAGGCACGTAAGTAATCTCCTTACATATGTGAGGCTTTTCCTTACATGCGGCTCGCATCCCGCATGTTGCGGTACGCATGTTGCGTAACGCCCAAACGACAAGATTTGCGATTAGATCTTTTTGCCGCCGACGTGCCCCTTATTCAGTAGCACGAAGAAGGCGGCCATGCGCTCCGTCATCTGTCGAGCCTCCTCCTTGGAAATCGTGCGTCAGTAGCGCAGAGTGAACAGTGCGACGGCGTCGTTGATCAGCGCCTGGTGCTTAGGATCGGGACGACGCGGGGAGGGGCTAAGCGCCTGACCCCCCACGCGGCGGGGGAGGGCCAGCCTTCGCAGGGAGAACATCCGCTATGTCAACCGGTACCGGCCCGAGACGTAGGCGACCAACCTACTCGTACAGAGGGACGGGCGCCCGTTGAAGGTCCAAACAGCCTGCAACATGCTGCAGGTCGTAGTTCGAGACGCCTCGTATTAGACTCGCCTCCATGGGCGGGTCCGAATCTCTGTTCGATCAGGCGGTGCCTGCGCAGACATCCCCTGAATCGTCTCCGCTCGCCGCTGCCCGCCGCCTCAAAACGCTTCTCTACACCGCTCCGATCCACGAGCTGGAACTCAACAAAGGGAGGCGTGGAGAGAGTTGGCTGCCCTACGACCTCCGCAGCCTCCAGCTCGCGGCAATCGAGTACGTGGTCAATCGGCAGGGGTTCGAGGGCGGCGTTGCCCGGCCACTGGTCGAAGGGGAGATCTCGCAGCTCGCCGCGCGGATGGTGCCGACGGATCGCATTGAGATGCACCGCGCCGTCGCGTCCCTCGTCATTTCGTGGCTGCTGAACGAGCAGGAGTCCGATGCCGGCTTCTCCTATCCGTACTCGGATCTCGCGCAGGGCCGGCCGGTGACTCGCTCCTACGTCGTGGAACTCCTACGCGAGCGAGAAATGGCCGACTCCAGCCTGCTCGTCAAGGCGACAGCCGGCGCGATCAATCTGCTGATCGGCGCCCTCGACATCGACGTGGCCGATGCACAGAAGGCTGAGGAGCGGATGCTCGACGAGTACATCTCAGCTGGGCGCTTCGGCGACGCAGCCCAGCTTGCTCGCCGGGCACGGTACCGGTCGATCCAATACGCCGAGACCATCCAGGCCATGCTCCAGATCGCACAGCACGATTTGACCCGGGTGGACTGGGCGGGTGACGTGATGGAGGAGATCTCCACCGCCCAGGCACACATCAGCGAGCGACTGGAGGACGAGGGCCGGATGCGGTACCGGCTCGATGAGATGCGATCCGAGATAGACGAGCCGGAGCGCCTGCGGACCGTGATCGAGTTGGTGGACCTCATCGACGACTGCCACCGGCGCCACACGCTGCTGCACTCGCAGCTCATGAGGTCGGCGGATGTCTTCCTCGCGGAACAGGTGCGCCAGCGGTTCGCGCCGCCCCCGTCGCTGGTCGTCGTCTACATGAACCGCGAAGTGCTCCACCCGGTCCTCCGGCTTCCCAGTTCGCAGGCGTTAAACGTGGCCTCGGGCTTCCTAACTTCGCTGATCGGCCCGCACCCGCCCGAGATCCTGCATCTCACCCACCTGGTTAACGACCTCCTCCAGCCCCGACGCGAGTTCAGCGAAGAAGAACGCGAGGCTCCGATCCTCGACTTGACTCAGGAGGAGCGCGCTCGCTTCAGCCCAGCCACGCTCGACCGCACCCGCGCGACGTTCGCCGGCGTCGACCAGAGGCCCGAGCGGCTCTCCATCCTGTTCGCGCGCGCACGTGCCCTCGCCAGTAGTGAAGAGAAGGCCGAGGTTCTCGAACTCGTCCGCCTTGGCGCGCTGTGGGCCTTCGCGCCGGATCCAGGCCCGATCTCTCGCGAGGGCCTACTCCCCGGCCGCGCGCTCAGTGTCGATGACGGCACGCCGCTCGACGACCCCGACTTCGGCGGCTCTGACCTCCTGGTCGGCAGCTTCGAAGAGCTGGCGTATGCCGACTAACCCGGACGTGGAGAGCGCGGCGCAGCTCGTCGCCTTCGGAGTGCAGAGCCGGTTGCTAGCCGGGCAGGACGAGGACTACCGCTCGCTGCTGTCGCGGTACCGGACGGACCTTGACTTCCGGCAACTTGTTGATTCGATCGCGACCGGGCTCGGTCTGCGCGTGACCGCGGCCAACGAACTGGGCCTCTTCCTTTGGGCCGATCTTTACGGCCCCTTCGCGTACACGCTCGCCTCCTGGCGCCGTGAACGGGGCGCGGGGACGTTCGAGGACCGTGTCCTCCACGGCCTGGCCGTTCTGGCGATCGCGGCGTACTTCTACCCCCAGGCGAACGACCTCGAGACCGAGCGCCACCGCCAGGCGACGGCAGCACAAGTGGAGCAGTTCCTGCGTGCCGCATGCACCGAGATCGCCAAGGAGAGCGATGACCCGGAGATCGAGCGCGAGGAGTGGGAGCAGGCAGCGAGCCTGTACATGCGGCAGAAGGAGGTCGTGGCGACGTCTGACGGACGCCGGCCGCAGAGGGGGACGCAGAGCGTCATCAGCCGCGCGTTCGATCTCCTGGTGGAACAGGGCCTCGTCCGGAAGCGCGAGGAAGGCAACATCGTCGTCTACCAGCCCAACGAGCGGATGCGGCTTCAGATCGCAGGCGTCGCGGGCCACGAGGCGTATCAGGCGTTGGCCCTAATCCGGCGCGGACAAGAGGTTGGCACGTAACCGTGTACCTCCTGCGTAGGGTCTACTTCGACTCGATCGGCCACAAGGACGCGCGGTTCGACCCGTTAGTCCTCGACTTCCGCAGCGACGGCGGGCAAAAGCCGCTCGACTCGGTCCTGTGGCTCCGGAACATGGGCGGCAAGACCTCGATGCTGGCGCTCATCTTCTCGGTCCTCCAACCTGGCTACCGGGATTTCTTAGGTCGCGAGAAGGCGGGCGAGATCCGGCAACTCCAGAAGTACGTCCTCGCCGACGACATTGCCCACGTAGTTTTGGAATGGTCGTCGACCGGTGACGGCCTGCTCGCCAGCCTCGAAGACGAGACCATCCTCGTTACGGGCGTCGTGATGACGTACCGGCGTGGCCAGACTTCCGAACTCGACCGCCACTTCTACGCCTTCCGCTCGCTCACCGGCACGCTCTCGCTCGACGAACTGCGGTTCCGACAGAACGGCCGGCGCGTCCATGTCAGGACGTTCCTCGACCAGATCACGCAGGCTCAACGGTCGCGGCCCTTGCTGGAGGCTGTCATCACCGACAAGCAATCGGACTGGAAGGCGACGCTCGAGAGTCTTGGCCTTGATCCCGAGATTTTCCGCTACCAGCTCGCCATGAATGAGCACGAAGCTGGCGCGCGAAAGTTCCTGGGATTCCGGGACGCCGATAGCTTCGTGGACTTCCTCATCAAGGTCGTGATGGACCCGGGCGCCATGAACCAGGTGGCCGAGAACCTTGGGCAGGTCGCCGACAAGCTGGCGATGGAGCCGCATCGTAAGAAGGAGCGGGACTTCGCATCGGGCATTATCACCAGGCTTCGCCCAGTCACCGATACACATGCGGTACTGCGTGAGGCCACTGAGCGTCAGCAGAGTCTGATTGTGGAAGGGTCCCGCCTTAATGCCCGAATCACATACTCCCTCGGCGCCGCGCGAGCTGAAGTGCAGGAGCAGGATGAGAGGGCGACTGCCTACCGCCTCGCGCGAACCCAGCATGACAACGACCGTTCGCGACAAGAGCGACTGTCTCGTGCGCTCGACGGACGGGTGGCCCAATACGCGGTCGACGCGGCGCGCGACACGCTAAATGCTGCCCAGGAGATCGAGGACGAGACCAAAACCGAGGTCAAGATTTCGGAAGCGCTCCCTCACGTCATCGAACAGCGACGGCTGACGGCGGACGCGGCCGCGCTCGACCGAGCGTTGGCAGACCAGATCGAGGGCGCGCGTAGCGATATCGACGCGTACAAAGCTGCCGCTACCCTCCTTCATCGTCGCTATCGCGTAGTGGCCGAGCAGGCCCGCACCCGGGTAGCTGAGGGCGAAGATCGCGCTCGCCTCGCCGCCGACCGGCGCGAAGGGGCAGAAGCCGAGATCCAGAAGGCTACAGGGGAGATCGCTCGGATCGACAGCGAGGCCGACTCCATCAGCGGTCAGCTCCAAGACCTGGACCAACGGCAGGCACGACTGCGCAAGGACGGACTGCTGCATGCGAACGAGCCCGCACAGACGGCGGTCGAGCGACTGCGTCGGGACGAGGCATCTGTTTCCTCCAGGCGCGAGCAGATCGCTACCTGGAGCCGCGAGATTGATGGGCGCCGGGGTACGGCACGCACTGCAATCGACGAACTGACTCCGCAGATCAGCCAGCTTCGCTCTAAGATCGATTCGCAGCGCGACTCCCTGAACTCACTACTTGGTCGCACGCGCGACCTGTCTGAGAACCAACGCCTTCGCGAACTCGCCGAGCACGAGGACCTCGACATCCTCGTTGCAGGGAGTCTCGTCGCTGAGCGGCTGCTCGCCGCACTTTCCTCCACGACGCGACAGATGGTCGAAGCGCGGGTGGCTGCCTCTGAGGACGAGCGAGCCAAGGCAGCGCTTGATGAGACCGGCTTCCTCCCCGCCGCGCTCGATGTGGATCGTGCGATCGCCCACCTCAAGCACTCGAAGGTCGCGGCCACACCCGGGTGGCAGTACCTTGCGGAGCACGTCAACCGCGATCACTGGCCGCAAGTGATCAGCGAACGCCCGTGGCTGCTCACGTCCGTGGTGGTCGAACCCGAGGAAGGCGACCGCGCCATCGACGCTCTGCGTGAAGCGGGACTCGACCCGTCGCTCCTACTCTCGATCGCTGAATCCGGCGAGTTTCACTGGGTAGAACGTCAGGAGTCGCCGAATGGCCATAGTCGCCATCTGAAGACGCTCGTCACCCGACCAGCGCTCTATGACAGCGTGCAGGCAGAGGCCGCACGCGGCCAAGTGGAGGCGAGGCTGGAGAAGGCGCTCGTGGTGGAAGCGGAGCTGAGTCGCCGCCGCGATGAGGACCAAAGCCTCCTCGGCCGGCTGAAGCAGTTCATGGCCGACTGCCCGCCGGACCACCTCGACTCACTCCGGTTCGAGATCGAAGAACTGGAAGGCGAGGCAAAGAGGCTCGACGAGCTGAAGGCGGCCGCACAGGCGACCGTTCGCGAGGCGACCGAGGAGATCCAACAACTGGGTGCCGAGGACAAACGGCAAGAGACCGACCTCCGGCGTCTCGCGGGCGCCATCCCATGGCTCGAGAACCTCGCGGAGCTAGAAGAAAGGGCTAAGTTCGCTCGGGAGCGTCAGCGGGAAATGCACTCGGAGCGGCAGACATGGGTGCAGAGTCGGCAGGAGGCGAACGAGGCCAAGGCGTCGGCTCGGGACAACGAGAAATCAGCGACAACGCTCGCGGCAGCTGAGAGAGCTGATGCAGTGTCGTGGGACAAGCAGGCGGAGGCAATTGAGAACTTCGAGATCGAGGCGGACGTTGACGAGCGCCCGCTCGCTGAGCTCGAGGCTGAGCATCGCAGCCGCAAGTCGATCTATGAGGAAAAGACCTCCGGCTCGGAAATCGCACTGCGCCGGCGCGCGTTGGGAGATCGGCTGTCCGCGGTGACGACCGCGCTCGCCGACTTCGAGGACGTTCTCGAAGCGGCCCGACGGCGAGCTGCCGACCCTGCCTTGCACAGCGAGACCGTCCGCAAGACACGCCAGGCCATGGCCAAACGAGCCCTGGAGGCGGCGACCGAAGCACGCATCAACGCAAAGAGTGATGTCAACAGTGCGGAGAAGTTCCTTCAATCTCTCCCAACCGATCGTCGGTTGCTTACCTCGCTGCCGACGGAGCTGGAACCGTCCAATTTCGCCCAGGCTCAGGAATTCCTCGGCGTGGTTCAGGAACGCCAGCGTGCCTCCGAGCGATTGCGGGACCAGGCGGAGACGCAGGCGAAGGAAGCCGAAACGGCGAGAGACGCGGCCGGGAATAAGTCAAAAGTGCTGGACGCCGTTGGCAGCCTCTTGGCGGGCACACTCGGCGCCCACCTGCGTGAGCTTCAGCTAATCGACGAGCCGATAGAGGATTCAGAGGCGACGCAGCGCGCAGGTGAGTTGACAAGCAAGTGGCAAAGCGTCGGGGTGGACGTGACTGACAGCCGGATTGCGTTCAACAATGCATGCTCCGAGGTGAAGCGGTTTGCGAGCCAGGCCGACTTCGAAGAACTGGCCGGTGCCTACCGCGATCGCTACAAGGACGGTACCGATGAGTATCTCGTCGAGCACGCCGAGGCCGATATCGCCGAGCTGCGAATGCGAATCAAGTGGCTGGAGAAGGAGCTGGCTGACCTCGAAGGCCACCGTCGAACCGTCGTCCTGGAACTCGTCACCCTTGTTGAGCAAGCGCTGCGCCTGTTGCACGATGCGCAGACGCTCCGGCTTTCCGAGGGGCTTGGCGATTGGACCGGGCAGCAGTACCTTCGGATCAAGTACGAGCATCCGGAGTCGGTCGAGGATCTCAAGATTCGGCTGCAAGTCCTCATCAACGATCTCATCGCTCAGCGTTCGCGCCCGGAGGGCATCTCCTTGCTTCTGACGGCCGTCCGGGCGGCGAATGGCAACAAGCCGTTTGACGTCCAGGTCCTTAAGCCGAACGATGGCCTGCGGGTTGAACGGGCACCGGTTGGCGAGATCGTCGCCTGGTCTGGGGGCCAGAAGCTGACGACAGCAATCCTGATCTACTGCGTCCTGATTCGCCTGCGCTCGCTGAACCGCCGCGGCGTTCATGACAACACTGACAGCGTGCTCATCCTCGACAACCCACTAGGCGAGGCGAACCTCATGACGCTGGTGGACCTCCAGCGGACTGTCGCCGCGGCCATGCGCGTGCAGCTGATCTTTGCTACCGGCATCGACGACAAGTCGGCGCTCGCACCTTTCCGCAACGTGATACGGCTGCGCAACCTCGTCGACAATCGGACCGGACGGAAGTACGTCACCCACGCACAGGACGCGCCGGGGACCGACGGTTTGACCGCCACCCGGGTGTACCGGCGGCAAGAAGTGATCGGCTCGTGACACCGGCTGCCGGGCGACTGCGCGACCGGCTTGTGGAGGAAGGGAAACGCAAGTTGATGCTCCCGGCGCTCCAAGCTATCTTTGGCGAGCTTGAGCCGGCCCTGGGAGTGTCACCTCGTCGCCGGGCGGTACTGCTGGAGCTTCTCGAAGAGCTGGAAGCGGCGCGAGAGGTACAGCTAACGAAGGCGAATCCCGACCGGTTTGCCTTGCCGCCCCTGCCGCGCTCGGTTCTCGTTCTGGGCGTCGAGCCACGCACGGTCAACCCACCGCCGCCCACGCCGGTCTGGAGACCGGAACTCGCGTGGGCCGGCGGTTTGCGACTTGCTCTGCCAGACGTGGAGTTTCTGCGCCAGGTGGATCGGTTCCTGCGGGACCTCGACCACGCGGAACCGATAGTTCCGATACGCGAGCGGTCGCTGGAACTTACCGGCGACGAGAAGCGCCTCGACCGCCTCGTTGGCAGCCGACTGTTCGATCCGGGTCGGCTTTCACTCGGCCTGCTTCGCTGCGAGCAAGTGCATCCGCCCTTTGTCTACGAACGTGTGCACTCAGCAGCTGTCGCGCTCATCATCGAAAACCACCAAACCTACCACTCGATGCTGAATACGCCAACGGCAATCCCCGACGTTGGGCTGCTCGTGTACGGCGCTGGCAACCACATCACCGGGTCGGTTGGCTACTTCGCTGATATTGAGCCCCGGGTGACGGCCATCCGGTACTTCGGAGACATCGACTTGGAGGGGCTGGAGATCCCTCGTCGTGCGAGCTACGTCGCCCAACCGATTGGCCTGCCGGCAGTCGAGCCTGCGGCTGCCCTCTACCACTTGCTCCTCCGCGTTGGCAGGACGGCGAAGGCCGATCCGGTGAGCTGTGCGACAGCCACGAGCGCGGCGAAATGGCTCCCTGAGGATCTTCGCGGCGAGGTCGTTGAGATGCTGGTGTCCGGCCGTCGCATGGCACAGGAGGCGATCGGCCGCAAGGTACTCGTCGAAATCGGAACGCGGATAGTCCCCGTAGGAGGGCAGAGCCCTGGGTGAATCAGTCGCCACCTGTGATAAGTCAGCCTGAACTCAGACTGGCTCCTCCAGGCTTTTCAGGTGCGTCCGCGCTAGTTCTACCAGCCTCCCATAGTCTTGCCGGCATTGCCCGAGGTCGTAGGTCCCTTCCTTGACCAACCGATCTAGGTGCTCATTGAAATGAGCGCGGAACTCCCCGAACGCTGTGTTGAAGTTAGAACACGCCAGCGGCAGCGTCCGGTCCGAGCTTCTCAAGTTCTGCTTCCCACATCGCCCCTTGCAGGGCGACCATCCGGGTGATCCCCCTGGTCGTCGGGTACAGACCTTCGATGGCACCCGTTTCGAACGCCGCTGCCCGAGTGTCACCTATCACCCAAAACCAGCCATTGGTTATCGGGTTAAACCCGGCCACCTGAGTGGCGACGACATTGTGCTCCAACACGGCGCGACGGGGGTGACCAAGGCGGCCGGGACGATCATCGCGACCGAGCCGGCGGCGACGTGAAATGGGCCGATAGCGGTGAAATCGTCCGACCCGTTTGAAAACGAGGCCGTAGGAAGGCCGCAGAGGCGCGCGGTCAAGACCGCGAGGCCTGTGGGACCTTGGCGGGCGGGATGTTTGCCGAGTCGTTGCCGTTGGCGCGGCGCTGCTGACGGTCGTGGATGCGATAGCTGCGACCAGTGAGTTGAACGATTTCGGCGTGATGTAGGAATCGGTCGAGCAAGACTCCCGCGGCGACGTTGTCACCGAGGACGACGCCGAAATCCTCGATGGGTCGGTTGCTGGAAAGAATGGTGGCGCCCATCTCGTAGCGGCGGGTGAAGATCTCGAGCAGGTCTTCGGCCGCGGTCGGCGGCAAGGTGCGACCGCCGAGGTCTTCGAGGATGAGCAGATCGACACGCGTGAGCCGAGCGATGAGGTCTTTGCGAGTGCCGGTGGCGGCAGCTTCTGAGAGGTCTTCGGCGAGGTCGAAGGCAGAGCGATAGAGCACGGTGTAGCCAGCCTCGATGGCACGGACCCCGATGCTCACCGAGACGTGACTCTTACCCAGACCGGCGGCGCCGATGATGAGCGCGCCACCACGCTGAGGGATGAAGCGCAGGGTGGCGAGGTCGAGGATGAGTTGCTTGGGTAGCTTGGGATTGAAGGACCAATCGAAATCGTCGAGGGTCTTGAGCTGAGGCAGCTGGGCCTGCTTGAAGCGGCGCTGGAACTGGAGATCACGCCGGCGGGTGAGCTCGTCCTCAACCAATAGCTCCAGGAATTCAACGTAGGCCAAGTGGTTGTTGATGGCTTCTTGGTTGCGAACGGGCAACGCCTGGACGAAGCCGGACAATCGAAGGTGGCGCAGCTTGCTCTCGAGCTCGATGTTCATCAGATTCCTCCTGCCGCGGCGAGGGCGGCGTAATCACTGAGTGGCCGGATCAGTTCGTGTTCTTGGGTCAACCGACGTTCAGGGACCGGGATGCGCGCCGCTTCTCGTTCTAGGAGCTGGCGCAATGATCGGTATCGGAAGACGCGCGACCGCAAGGCTGTGCGGCAGGCCTCGTCGACCCGTTCGCGAGGGTGTTTTCTGGTGAGTGACAGCATTCCTTGGAGCAGGCGGTAGGAGCGGACGTCGCGCTCCACGATGGCTGCCTTGGCCCAGGCCAAGGCGTGCTCGCCGATGCGTTCGGCCCGGGCGAGGAGGTTGCGCTCGTAGGCCTCCTGCCTGGCCGGCTTGTGTGCGGGCCGGTCGTCGTCGCAGGTCGTCCACTGACCGAAGCCGGGCTTCTTGGCATGGATCCGCACCTCCTGCCCCTGGTGGTAGATGCGCACCAAGCGCTCATCCCAACGCACCCGCAGTCGTTGGCCGACCAACTGGTAGGGCGCGGTGTAGAAGTTGCCGTCCACCTCAACGTATCCATCGCGGTGGACGCTCCGGCTCCCGACCTCGAACAGCGCGAAACGTTCGCTGGGCGGGGACTGCATGGCCGGCCGCTCCACTTCCAGGAAATGGGTGAGCACCTGGCGGCGGGTGCTGCCATGGATTCGCAGCTGGGCAATCCGGCGGTTCCAGCCCCGGAGGTACTCGTTCATGGCGCCCAGACTTTCGAAGCGGCGGCCTTTGAGCGCGTTGTCGTTGACGTACCCGCCGCTGCGCTCCTGAACACCTTGCTCCTGGGGATGGTGCGGGCGTGACGGAAGCGGGATGAAGCCCCAGTGCTTGGCGAACTCCTCGTAGACCTCGTGGACGTCGGGGTCGAACAGACAGGCCCGCGTCACCGCCGTCTTGGTGTTGTCCATGCGCACGACGCGCGGCACCCCGAGCTCCATGAACGCGTGCTCGTGGGCGCGCAGGAAGGTGACCAGCTTGCGGTCGGGGAGCGACTCTTCATATCCATGCTTGCTGCAGCTCAGCGTCATCCGGAAAACCCAGGGCTTGCTCCATCGGTGCCGGCGTTCGTCGTACACCGGCGCCTTGCTCTTGAAGAAGTCGATCTGACCCTCCTGGCCGGGTGGGTGTTCCATCCGGTCGGCCACCTCCGGTGTCATCCGCTTGAGCCGCTTCACGTATCGCTGCACGGTCTGGTAGCCGTGCTCGTAGCCGTAGAGCTCGACCAGGTCCTGCCAGATCCGCTGCGCGGTCAGCCCCTTGTCCAACTGCTTGGCGATGAACTCGTGGTGATCGGCTGCTGGTGACTCCGGGCCGGTTATCGGGTTTGGCCGGTTTTGCCCCTCCACCAAGGCCTCGGAGCCGGTTATCAGGTTTGGCTGGTTTTGATCCTCCGGCTCGTTCGCCGAGCCGATGATCGGGCTGGCCGGCTTTGCCCGCGCGTAGCGGGCCACCGTCTCCCGATGGACGTCCACCTCGCGCGCGATGCGGCGGTGGCTCCATCCGATCTCGAGAAGCGCCCTGATCTGTTGCTGCGTCGACATCTGCAAGTAGTTCCCCATTTGCTCCTCCGTGGTTGATGCACGGAGGGTGATCTTGGGCCTACCTCAGATGGCCGGTTTTAACCTGATAATCGCTGGCCGGTTTTGGGTGATTCCTGACAAGCCGACTTAGCCGGCCGCTGATTGCTACTGGCCAGCCTTGCCGCTTTGGTCGTAGACGTCGCGTGCGGCGACCAGGATCGTGACTACTTGTGACCCGTAGGCGGCGAATAGAGCGAGCACGAGAGTCTTGGTGCGGTTGATCATCAGAAAACGGGCAGGCTGACTATCTCCCGGAGAACCAGAAGATTGCCGCCCAATTGGCGAAGCAACCTCCTCTAGCCCTTCTCCTGGGACATCGTGATGTTGCCGTTGGGCGTGGCCCCGTCGTCAACGGTCAACCTGCCTACCTTGACGTCGCCGTTGAGGCGTCCGGAGCCGCCCAAGGTCAGGCGGCGCTTCGCAGTGACGTTACCCGTCACCTGGCCCCGGACGCTCACGTTCGCCACCTCGATCGAGGCTTGGACGCTGGCGCCGGAGTCGATCGTGATACTGCCGCTCGCCTTGAGCTCGCCCTCGACCTTGCCGGCGATCTTTAGGTCGCCCTGGACCTCGAGGCGGCCCTGCAGAACGTCACTGGCACCGAGATTGACAACGTTGATGCCAGCGTTCTGGCTCAAATCGGCCGTCTGACCAGAGGCTTTTCGGTCTGGGGCATATGGGTTCCCTCCGCTACGGTGAACTTGGGCATTGTGCCTCTGCCCTCGGCTTGGCGGGTCTTTTCATCATTTCGCATCCAACTCGAGGACCCGAGCCTCCCAGTAACCGAGGCGCTGGCGGAACCTCTCGGGCTTGAGCCACTACGACCGGAACATTGGTGAGTTCAATCTCACTACGTGCGGCAGCCGACTGTCTGTCCTGGAGCTCTCGGATTCGGGCAAGCACACTTTCTTCCATGGTCAGGATTTCTTGAAGATCTGGCGCCAGTACACGGCCTGCTCGAGATCCGCCTGGGCCGGAGCGCCTTCGCCATCCATGCCTCGGCTCCAGTCGCCGCCTCTGCGCGCAGCATCGATGTCCGGCCGGGGACGCTCGGGGGCCACGTGTCCGGTCTACTCGGTCGGAGGTAACAACTTCCGTAACAGGTCGTCAGGGTCAGCGGGACGAACTATCTCGGTCGGCAACACTTTAAGGCCCGCCTAACCCGGCCCGGGTGAGCGCAAATCGCAAGAAGGAAAGCGGGCTGACAGATTTGGCTGGCGATGCGCTTGCCGTATTTGCGATAGGACGCCCTGACGTGCGTCCGGAGACGGTCCTGGCCTGGCATCGTGCTGTAAGAGGGCAAACCTCAATCTGGCGAGATCAGCGATCCTATCGCGATGATCGAACTAATCGGCGTACTCCCCGGCACCGTGACCAGGCTCCTTCGTAAGCGGCAGGGCCTGGTGATCGAGACCCTGCTCCTAGGCCACCAACTCCCGATCGCTCTCCGTTCCAATCGCCGCCCCGACCTCAAGACCACAGACCGGTTCTTCTGGTTGCTGGTCCGGCGCCTGGTCGCCGACTGGAAGCAGCATCTGATCCTGGTCCAGCCCGAGACCGTCGTGCGGTGGCATCGCCGAGGCTGGCGGCTCTACTGGAGCTGGCGCTCAGGCCACCGGTTGGGTCGACCCCGATTGAGCCCTGAGGTCGCCATCTGATCGCCACCATGGCCAACCCGAACTGGGGCACCGAGCGTATCCGGGGCGACCTCTCCCAGCACCGCATCGTAGTCAGTTCTCGCTCGATACGGCGCTACCGCGGGACGCACTCGTCGCGACCGCCCAGCCAGGGCTGGCGCACCTTCCTGGCCAACCATGCTCAGGCGATCTGGGCGGCTGACCTCTTCGTCGTCCAGACCCTGACCTTTCAAACGCTCTACGTCATCTTCTTCATCAGTCATCGGCGTCGCCAGCTCGTTCACTTCGAGGTGACCG
>DATLUC010000056.1:0-36496 GCA_035533335.1 Candidatus Baltobacterales bacterium
GAATAGGTCTGGCTGGTGTCGATCTGCTTGCCCTTGGCGTCGAGGACGACGATTCCGCCCGCGATGGTCCCGGGATCGAGGTCGCTGTCGAACGTGACCTGGATCGTGTCAGGCGTCACCACCACCCCGACCACCTCCGCGCCGTTGCCCAGGTCGCGGCGCGGTCCGGCGGTGGCCTGATCGACAAGGAGCTTGTTGGTGGTCGGGTCGCGGGCGAGCGTGAGCGTCTCTTCGAATTCGCTGACATCGATCTTGCCATGGGTCAGCACCAGGCGCACCACAAACCGCGCCGTGTCCGGCTCGGCGCCGGTGAGCTCCTGCGTGAGGATGTAGTAGCGCGAGAAGAAGGGGTCGCCGTTGATGGTCAGGCTGAGGCCGCCGGTCGTATAAGCCTGCTGGCCGCCGGCGTCGAGGAAGCTTGTCGCGTCGGCGGCCTGCCCCTTGAGGCGGGCCTGCATGAACGAGTTGACCACCGCGGCGGCCTGGTCGAGCGCCGTCGGCTGGGGCGGCATCGGCGGAGCTGTCGCAGTCCAGAGCTGGCCACCACGGACGAAGGCGAACGAGCTGCCGTTGGGCGCCCACTGCGGCGCGTGGTAGGTGCCGTTGGCGAGCCTGGTCGCGCCCGAGCCGTCGGGTCGCACCTGTGAGAGCTCGGTGTCCGAGCCGAGAAGGATCGCGTCCTGGGTGGACCAGCTCGGCTCGCCGCTCGGGAGGGTCGACGTGGCGTTGCCCAGCAGATCCGAGACGGTGATCGAGCCCCCGGCCGAATACATCATGTGCGCTCCGTCAGGCGACCAGCCGAGGAAGCCTGCGCCCGCCTGGCCGATGGTGGCGCTCTTCCCGGTGCCGAGATCGAGGACCATCAACGCCTGGTCTTGCTGGTATGCGACATGGTCGCCGTCCGGCGAGAAGGAAAGAACATTGACGGTGCCTGTGCTCGGCAGCGGCGCGAGAAGGAGCGCCACTTTGTCGCCCTGGGAGTAGATCCCGCCAGCGGCCGCCCAGACCAGCTTGTCCTTGGCCCAGCCCAGCAGGGTCGGGGTCGCGGCCGGGGCGAGCTCGGCGGTAGATGCAGCCGCGAATGTCAATACCTCGATCTTGCCGCCGCGGATGAACGCAAGCCGGTCGCCGGCGGGAGAGATGACGGGCGACGTGACCCCGTCAGGAGCGATCACGGTCACGGCTCCTCCCTTGGCGGAAACCAGGTCGAGCGCGCCGTTGGCGTTGACGAAATAGACGGAGGTGGAGTCCGCGGACCACTGCACCGCCGCGGTGGAGGTTCCGCCGAGTGGGGCGAGCTCCTTTTCTCCGAGGCCAGGACCGGCGGTCGGGGTCGGAGCGGGGGGAGGCGTCGGCGTGGGCGCAGGAGGCGGCTGAGTCACGAACGTGATCGTCGCCGGCGTGGCGAGCTGCTGCCCCGCCGCGGTCCTGGCGCCCGGGCCGATCGTGACCTGGTACTGGGTGTTGGGCGCGAGGTTGCCGTTGCTCGGCTGCACGGCCAGCGTGTTGGACTCCCATGAGAACGTCACGCTCGTGGCGGGCGTGATCTGGACTGCGGCCTGTGTCGACGTATGGTCCATCTGCTGGTTGAACGAGACGAGGATCGGCTGCTGCAGGGCGACGCCGGTGGTGCCGTCCATCGAGCTGCTGACGACGACCCTGGTCAGGCCGCCGGTCGGCTGGAGGGTCATGTACGTGACGACCGAGGCGATCAGCACCACGCCGGCGGCGGCCCCGAGCCAGGCGAGCCCTGGCGGCGCGAAAGCCCGTCGCCACCACGAGTCGCGACCTTCGCTCATCGACCACGCCTGGCTCATCAGCTGGCGGCGAAGGCCGGAGCGGAACGCATCGTCGACAGGCGGCTCGGCGCGCTCGGCTGCGCTGAGGAGCGTCGCCAGGCGGCGAAGCTCGTCGTCCTGGAGGACGTCGTCGAGCTCGGGGTCGTGGCGCCAGCTCATTCCACCGGCCTCAGCTCGCCGGCATCCTCGCGGAGCTTGCTCACGCCGCGATGGATGAGGAGCTTCACAGCGCCGGCCGACTTGCCCATGGCGACGGCGATGTCCTCGATCTTCATGTCCTCCTGGAACTTGAGCACCAGCGCGATCCGCTGTTGAGGCGGCAGGTTCTCGACCAGCGCCCACACGCGCCGTATCTCGTCGCGGTGAGCCGCCAGGTCCTCAAGCGCCGGACCCGCCACCGAAAGGTCGTGGAAATCGTCGAGTGGCTGCGCCGGGCGCTGCGCCCGGTAGCGGTCCGCGATCGCGTTGACGGCGATCTGGTACAGCCAGGCAGCGAAGGGCCGCCCCGTGTCCTGGTAACGGGGCATGGCCTTCAGAGCCTTCATGAAGACTTCCGAAGTGACGTCCTCTGCCGCGGCTTGCTCCCTCACTCTTGAATACACAAATCGATAGATCTGCTGAAAGTGCCGGTCGTAGAGCGCCCCAAATTGACGGGGATCCCGCTGGGCGTGCTCGACGAGCTCTCGCTCTTCGTCGCGGGACGGGTCGCTCACCGGCAGGTCAGCCTATGCCCGTACAAACGAGGGTCCATCCACAGTGGTTACGAGGTTTGAGATCAGGGATCCGGGTCTCGCTCATCAGCCGTCCCCGATTATCCAGCCGAGCGCCCGCCCCGACCCCGCCGGCGCAGTTCGCCACAGCATCTTGGGTCTGGTCGCCCAGCGCTCACAACCTGTGGTCCCGCCCCGTGGGCCCTTATAATTCGAGCCGTCCCCGATTGTTTACTGGGAGCCCGCGCCCTTCTTGATCGAGCGATACTCGCCGCCTGCCATCAGGGCGGTCTGGTCCGACCAGCACCGGTTCGAGCTCTGGCTGCGCATCGAGATCCTGGCCTGTGAAGCATGGGCCAAGCTCGGCCGCATCCCCGCGTCGGCCCTCCCGAAAATCAGGCAGGCGACGTTCGATGCCGCCAGGATCGCCGAGGTCGAAGCCCGTGTCGGTCACGACGTGATCGCTTTCCTGACCGTGGTCAACGAGTCCATCGGTCAGCCAGAGGCCCGCTACGTGCACCTCGGGATGACCAGCCAGGACCTCAACGACTCGGCGATGGCCGTCCAGCTCGTGGAGTCGGCACGCCTGATCGAGGCGGACCTCCAGGCGGTGCGCGAAGCGGCGGCCGGACTGGCGATCCGTCACCGCAAGACATTGATGGCGGGCCGGACGCATGGCATCGTGGCGGAGCCGATCACCTTCGGGTTCAAGGTCGCGGGCTGGGTCGCCGAGCTGGATCGCTCGCTTGCCCGCCTGCGCCTGGCGTCGGACGAAGCGGCAGTCGGCCGCGTGAGCGGCGCGGTGGGTACGCACGCGACCATCGATCCCGCGGTCGAAGAGCACGTCTGCGCAGAGCTCGGGCTCAAGGTCGACACGGTGTCGACGCAGGTGGTGGCGCGTGACCGTCACGCGAGCTTCATGTCCGCCCTCGCCCTCGTCTCTGGGACACTGGAGCGCATCGCGACAGAGATCCGCCACCTGCAGCGCAGCGAGGTCGGCGAAGCATTCGAGCCGTTTGGCAGCGAGCAGAAGGGCAGCTCTGCGATGCCCCACAAGCGCAACCCGGTCCTGACGGAGCGGGTCTGCGGGCTGGCGCGCGTCGTTCGCGGGCACCTCGTCACCGCCCTCGAGAACACGGCGCTGTGGCACGAGCGAGACATCAGTCACTCCTCGGCCGAGCGCGTGGTCTTTCCCGACGCCTGTGCGGCGGTCGACTATATGGCCCAGGAGATGGGCAAGGTGCTCCGCGGCCTCGAGGTTCGTCCCGACCGCATGCTGGCCAACCTGCAGTTCGCCGGCGGGGTCGTCTTCTCACAGCGCGTGCTGCTGTCGCTCGTCGACAGCGGCATGTCCCGCGAGGACGCGTATCTGATCGTCCAGAAAGCGGCCATGCAGGCGATGGAAGGCCCTGGTCCAGGATTCCGCGCTATCCTCGAGAAGAATCCCGAGGTTACGGGGCGGATCGGGACCCGGCTGGACGGGGTCTTCGACCCGTGGGCCGGCCTCGAGCACACCGACCTCGCCTACCAGCGCCTCGGATTGGGAGCACCTGCCAAATGATCCCGGGCCCAGCTCTTCTCGACACCGACCTGCCGCTCAAGCTCTTCGCGCGGGGCAAGGTCCGCGACACCTATGAGCTCGGGCCGGACCGGCTGCTGATGGTGGCCACCGACCGCCTGTCGGCGTTCGACCACGTGCTGCCAGGCGGCATCCCCGACCGCGGCAAGGTGCTGACCCAGCTCTCGATCTTCTGGTTCTCCCAGACCGACACGTTCCAGCAGAACCACCTGATCTCGGGCATGGTGCCCGATCTGCCAGCGGCGCTCAAAGACCACCGTGAGGAGCTCGCCGGCCGGTTCATGATCGTCCGCAAGGCCAAGCGCATCGATTTCGAATGCGTCGTCCGGGGATACCTCGCCGGCAGCGCATGGAAGGAGTACCAGGATTCACACACGCTGGCCGGCGAGGAGATGCCTCCCGGACTGCGTCAGAGCGAGAAGCTCGCCTACCCGATCTTCTCGCCGGCGACCAAGGCCGAGACGGGCCATGACGAGAACATCTCCTTCGCGACTCTGAAGAAGGAGATCGGTGATGAGCTTGCCACCAAGCTTCGGGACGCGAGCCTTGAGCTTTACAAGTACGCCGCCGATTTCGCCACCCGCCGCGGCCTGATCCTGGCCGACACCAAGTTCGAGTTTGGCCTCATCGACGACGAGCTGATCCTGATCGACGAGGCGCTGACTCCGGACAGCTCGCGGTACTGGGATGCCGCCACCTACATGGTCGGGACTTCGCCGGACTCTTATGACAAGCAGTTCGTGCGCGACTGGCTCACGCAGTCGGGTTGGGACAAGGAGTCGGATCCGCCGCAGCTGCCCAGCGAGGTCGTGGCCCAGACCCGCATGCGCTACCTGACCGCCTACCAGCGGCTGGTGGGCAAGCCCCTGTTCCCGCCTAAGCCCAGGAACGAAAGGTGACCGAACGATGATCGCGAAGATCATCGTCACGCCCAAGCCGGTCGTCAACGACCCCCAGGGCATAACGGTCAGACAGGGGCTCGCGTCGCTCGGTTTCACGGAGATCTCGGACGTGCGCGTGGGCAAGTACATCGAGGTCAACCTGGAGGCCTCCAGCGAGCACGAGGCGCGTGAACGCGTCGAGGCGATGTGCCGCCAGCTCCTGGCCAACCACGTGATCGAAGACTTCCGTTTCGACATCGAAGCGGACGGGCACCGGCGCCGATGAGGTTTGGCGTAGTGGTATTTGCACCCAGCGAAATCTTCGATTTCGCGGGGACCCCGCATTGCCTTCCTGGGCGGTTGCCCTGATGAGGTTTGGCGTAGTGGTATTTCCCGGTACGTGGTCGGACCGCGATTGCGGCTGGGTGATCGACCAGGTGGTGGGAGCCGAGCTCGTCTACCTATGGCACAAGGATGCCGACCTCAAGGGATGCGACTGCGTGATCCTTCCCGGCGGCTTCGCCTATGGCGACTACCTGCGCACCGGCGCCATCGCCCGGTTCGCCCCGGTGATGGAGAAGATCGGGCAGTTCGCCGACCGCGGCGGCCTGGTGTGGGGGATCTGCAACGGCTTTCAGATCCTCTGCGAATCGGGCCTCTTGCCCGGCGCGCTGATCCGCAACGCCTCACTCGAGTTTCGCTGCCAGTGGACGAACCTCGTGGTCGAGCGCACCGACCTGGCCTTCACGTCGAATTGCGAGGAGCGCGAGGTGATCCGCATACCGATCTCGCATGGAGAGGGCAACTACTTCGCTGACCCGGCGACGCTCTCGCGCCTCGAGCAGCGCGGCCAGGTCGTGTTCCGTTACTGCGACGTGAACGGCAAGGTCGGGCCGGGCGCGAACCCGAACGGTTCGCTGCACAACATCGCGGGCATTGTCAACGCGCGCGGCAACGTACTGGGCATGATGCCGCACCCCGAGAGATGCGCCGAGGCAGAGCTCGGTGGGACGGACGGCCTCAAGCTGTTTCGATCGGTCGCGGAGAACGCGCTGAAGGTCCTGGTTTCTTGAGTCTCGAGATGATCGACGAGCGCCGCCTGCGGGAGGTCGCGCTCACCCCGGAGGAGTACAGGGCGATCGTCGAGCAGCTCAAGAGACCCCCCAACAAAGTCGAGCTCGGCATGCTCGGGGTCCTGTGGTCCGAGCACTGCTCGTACAAGAGCTCCAAGGCGCTGCTGCGACGGCTTCCGTCGACCGGGGCGGCGGTGGTGCAGGGACCCGGCGAGAATGCCGGCGCCGTGAGCATCGGCGAAGGCTGGGCCGCCGTCTTCAAGATCGAGTCGCACAACCACCCCTCGGCCATCGAGCCGTACCAGGGCGCAGCCACCGGAGTGGGCGGGATCATCCGGGATGTCATCGCGATGGGCGCTCGGCCGATCGCGCTGCTCGACTCACTGCGTTTCGGACCGCTGCCCGGGTCGCAGCATCACTTCGAAGGAGTCGTCGCCGGGATCGGCGGCTACGGGAACTGCATCGGGATCCCGACCGTCGGCGGCGAGGTTTACTTCGACGAGTGCTACGCGCAGAACCCATTGGTCAACGCGATGTGCGTCGGCCTGGTGAGGGTAGAGCGGCTCATGCGCGCGCGCGCGGAGGGCACCGGCAACAGCCTCATGCTGGTCGGGGCCGACACCGGCCGGGACGGCATTCACGGTGCATCGTTCGCCTCGCTCGAGCTCGATGAGAGCAGCGTGGAGCGGCGGCCGGCGGTCCAGGTCGGCAACCCCTTCCTCGAGAAGTGCCTGCTCGAAGCCTGCATGGACCTCGCGCATACGACGGCGGTCGTGGCCATCCAGGACCTCGGCGCCGCGGGCTTGACCTCCTCGGTCGCCGAATGCGCGGCCAGGGTGCCGGGCGCGGGCGCGCGCATAGACGTTTCGCAGGTGCCTCTGCGCGAGCGCGGCATGAGGCCGTACGACGTGATGCTGTCGGAGTCGCAGGAGCGGATGCTGGTGGTGGTCGAGCGGGGCCGCGAGGCCGAGGTCGCGAGCATCTTCCAGTCCTGGGACCTCACGTCAGCGGTGATCGGCGAGGTGACCGACGACGGTTGCCTGACGGTGGTCGACGGCAAGCGCGAGGTCGCACGGCTGCCGGTCGACCTGCTCACCGACGGCGCGCCGCCCCGTCACCTGACCGCCGTCACACCCAAGTCGCGCCGGGCCCTCGACATCGACTCGCTGACCCCGCTCGTCGACCCGGGCGTTGCGCTCTTGCGCCTGCTGGCGAGCCCGAATCTCACGAGCCGCCGGGGGATCTACCGGCGGTACGACCACATGGTCGGCGACGCTACCGTCACGCCGCCCGGCGGCGACGCTGCGGTGCTCAGGGTCAAGGGCACGCGCCTCGGTATTGCGATGACCACCGACTGCAACTCACGCTACTGCCATCTCGACCCGCACCTCGGCGCGCAGCTTGCAGTCGCCGAGGCCGCGCGGAACATCGTGGCCACGGGGGCGCGGCCGCTGGCTGTGACCGACTGCCTCAACCTGGCCAACCCTGACCGCCCGGAGGTCTACTGGGAGCTCGAGGAGACGGTCGCCGGGTTGGCCCAGGCGTGCCGGGCGCTGGACGTGCCGATCGTCAGTGGCAACGTCAGCCTCTACAACGACTCGTCCGGTGAGAACCCGATCTTCCCGACCCCGGTCGTGGGCATGATCGGCGTCATCGAGGACTACGGCAAGCGGATCGGCGCCGGGCTGCGAGCCGAAGGGGATTTCGTGCTGCTGGTCGGCGCGAGCCATGACGACCTCGGGGGCAGCGAGTACCTGAAGGTCGAGCACGGCCTGGTGGCGGGCCTTCCGCCGGCGCTGGACCTGTCGCTCGAACGAGCCGTGCACCGGGTGATCCTGTCCGCCGCGGACAGCGGATACCTGCACTCGGCGCACGACTGCGCCGATGGCGGCATGCTCGTCGCGCTCGCAGAGTCGTGCCTTCTGGGGGGCATCGGCGTGCGGTGCCCGGCCATCCGCCAGGAAGCGCAGCTGCGTCTCGACGCGGCGTTCTTCGGCGAATCGCCAAGTCGCTTCATCGTCAGCGTTCCGTCACGCGCGATGCCCGAGCTGCAGTCGATTGCCCGTCGCCACCACGTCGAGATCTCCCTGCTCGGGCTCGCCGGCGGCGATGCGATCGAGTTCGAAGGGCAGTTCAAGGTCGCGCTTTCCGATTTGCGTCAAGCTTGGGAAGGCGCGGTGGTCTAGATGTGCGGGGTATTCGGGATCTGCGCGAAGCACGGGGTTGACGTCGCCAACCTCACTTACTTCGGCCTTTTCGCGCTGCAGCATCGCGGGCAGGAGTCGGCCGGCATCGCCGTGTCGGACGGCGCCTCCGTCCGCGTCCATCGCGGCATGGGCCTGGTCGCGCAGGTGTTCTCTGCCGCGCAAGTGCAGGACATGGGCGAGGGCTCGATCCTGGCACTCGGTCACACCCGTTACTCGACAACCGGGTCGAGCCGCGTCGAGAACGCGCATCCTCTGCCCTTCCACCATCCGACGCTCGGGCCCGGCGCGATCGCCCACAACGGCAACCTGTTGAACGCTGGGGCGCTGCGAGCGCAGCTCGAGGAGGAGGGTGCGACGTTCGACACCGCCCTCGACACCGAGGTCATGGCGCGCTTGATCGAGCACACGCATGGCAAGACCTGGGAAGAGGTGGTCAGGCGCTCGTTCGCAAGGGTGGTCGGGGCTTACTCCTGCGGGATCATCACGCCGAACCAGCTGATCGCGCTACGCGACCCGTACGGCTTCAGGCCCCTCTGCATCGGCTTCATCCCGCTGCCCGGCCAGCCGGCGCACGTGATCGCGTCGGAGACCTGCGCCCTCGACACCGTCCACGCCAACTTCGTACGCGAGGTGCAGCCGGGCGAGATGGTCTTGATGGACGAGCACGGCGTGAACAGTGTCATGTTCCAGACCTCCAGCAAACACGCCATGTGCGTCTTCGAGTTCATCTATTTCGCACGTCCCGACTCGATCCTCAAGAACTGCGAGCTCGAGGACGCGCGGATACGCATGGGTCATGAGCTGGCCAAGGAGGCGCCGGTCGAGGCCGACATGGTGGTCGCGTTCCCCGACTCCGGCACGCCCGCGGCGATCGGGTACGCGGAAGCCGCCGGCATCCCGTTTCGTGAGGCGCTGATGAAGAGCCGCTACATCAACCGGACCTTCATCCAGCCCGACCAATCGCTCCGCGAGGCAGGCGTGATGCTGAAGCTGAACCCGCTGCCGCGCTCGATCAGGGGCAAAAGGGTGATCGCCGTCGACGATTCGATCGTGCGCGGCACCACGTCGCAACGCATCATCGAGCGCCTCCGCTCCGCGGGAGCGCGCGAGATACACATGCGGATCTCCAGCCCGCCGATGCGCTTCCCGTGCTTCATGGGCGTCGACATCGGTTCGACCAAGGAGCTCATCGCCTCCGGCCGCAGCGTGGAGGAGGTGAGGGCGAAGATCGGCGCCGACAGTCTTGCGTACCTGTCCATCCCGGGCCTGATGCGCGCCATCGGCCGCGGCACGGCGGGTGAGTTCTGCCGCGCCTGCTTCGACGGCTCGTACCCCGTCCCCGTGCCCCAGCAGCTCGAGATGGACAAGATGCAGTTCGAGCTTCCGCTCAAATCGGACCACGTGCCAGGGCCGCCCTCGCCGCAGCTGGTCCGGCCCAGCTGATGCCTAACGAGGGGATGTCGTACGCCGCGGCCGGCGTCGACATCGAGGCTTACGAGCGGGCGCTGGAGCGGGTCAAGCCGATGATCGCGGCCACCCACGGCGAGAACGTGGCGGTTGGCGTCGGGCCCTTTGCGGGCCTGTTCGCGCTGGCGGACGGCAGTCATCTCGCGGCAAGCGCAGACGGCGTGGGCACGAAGATCAAGGTCGCGATCGCGGCCGAGTCGCACCGCGGGATCGGCGTTGACATCGTCAACCACTGCGTCAACGACATCGCGACGGCCGGCGCCCGCCCCCTCTTCTTCCTCGACTACTTCGCAACCGGACGCCTGGACCCCGACGTCTTCACGCAGCTCGTCGAAGGCATGACCGCCGCCTGCCGTGAGGCGGGCTGCGCGCTCCTCGGCGGTGAGACGGCCGAGATGCCCGGCGTCTATGCGCTCGGCGATTACGACCTGGCCGGCTTCATCGTCGGCCTGGTCGAGCCCGACCGGCGACCCGACCTCGCCACGATCAAGGCGGGCGACGTCCTGGTCGGACTGCCGTCGAGCGGCCTGCACACCAACGGGTACTCGCTCGTCCGCAAGGTGTTCGAGGACGTTCCCCTCGGGGAGCCATTCGAGCGCTCCGGCACCTCCCTCGGCGCCGTGCTGCTCGAGCCCCACCGCTCCTACCTCAAAGACCTCGCCAGCATCCGTTGGAAGAGCGCTGCTCACATCACCGGCGGCGGCATCCTGGGCAACGTGCCGCGGTGCCTGCCCGACGGCCTTGGCGTGCGCCTCCAGAAGCGCTCGTGGGAGGTGCCGCCCATCTTCGAGGCGATCCGCAAGCGCGGGCGGGTCGCCGACGACGAGATGTACGGCACATTCAACATGGGGCTGGGGATGATCCTGGTCGTCGAACCCGAGGACGTGCCGCAAGGCGCACTCGTGGTGGGCGAGGTCGTGCGCCAGGCCGGCCCCGACCGCGTGGTCATCGCTTAGGTCGGCCGTGACCCTCAAGCTGGGCGTCGCGGTCTCGGGCCGTGGCTCCAACCTGCGCAACCTCGTCGAGCGCGGCTTCAACGTCGTGGCGGTCGCGACCAACCGGCCGTCGTGCGGTGGCGCATCGTTCGCGCGCGAGCGTGGCATCCCGCTGGGTGAGCTGTCGCAGAGGGGCTTCCAATCCACCGAGGATCGAGACGTCGCCATGCGAGACTTCTTTCAGGGCCACGGGGTCGAGCTGATCATCGACGCGGGCTACGACCGCGTGCACACCGCGCCTTTGCTCAACGCGTTCGACGGCCGCATCATCAACGTGCACCCATCGCTGCTGCCGAACTTTGCGGGTGGAATGGACGCCGTCGAGCGTGCGCTCGACAGCGGCTTGAAGTTCACGGGCGCGACAGTCCACCTGGTCACCGCAGACCTCGACGCTGGGCCGATCCTCGTCCAGGACGCGGTTCCGATCCTGGAAGGCGATACGGTTGAATCCCTTCGGCTCCGTGTCCACGAAGCCGAACATCGAATCCTGCCGCAGGCGATTCTTTTGATGGAGGCGCGACTTGCCAAGAGCTCTGCTGTCAGTTAGCGACAAGACCGGCCTCAGCGGTTTTGCGCGTGGCCTGCAGCGGCTGGGCTTCGAGCTCTACGCCACCGGAAGCACGTTGAAGGCCATCCAGGACGCCGCCGTCGACGCGCACGCCGTGAGCGACCTCACCGGCTTCCCCGAGATGATGGACGGCCGCATCAAGACGCTGCATCCCGGCGTTCACGCCGGCATCCTGGCGCGGCGCGACAAGCCCGAGCACATGGAAGCCCTGACGGCACATGGGCTGCGCGAGATCGACCTCGTCTGCTGCAACCTTTACCCGTTCGTCGAGACCGTGACTCGTCCGGAGGCGACTTTCGAGGAGGCGGTCGAGCAGATCGACATCGGCGGCCCCGCCATGATCCGCGCCGCGGCCAAGAACCACGAGTCGGTGCTGGTGGTCGTGCGCCCCGAGCGCTACTCGGAGCTGCTGGGCGCGCTCCACGAAGGCACGGTCGACCCGCTCACGCGCCGTCGCCTCGCTGCGGAGGCTTACGCCCACACCGCCGCCTACGACGCCTGGATCGCGGCCTACATGCGTTCGCCTGACCCGGACGCCTTTCCTCCGGAGATCTCCTTCGCGGGGCTGCTGACCCAGTCCTTGAAGTACGGCGAGAACGAGCACCAGAAAGCCGCTTTCTACCGGTTCGGCCCCGATCCCGGAGGCCTGGGTGGGGCGCAGCAGGTGCAGGGTGGCGACATGGGCTTCAACAACATCCAGGACGCCTCGGCGGCCCTCCAGCTGGTTTCTGACTACGAGCAGCCGGCGGCGGCGATCGTCAAGCACATGAACCCGTGCGGCCTCGCGGTCGCTGGGGAGATCTCGACCGCGTATCTGCGCGCTTACGACTGCGATCGCATATCGGCGTTCGGGGGGATCGTCGCCGTCAACCGCCCTCTCGATCGCCGCACCGCGGAGCACATCGTCCAGATCGTGACCCACGTCGTGATCGCGCCCGAGGTGCTCGATGAGGCGAAGGACGTGCTGGCGCGCCGCAAGAACATGATCGTGCTGGCCGCGCGCCCCGCCGGAGCCGGGCTCTTCGACTACGACGTCCGCTCGGTGCCGGGCGGCTTCCTGGTCCAGGAGTGGGACCGCAAGGGTTTCGACCGCAACGAGGCCAGGGTCGTGACGCGCCGCGAGCCGACCGAGGTGGAGTGGGAGCAGCTCGGCTTCGCCTGGGCCGCCGTGAAGCATGTGAAATCGAACGCCATCGTCCTGTTCAAGGGCGGCGCGGCCGTAGGAGTGGGCGCGGGGCAGATGTCACGCGTCGAGGCGGTCCAGATCGCGGTGCGGCGAGCCGGAGAGCGGGCGCAGGGATCGGTCATGGCGTCGGATGCGTTCTTTCCGTTTCCTGACGGCCTGGAGGAGGGCATCCGCGCCGGTGTGACCGCCGCCATCCAGCCCGGCGGGTCGTTGAAGGACTCCGACGTGATCGCCGCCGCGGACGCGGCCGGGATCGCGATGGTGGTGACCGGCCGGCGCCACTTCAAGCACTAGCGGTGGGCGAGGGATTCGCGGGCGAACGTCCTGAGCATCACATGAAGAAGACGAGCGCCGCCAATCCTCGCGTCACATGCGGTTCGTGCAGGAAGTTTGACGGCACCGCCTGGTGCCGTCACTGGAACTTCCACACCACGGCGGAATCGCCGCCGTGCCGCTTCTACTCGAAGCGCGACTAGGCGGCTTCCGCCTCGGTTCGTGCTTCGTATTCGATCCTTGCGACTTCGCGTCGCTCACCGCCGCCGCCCAGCGGGCGCAGGGTCACGAGCACCACGACCAGGCCGGCCAACACACACGTGGCCGCGAGCAGGAACGCGAGCTGATAGCCGCCGGTCATCGCGTTGGGCAGCGAGTCGCCCTGCGCCAGGAGCGCTTTTGCGTGCGCTGTCGAGATGGTGCCGAGGACCGCGAGCCCGACGGCAGCTCCCACCTGCATCACGACGTTGCCGAAGCCCGAGGCCAGGCCGGCGTCTGCCGCCGGAACCTGCGACATGGAAATCGTCAGCAGCGGCATGAATGCCATTCCCCCGCCCAACCCGAACAGCAGATAGGCGGCGAAGATTCGCGGAAAGTAGGCCGACTGCGCGTCCGCGCCGGCGAGCAACAGGAGAGCGCAGCTGATCGTGACCAGGCCCGCGATCGCAAGGTTGCGCGGACCAAACCGTGCCATCAGCTTCGCGGTGCTGCCGAGGGACAGCGTGGCCAACGTCAGCGTGAAGGGCAGGAACGCAAGGCCGGTGCCAAATGCGCTGAAGCCCCTGATGTGCTGGAGGTACAGGGCACCCATGAAGAAGTTCGTGAACATGCCCGTGAACAGGAGCGCGCGCGTCACGGTGGCTCCGGTGAGGGAGCGCAGCCGCAGGATGCGCAGCGGCATGATCGGATTTCGCAAACGCGACTCCAGCACGACGAAGGCGATGAGCAGAGCGATCGCTGCGCCGCCAAATCCGAGCGTGTGTGCCGAGGTCCAGCCGTAGCCGGCCGCCGTCACGATGGCGTAGACGCCCAGCATCAGGGCGGCGGTGATCAGCATCGCTCCTGCGATGTCGACGCCATGGCGCAATCCGAGGCCGCGGTTCTCACCGACGAGCCAAGCGCCCATGAGAAGGGTGACGATGCCGATGGGCACGTTGATGAAGAAGATCCAGTGCCAGTTGACCCATTGCGTGAGCACCCCGCCCGCAAGCAGTCCGAGCGAGCCGCCGCCTGCGATTACGAAGGTAAAGACGCCCATGGCCTGCGCGCGTTCGGCGGGCCGCGGAAACTCGGTGACGATGATGGCGAGGATGACCCCGGCCGAAAGCGAGCCGCCGAACCCCTGGAGGAAGCGCGCGGCGATGAGCTGCCCGGCACCATGGGACAGACCGCTGGCCACCGAGGCGAGAGTGAAGACGAGGACGCCCGCGAGGAAGACCTTCCTGCGGCCGATGAGATCGCCCACGCGACCCGCCACGAGGAGGAAGCTCCCGTAGGCGATCAGGTAACCGTTGACCACCCAGGTCAGGTCGGCCTGCGAGAAAGCGAGGTCGTGCTGGATGGACGGCAGGGCCACGTTCACGATCGTGGAGTCGAGCACGATCATGAGCTGGCCGAAGCAGACCACCACCAGGGCGGCCCAGCGGCGAAAGTTTGATCCTGAATTCATATGACTTCTCCCATGAACACGGCTAGTGGGACGATCACTATAACAGGATCATGATAATCCCTATTTCATGGATTATCGACCAAGATGGGATAGTTATGGTTCAGTGGTAGGATCATGAACGTGAGGATTGACGGGAAGCACAGCGAGCCGGGATTGGTATCGATGTTCAGCCAGCTGTCCAAGGCTCTCAACCGTCGGGCCTCGGAGGAGCTTCTCGGGATGCGGCTGAAGCCTTATATGGCGCTTGGCTACATCAGGGACCACCCGGGCGCGACCCAGCAGGAGCTGGAGAGCGTGCTCTTCATGGACGCGAACGGCGTGGTGCTCCTGCTCAACGAGCTCGAGGCGGCGCACCATTCGATCCGCAGGCGAGACCCCCAGGATCGCCGCAGGCACATCGTCGAGGTGACGGCCGCCGGCCGCCACGCCCTCGAGAAGGCGGACAAAGCGCGCGAGAGCCTGGAAGGCGAGATGCTGTCCGGGCTCACGGCGGAGGAGCGCGCGACGCTTCGCAGCCTGGTCGCTCGGGTCCTGGACCGCCTGTCGCAGCCGGCGGAGGCTCGGGTCTAGCCTCTTACTCGATCGCGGAGTACGCCTGGTTCCAGAAATCGGCGAACACCGGCGGCGGGGTCGGCGATTCCCACAGCTTCGAGGTCAGCAGGATCGTGATCATCTCCTCGCGCGGGTCGGACTCCCACATCGAGCCCAGGCCGCCGTTCCAGCCGTAGCTCCCCACCGAGGCGAGCCCCGTTCGCTCGGTAACGATGTACAGGCAGAAGCCCCAACCATGGTCGTCGAAGAAGCCCGCGCCGAACCCGGAGGCCGATTTCTGCGCCGCGGTCAGCTGGTCCGTGGTCATCAGCTCGATCGACGGTCTCGACAGGAGGCGGGTCTTGCCGTGCCGGCCCTGGCTCATCAGCATCTGGGCGAACGCGTGGTAGTCGTCCACGGTCGAGGCGAGGCCGGCCGCGCCGTTCGGAAACGCCGGCGGACGGCTCCAGTCGCTCGCGTGCGCCGCATCGAAGACGTCGAGGATGCCCGTCTGCGGGTTGCGCATGTAGCTCGTGGTGAGTCGCTCGATGCTCGCGGCTGGAACCACGAATCCCGTGTCCTTCATCCCGAGCGGATCGAAGAGTCGTTCCTTCAGGAAGGCGTCAAATGGACGGCCGGACGCCCGGGCGACCAGGACGCTCAGGATCTCAGCGCCCGTGTTGTACAGCCACCGCTCGCCCGGCTGGTACATGAGAGGAAGGGCGCGGAGGCGGCGCATGTATTCGTCCGGCGAGGGCAGGTGCGAAGGCAGTGGCGGGCCAGGCGCCCAGCCTTGCTCCGCGATCGCGTGGTGGATCGGGTAGAGCTCGGGGGTGAACAGGTAGCCGATGCCGAGCCTGAACGTGAGCAGGTCGCGCAGGGTGATGGGGCGATTCGCCGCGACTGTTTCATCCAGCGGCCCTGCCACATCTTTGAGAACCCTTCGGTCCGCCAGCTCTGGCAGGAGCCGGTCGACGGGCTCGTCCAGCCGCAAAAGGCCGTCCTCGACCAGGATCATGGCGGCGGCGGCGGTGACCGGCTTGGTCATCGAAGCGATGCGGAAGATCGAATCCCGCCCGATCGGATGGCCGCCGACCGACAGCGCCCCCAGCGCCTCGACGTGGACCTCTGCACGCCGGGCCACCATGCCGACAAGACCTGGCATCTCTCCGCTTTCGACGTAACGAGCCAGGACTCTGCGCATGCGCGCCAGGCGTTGTGGGGACAGCCCCGCGCCGCTCAACGAGGTGAGGTCAGTTGAGCCGTTCCACGATCATCGCCATCCCCTGGCCGCCGCCGACGCACATCGTCTCGAGCCCGAAGGTCTTGTCCTTCTCCCGCAGGCCGTTGAGGAGGGTGCACAGGATGCGCGCGCCGGTCATGCCGAACGGATGGCCCAACGCAATCGCACCACCGTGCGGGTTCAGCTTGTCGCTGAACGGGTCGACCCCGATGCCCCGCGCCGACGGGATCACCTGCGCCGCGAACGCCTCGTTGATCTCGAGGATGTCGATGTCGTCGATGGTCATCTTGGCCCGCTTGAGTGCCTGCTTCGACGCCTCGATCGGGCCGAGGCCCATGAACTCCGGCTCCAGCGACGACAGGCCGGTCGACACGATGCGGGCGATGGGCTTGAGGCCGAGCTCCTTGGCTTTCCGAGATGACATAACCACCACGGCGGCGGCGCCGTCGTTGAGGGGGCATGCGTTGCCCGCGGTGATCGTCCCGTCCTCGCGAAAGACCGGCTTCAAGGCCGCGAGGCCTTCCATCGAGGTGCCCGGCCGCGGGCCGTCGTCCTTGGTGAACATCTGGCCGTTGGGGAGAGGCACGGGGATGATCTCGCGGTCGAAGAAGCCGTCATCTCGCGCCTTCACCGCGGCCGTCTGGCTCTTGACGGCGTAGCGGTCCTGCTCCTCGCGGCTGATCTTCTCGCGGCGGGCGACGTTCTCCGCAGTCTGCCCCATCGCGATGTAGATGTCGGGATATTCGTCGGCGTTTCCGGGCACGAGCTTGCTGTTGTAGGTGTCGGGGGCGTCGGGGTAGCCGCTGCCGTAGCGGGAGACGCATTCGACTCCTACCGACAGGAAGACGTCGCCCTCCCCGGCCTCGATCGCGTGCGCCGCGATCCGCGTGGTCATCAGAGATGACGAGCAGTAGCGGTTGACTGTGACGCCGGGGACGTCGATGCGCGACAGGATCGAGATGACCCGACCGATGTTGTGCCCCTGCTCGCCGCCCGGCAGCCCGCATCCGCAGATCAGGTCCTCGATCTGCGCAGGTTCCAGCTCGGGGACTTTTTCGAGCACCTTGGTGACGACATAGGCGGCCAGGTCGTCGGGCCTGACGTCGACGAGCGAACCCTTGCGCGCTCTTCCTATCGGGGAGCGGCCCAGCGCGACGATCACTGCATCAGTCATGGATCGAAATTATGGGCCGGTCGGAAAAGCGCTATCCGTGGCTGCGCTGCCGGCGATCAGCGTCACTTTCCCTTGGCCGGTCGCTTCGCGGTCGTGGTCGCCCCGGCTTTGGTCGCGGTTGATGCCTTGGCCCTGGGTTTCGCTGCCGCGGGGCTCCCGGTTGCGGCCTTCTTTGCAGGCGCGCGCTTTTCAGGAGTCGGTGCCGTGCTGCGTGCGGGCGTCTTCTTGGCCGCTGCCGTCCTTCCCGGTGCTTTCTCGACCGGCTTTTCGGCGCCGGCGACCCCCATCGTGCTCTCGAGCGTGCGATGACAGGTCTCGCAGGTCAGCATCATGCGGACGAGCGCGCCCAGGTGGCGCTCTTCACGGCGCAGGTTCCTGGGGCGTTCGCAAAACGGGCAGTAGCCCACCTCGGTGACGACGTTGAGCTGGCCGGGTCGCTTGTTCATCTATCGCTAAGGTAGCGAATGGCGGCTCGCGACGCGGTGTTCGAGGTGCTCTCCGATAGGTGCTAATCTTTCGCGCGGAGTCCTTTAAGTCCGGTTAAGCGCCGGGCGCGCGCCGGGCGCACTTTCAGGGTCCGAGTCCTTTAAGTCCGGTTCAGAGAGACCGGGAAGGAGGTGTGTTGATGGCCGTCGGAAGCCGTATGCGGCACGTGATCGAGAGCCAGCAGTTCTCCCGATCGCTCCTCGAGGAGCTCTTTTCCCGAGCCGAGGAGATGAAGCGCGAGCCCCACCGGTTCATGGGCCGTCTCAACGGGCAGGTGATGGCCGCACTCTTCTACGAATCCTCGACGAGGACGCGTCTGTCGTTCGAGGCCGCGATGCTGAGGCTCGGCGGGCTGACCATGGGCACCGACAACGCGCGCGAGTTCTCGTCGGCGGCCAAGGGCGAGACGCTGGAGGACACGATCCGCATCGTCAGCGGCTACGCCGATGTCATCGTGATGCGCCACAACGAGGAGGGCGCCGCCAGGCGCGCGGCAGCCGTCAGCACGGTGCCGATCATCAATGCCGGCGACGGCCCTGGCCAGCACCCCACGCAGGCTCTGCTCGACCTGTACACCATCCGGGACGAGCTCAACCGAATCGACGGGATCAAGGTCGCGATGGTCGGTGACCTGGCCAACGGCCGCACCGTCCGCTCCCTGACCTACCTCCTGAGCAAGTTCAAGGACATCCAGGTCTGGTTTGTCGCACCGCCGGCGGTCAGGATGCGCGACGACCTCAAAGCGCACCTGGACGAGCACCACATTCCGTGGATCGAGACCGAGGATCTCGAAGGCGTCCTGCCCGAGGTCGACGTGGTCTATCAAACCAGGATCCAGAAAGAGCGGTTCGAATCCGTCGAGGCTTACAACGCGGTCAGGGGCGTGTACCGCATCGACAAGCGCGCCCTTGGGCTGATGCGCAAGTACGCGATCGTCATGCACCCGTTGCCCCGGGTGGACGAGATCGACCCCGAGGTCGACGACGACCCACGTGCCGCGTACTTCCGGCAGGCGCGCAACGGGCTGCACGTCCGCATGGCGCTGCTGGACAAGTTGTTGGCATGAGCGTCACCCAGCGCCGTCTCAAAGCCACGGTGATGGACGCCGACCAGATCCGCCGGTCGCTCTCGCGCATCGCTCACGAGATCGTCGAGCGCAACCGCGGCACCGGCGAGGTGGTGCTGGTCGGAGTGGTCAGCAAGGGCGACGTCCTCGCTCGTCGCCTGGCCGCGATCCTGACCGAAATGGAGAACACCGTCGTCCCGGTGGGACGGCTCGACGTCGCCGAGCATCGCGACGACCGGCACCTGAGACAGCCGTCTCATCGCGCCACCTCGGACATGCCCGCAGTCGACGGCAGGATCGTCGTGCTCGTGGACGACGTCATCCACCACGGGCGCACCGCGCGCGCCGCTATGGACGCGGTGATGGACTTCGGCCGGCCTCGAGCGATCCAGCTCGCGGTCCTGGTCGACCGCGGACATCGCGAGCTACCTATCAGGCCCGACTACGTCGGCAAGAACGTGCCCACATCCGACACGGAGCGGGTCGAGGTCCTCGTCGAGGAAGAGGACGGGCTCGACCAGGCGGTGATCGTTGCCGGCTGAGAGAGCTTTCGCAGCGCTGGTGCTGGAGGATGGCCGCGCCTTCGTGGGAGCCGCGCTCGGCGCGGACGTGGTGGGGGAGGGTGAGGTCGTCTTCAACACCGCGATGACCGGCTACCAGGAGATCCTCACCGACCCTTCATACGCAGGCCAGATGGTTTGCATGACGTACCCGCTGCAGGGCAACTACGGCGTCCGCGAGGCGGATGCGGAGTCGTCGCGGCCGTGGGCCCGTGCGTTTGTTGTTCGTTGGGCGTGCCCCGAGCCGAGCCACCACTCGAGCGAGGCCTCGCTGGACGAGTACCTGCGCCGGTGGAACGTGCCGGGGATCAGCGACATCGACACACGGGCGCTCACGCGCCACCTGCGCACGCACGGCGCCATGCGTGCGGTCCTGGTCCACGAGCTCGAGGCCCCGAGCCCCGGACGCCTTGCCGAGCTGGCCGCGGCGGCGCGCCGCGTGGCGCCGCTGTCGGAGCAGGACCTCGTGGCGGAGACCTCGCGCGCCAGGCAGGAGGAATGGCATGACGCGCTTCCCCCGGAGCTGCGCCCTCGCGGCTGCTCCGACGGTTCGGGGCTCACGGTCGCCGTGGTCGACTACGGCGTGAAGACCAACATCCTGCGCTCGCTCCGCGAGCGAGGATGCACGGTGGTCGTGCTGCCGCACACGGCGACCTGGTCCGACGTCGAGGCGACGAGCGCGGACGGCCTCGTCCTCTCGAACGGACCGGGTGACCCGGCGGTCCTGGAGGGGCCGGTGGCCCTCGCGCGCCAGGCGCTCGACCGCATCCCCATGTTCGGGATCTGCCTGGGGCACCAGGTCATCGGCCGCGCCGCCGGCGCCACCACCTCACGGCTGCCGTTCGGCCACCATGGCGCCAACCACCCGGTCAAGGACCTGGAGACGGGGCGCGTCCACATCACGAGCCAGAACCATGAGTTCCAGGTCGACGCCTCGTCGATCCCCTCCGGCGACTTCTTCGTCTCGCAGCGCAACCTGAACGACGGCTCGGTGGAAGGGCTCGGACATCGAACGCTGCCGGTATTCAGCGTCCAGTACCACCCCGAGGGATGCCCCGGCCCCCAGGACAACCAGCACCTTTACGACCGGTTCGTCGAGATGGTCCGCAGTGGGGTCCCGATGATCAAGGCGGTCAGCGGCATGAGCGAGGCGCCGCGGCCGCGCAAGGTGCTCATCCTCGGCTCCGGCCCGATCGTGATCGGGCAGGCCGCGGAGTTCGACTATGCGGGCACGCAGGCCTGCAAGGCGCTGCGCGAGGAAGGCATCGAGACGGTCCTGGTCAACTCCAACCCGGCCACGATCATGACCGACGAAGAGGTGGCGGACCGCGTGTATCTCGAGCCGCTGACGGTCGAGGCCGTGGAGCGCGTGATCGAGCGCGAGAAGCCGGACGCCCTGCTGCCGACGCTGGGAGGCCAGACCGGCTTGAACCTGGCCACCGACCTCGCCAAGGCGGGCGTCCTGGAGCGGCACGGTGTGCGGCTGCTGGGTGCCGGCATCGAGACCATCAAGAAGGCCGAGGATCGCCAGGCGTTCAAGGAGATGCTCCGCGAGATCGGCGAGCCGGTACCCGACTCACGCGTGTGCGAGTCGATCGACCAGGTGCGCGAGTTCGCCAACGAGGTGGGCCTGCCGCTGGTGATCCGGCCCGCCTACACGCTCGGCGGCACGGGCGGCGGCTTCGTTACGACGTCCTCGGACCTCGAGCGGATCGCGAACCGCGGGCTTGACGCCTCCCCGATCCACCAGGTGCTCGTGGAACGCTCGCTGTGGGGATGGAAGGAGCTCGAGTACGAGGTGATGCGAGACGCCGCGGACACGTGCATCACGGTCTGCAACATGGAGAACCTCGATCCCATGGGCGTTCACACCGGCGACTCGATCGTCGTCGCGCCGGCCCAGACGCTATCCGACCGCGACCACCAGATGCTGCGCTCGTCGGCGATTCGCATCATCCGCGCCCTGGGCATCGAGGGCGGCTGCAACGTGCAGTTCGCGCTCGACCCGAAGAGCTCGAGCTACCACGTGATCGAAGTGAACCCGCGGGTCAGCCGTTCGTCCGCCCTTGCCTCGAAGGCGACCGGCTATCCCATCGCGAGGGTGGCGGCCAAAGTGGCGATCGGGAGGCGCCTGGAGGAGATCCGCAACGAGGTGACCGGCCGCACGTTCGCGGCCTTCGAGCCCGCGCTGGACTACTGCGTCGTCAAGATCCCGCGGTGGCCTTTCGACAAGTTTCCCGCCGGTGACCGCCGGCTGGGCACGCAGATGGCGTCGACCGGCGAGGTGATGGCGATCGAGCGCACCTTCGAGGCGGCCCTGACCAAGGCGATGCGCTCGCTGGAGCAGAAGCCCCCGTCGGCGCTGGAGCTGGGCGGCGAAACCATCGACCAGCCCAACGACCGCAGGCTGTTTGCGCTGATGAACGCGCTGCGTGAGGGCGCTACTCCGGAGTCGCTCGCGGAGCGGAGCGGCATCGACCGCTGGTTCCTCGACCGCATGGCCCACATCACTCGCCTCGAGTCCACGGGCGGCGTCCGGGAGCTCCGCCGCGCCGGTTTCTCCGACACGATGATCGCGGCGCTGCGCGGCGAGTCGGTCGAGCCCGCGAGCCCGACCTACAAGCTGGTCGACACGTGCGCGGCCGAGTTCGAGGCCGCGACGCCGTACTACTACTCGTGCTGGGAGGACGAGACGGAGAGCTCGCGGGTCGACCGGCAAACGGTGCTCGTCATCGGGTCGGGCCCGATCCGCATCGGGCAGGGCATCGAGTTCGACTACTGCTCCGTGCACGCGGCGTGGTCGCTGCGCGAGGCGGGAGTACGTGCCGTGCTCGTGAACTCCAACCCGGAAACCGTGTCGACCGACTTCGACACGTCCGATCGTCTCTACTTCGACCCGCTCGACCTCGACGGCGCGCTCAACGTCGCGCGGACGGAGAACGTTGCGGGGGCCCTGGTGCAGTTCGGCGGCCAGACCGCCATCAACCTGGCGGAGCCACTGCACGACCGCGGCGTGGCGATCATGGGCTCGAGCGTCGAGGCCATCGACCTCGCGGAAGACCGCCGCGCGTTTGCCAAAGCGTTAGACGCGATCGGCGTCCCTCAGCCGACGGGGGGTACCACGACCACCGTCGAAGAGGCCGTGGCGATCGCCGAGCGGGCCGGCTACCCGGTGCTGGTGCGGCCCTCCTACGTGCTTGGCGGCCGTGCGATGGAGATCGTGCACAACCGCGATGAGCTCCGCCGGTACATGGTCTGGGCGATCGGCGCGATGCCCCGCGGCACCGTGCTCGTGGACAAGTACCTGCAGGGCACCGAGGTCGAGGTCGACGCGATCTCCGACGGCGAGACGGTGGTCATCCCGGGCGTGATGCAGCACGTCGAGCGTGCCGGTGTCCATTCGGGTGACTCGTACGCCGTCTATCCGGCGCAGGGCCTCGAGCAGTCCGAGCTCGACCACGTCATCGACTACACGGTCAGGATCGCGCGGCACCTGCGACTGCGCGGGCTGGTCAACGTCCAGTACGTCGTGCACCGCGGCCACGTCTACGTGCTGGAGGTCAATCCTCGGGCGTCGCGCACGGTGCCCTTCCTTTCGAAGGTCACCGGCACGCCGATGGTCAAGCTGGCGACGCGGGTGATGCTGGGCGAGAAGCTCTCCGACATGGGCTGGTCGACGGGACTCATCCCCGCCATGGACCTGGTCGCGGTCAAGGCGCCTGTCTTCTCCATGAACAAGCTTCCGGCGGTGGACTCGTACCTGGGCCCAGAGATGAAATCCACCGGCGAGGCGATCGGCATCGCGCGCACGCTGAACGAAGCGTTGAGCAAAGCGTTCGCGGCCTCCGGCATGCAGGTCAAGCGAGGCGGCGCGGCGCTGCTGACCATCGCCGACGTTGACAAGCCCGAGATCCTGCCCATCGTCTCGCGGCTGGTCGAGATGGGCTACCGGCTGGTCGCGACCGAAGGCACCGCGAAGGCTCTGCGGCAAGCGGGCTTCTCTCCTCGCGTGGTCGCGAAGATCGGCGAGGAAGGCCCCACGGTGCTCGACGTCATCACGCATGGCGAGGTCGACCTGGTCATCAACACCATGTCCAACATCTACACCGACCCCGGAGAATCTGGAGCGCCCGTCTTCAAGGACGGGTTCGAGATCCGCCGCGCGGCGGTCGAGCGCCGGATCCCGTGCCTCACCTCCCTGGACACCGCGGCGGCCCTGCTGGAGTCGGCCGTCGCCGCCCCGCACGGCATCGAGGTCAGGACCATCGAGGAATGGAGGAACGGCCTCACCTCTGCTCGTGCGCAAAGGTCGCCGGCGACGCCGGCGGGTAAGGAGGACCACTAGCCGACGTGTTCCTCATCGATTCGCCGATCACCGGCAAGCGCCAGGTGGCGCGGGGCATGTTCGTGATCGCGATGGAGGCCCCCGAGATCGCCTCGTCCGTCCACGCAGGCCAGTTCGTCAACCTGGGATGGTCGCGCGGACCTCTGCTTCGCAGGCCCTTCTCCGTCTACCGCGTGGACGGGGACCGGATCGAGGTCGTGTTGAAGGAGGTCGGCGCGGGCACCGCTCAGCTGCTCGCGATGCAACCGGGCCACGTGGTGAGCTGCCTCGGTCCGCTGGGTCGGGGTTTCGAGCTCAAGCAGGGTCCGCGCACCATCTGCCTGGTGAGCGGTGGGCTGGGCGTGGCCCCGATGCCTCTCGCGGCCAGGGAGGCCGCCGCCCTCGGTATTCGCGTCACCTGGGTGCACGGCGCGCGCTCCGAGGCCGAGCTCTGCTCGGAGTGGGAGGGCGACGAGGTCGTCTGGGCCACGGACGACGGCTCGCGCGGGGCCAAGGGCACCGCGGTGGCCGCTGCTCCCGACGCAGACGTCGTGCTGGCCTGCGGGCCCAACCGCATGCTGGCCGCGGCCGCGGATCGCTGGCCTGATGCCATGGTCGCAGTCGAGACCTACATGGGCTGCGGGACCGGTGTGTGCCTGGGCTGCGCCGTGCCCTTGAAGAAGGGCGGATACGACCGCGCGTGCACGGACGGCCCCGTGTACCGCGGCTCGGACGTCGACTGGGGCACGCTCCCGTCCCACCTCGCGTACGCCATCACGTCATGACTCCCGACCTGTCGGTTGCCATCGGGGGCCTGGCGCTGCGCGGACCGGTCATGGCCGCTTCGGGAACTTTCGGATACGGCACCGAGGTGCCGCTGCTTGACCGCCGCGCACTGGGGGCCATGGTCTCGAAGGGCATCTTCCTGCGGCCGCGCGCCGGCACTCCTCCGCCGCGCATTGCCGAGACGCCCAGCGGCATGCTCAACGCCATCGGCCTGCAGGGACCCGGCGTCGAGGCGCTGATCCGCGACTACGCGCCGCGATGGGCGGAATGGGATTTTCCCGTGCTGGTCAACATCAATGGAGAGTCGGCGTCCGAGTACGGCGAGCTCGCCGCTCGGCTCGACGGCGTGCCAGGTGTCGCCGGGTTCGAGATCAACATCTCGTGCCCCAACGTCGAGCAGGGAGGGCTCTATTTCGGCAACGACCCTCGCGCCGCGGCGGCGGTGACGGAAGCAGTGCGCAAGCGCACGAGCCTGCCGGTCTGGGTGAAGCTCACGCCGATGGTCAGCGACATCGGCGTCATCGCCCGAGCGGTGGAGGCCGCCGGCGCCGACGCGCTCTGCGCCATCAACACGTTCGTCGGCATGTCGATTGACCTGAACGCCTACCGACCGCGGCTGAGCTTCCGCACCGGTGGCCTCTCAGGCCCGGCGATTCGCCCTCTCGCGGTGCACCTGGCGCACCAGGCGGCGCGGGCGGTGCGGATCCCCGTGATCGGCATCGGCGGCATTGCGCGGCCCGAAGACGCGTTGGAGTTCCTGGTCGCGGGCTGCACGGCCGTACAGGTCGGCACCGCGACCTTCGTCGATCCGCGAGCGATCGCCGAGGTCCACGACGGCATTGGCGCGTTCCTCGCGGCCCGAGGTTTCGAGTCGCTGGCAGACCTGCCGCGATACCTGCCTCGCGACTGAGGACAGAGCAGGGCAAGCGAGGTTGCGCCCCAGCGTCAGGTGCGGGCGCTGCGCGGGCCGGTGCCGGGACTCGCGATGGCCGTGGTGGAGGCAGGGCTCGCGTAGGAGAAGACCTCCGGCCTCGACACCCTGATACCGACGATCACCGCGCCGGCGATCACGGCGCCGAGGGCCATCGCCCATGGCGCGCCGAACAGCGTGGCCAGGCCGCCCGCCTGGGTGCTCCCGATGGGGCCGACGCCGATCAGCGCCTGCGCGTAGATCGCCATCACGCGGCCGCGGAGGTGGTCGGGCGTGATGGTCTGGATGCGATTGTTGGCCGTCGCGACGAACGAGATCTGGCAGTAGCCCGCGACGAAGAGGGTCAGGAGCGACATGGTGAAGACTCGGGAGAAGGCGAAGACGAGCAGCGCCGCAACCCAGATCATCGCCATCCAGAACTGGCGGGGCGGATCTGAGCCCAGGCCGGGGACGAACGCCAGGGTGAGCGCTCCCACCAGGGCGCCGAGGCCCATCGACCCGATGAGAAAGCCGAAGCCCTGCGCGCCGACGTGCAGCACCTGGTCGGCGAACAGCGGGATGAGGGTCAGGCGATTCATGGCGAAAAGCGAGAACACCGCGACCGCGACCAGGAGCATCCCGACAACCGGCTCGCTGCGCGCGTACCTGGCGCCCTGCACCAGCCGAGCCAGCCAGGCCTCGCCGTGGTGGTCCTGCACGACCACCGGGAGATTGCGCATCAACAGCAGCGCCGCGATGGCCGCGAGGTAGCTGAGCGAGTTGGCCAGGAAGCAGATCGGTAGGCCGACGGCGGCGATCAGCACGCCGGCCACCGCAGGCCCGACCACTGCCGCGCCGTTGAACACTGACGAGTTGAGCGCGATGGCGTTCATCAGGTCCTGCTTGCCGACCATCTCGATGAGGAACGCCTGGCGTGAAGGGACATCGAAAAGGTTGATGGTCCCTGTCGCGAACGCCGCGACCACGATCATCCAGTACTGCGTGTGCCCGCTCGCGCTGAGCGCGAACAGGACGAAGGAAGGCACCATGAACAGCGACTGCGTCACCAGCAGCACGTTGCGCTTGCGATAACGGTCCGCCACCACTCCGCCCAGCGGGCTGCCGATGAGCACGGGCATGAACTGTGCCGCGAGTACGAGGCCGACGAGAAGGCCGTTGTGCGTGAGCTGCAGCGCGAGCCATGGCATCGCCACGCTCTGCATCCACGTGCCGACCGTCGAGATGATCTGGCCGGTCAGGAAGAGCCGGTAGTTCCTGTGGCGCAGAGCTCCCAAAACGCGAGCCGGTGCAGGTTGTTGCACGACTGCCACTAGTGGGATCATCGCAGGGTGAGCAAGGTCCGCGAAGCGGTCGAGATCGAGGCTCCCGCGGCGCGCGTTTGGGCGGTGGTGCAGGAGGACGCCGAGAACGCGCCGAGGTGGTCGTCAAACCTCGCCAAGGTGGAGCAGCTGGACGCCGGTCCCCCCGGCAAGGGCACCCGTTATCGCTACCACCTCAACCTGCCGGCCGGTTACAAGGCGGAGCTGGAGGTCGAGCAGACCTCATACGTCAAGCCGAAGCACTGCAACGGCAAGTTTGTGAAGGGCCCGCTCAAGGGCATCTGGTCGTACACGTACACCGAGCACAAGGACGGAACCACCAGGCTCGTTTACGAGATGGACTACGAGCTGGGCGGCCTGCTCCGGTTCGCGGGAGGCGTGCTCGCCCGCCAGTACGCCGAGGGCATCCGGCAGAACATGGACGCGCTGAAGAAGTACGTGGAGTCGGGCAAGGGACCGAAGGCGACGCGCTGAAGTGCTCGCGTACGTCTTCTTTCATCGCCCGGCGCCACCGGCCGGAGCGATGCCGTACGAAGCTGCCCTGCGCGCTTTCCATGCGTCGCTGGCCGCGGCGCGCCCACAGGGATTTGGCGGCTCGTGCTCTTATCGAATCGGAGGAGGCTACGCGGACTGGTACCTGGTCGACGACTCGGCGGCACTCGACCGGCTGAACGAGGCGTCGGTCGGAAATCGAGCTCGCGCGAGCCACGACATGGTGGCGCACATATCGTCCGAAGGGGCTGGCAAGCTGCTGACTCTGGTCTCGGGCGAGCCGCGCAGCGAATCCGGGTTCGAGACGAGGTTTTCGAAACCCCGGGGGATGACTTACCGAGAGCTGTACGAGCGCCTCAACAGCCTGACCGCAAGGCCGGATGTGACACTGTGGCGCCGGATGATGGTGCTCGGCCCTCCACCGGAGTTCTGCCTGGCGAGCCGTTCCGAGCTCGAGCTACCTATCGAGATGAGTCCTGAAACGCTCTCTCGCGAGGTCCTCTGAGAACCTAGGGCCGCTTGAACGGCAGCAGCTCGAGCTGCTCGAAGCGGTCCTGCACCGCGACACGGAGCTCGTTGGCCAGCGCCTTCAAATGTTCCTGCTCATTGAGCTCTTCGATGTTGACCACGCGTAGCTTTCGCAGCGTTGTCTGCAGGGCGTAGAGACCGGCCGGCTCGTTGCCCGCCATCCGCGCGGCGGCATTCCGCAGCTCGCGGGAAAGGTCCTCATGTCCGTGGGTTCGCATCCAACCGGCAAGTCGCGCGACAGCGACAAGCACGCGCTGGGTTTTGGGGTTGAGGCCCGGTGGCAGGATCTCGCGGCGCTGGGACTGGAACACCGACGGCACCTTGGTCGGGAGGGCCACCGATCGAACCCTGCGCATCACGACTCGCAGATTGGGGCCGATCATCACCAGGATGCCGGCCAATACGAGCAGGCCGACCATTACAGCGACCAGGGCTTCGAGCACTTTTTCCTAGGGTACGCTTTGACGGCGTCGAAATCGTCATTAAGGGGGATTGGCAGCTTGGCCACGAACAAGGGCGCGCCGGTGGCCGTCATCACGGGCGCATCGTCAGGGATCGGCGCCGCCACGGCGGTCGCCCTGGGGCGCCACGGATACCGGATCGTCGTCGGAGCCCGCCGCCTGGATCGGCTACAAAGGGTCGCCGGAGAGGAGGGCGTCGCGCTGGCGCTGGACGTCACTGAACCGCAGAGCGTGGCCACCTTCGTCAGCGCAGTGGCGAAGCGATTCGGTCGGATCGACGTGCTCGTCAACAACGCCGGTGGAGCCCTGGGCCTGAATCCCATCGCCCAGGCCGTCGACGAAGAGTGGATCGGCATGTGGAAGGTCAACGTGCTGGGCCTGATGTTCATGACGCGCGCGTGCTTGCCGTTGCTCCGCAAGTCGCGCCACGGCCACATCGTCAACATCGGCTCGATCGCCGGCTTCGAGACATACGTCGGCGGCGGAGGCTACACGGCGGTCAAGCATGCTGTGCGCGCGATGTCGCGGACGCTTCGCCTGGAGCTCAACGGGGAGCCGATCCGGGTCACTGAGGTGGCGCCAGGCCTGGTGGAGACGGAGTTCAGCCTGGTCCGGTTCCATGGGGACCGCAAAGCGGCGAAGTCCGTGTACGAAGGGCTGAAGCCGCTCACTGCCGAGGACGTTGCGGAGTGCGTGATGTTCGCCGTCACCCGTCCTGCGCACGTGGACATCGACGAGATCGTGGTCCGGCCGGTCGCCCAGGCGACGACCTGGAAGGTCGCCCGCAAGACGAGAGGAAAGTCCTAGGGGTTTCCGCTCAGATCAGGCCGGCCGCACGGGCCTCGGCTTTCGTCATTCAACAACCGGGATCCCCGTAGTGGCCGCAGCATCCGGTCTTGTTGGCGGGATTGCGCCGAGCCAGGTTGCCAGTCACCATGCGAATCCGCTCGAGCGGCCCGTGGTTGCCCGCAGTCAGGTTGCGAAGAAATTGGAAGATCGGCATCCCTATCCCGTCAATCTACTCGTAGTAGTTGTTCGCGAACTCGATCCAGCCCGGCACGGGGCAGCCGCTCGAGGTTGCGGCGTGGGTGCAGTGCACGCCGACGTGCGGCCCGGGGTCGATGTAGAGCTGGCCGTGGATGATCACCTGGTCGCCGGAGCGCAACGGCACGGACTGGGCCAGTGTCGTGTTGTAGTCGATCTCCAGGGTTTCGCCCGTCGGGGCTTTGACCTCGAAGCGCTCGTGGCCTCCCGACTCCACCGGGTCGCTGATGACGGTGGCGTCGAAGGTCACCTCGGTGCCGCTCGCATCACTGGCGATGGCGCTGTGGAGGCCCTGGTCGTCCGGCACGTCGCGTCCGCCGCAGGCGAACAGCAACAACAACGCCGCCGCGACCAGGGCGGCCAGCCTCACAGCGCGAGCGCCTGCTCTAGCGTGAACCGGTTCTCGTAAAGCGCCTTGCCGAGGATCACTGCTTGCGCTCCCGCGGCCGTGATCCTGACAATGTCCTCGAGCGAGGAAACACCGCCCGAATACTGCAGCTCCAGGCTTGTCATCCTGCGGACTTTGGCCAGGGTGTCGAGGTCCGGGCCGGCCATCGTGCCGTCGCGGTCGATGCAGGTGAGGACGACGGAGCCGAGCGGCAGGCGGTCCCACTGTCCGACCAGAGAGCCGATCATCACCGGCTCGGTCTCGGTCCATCCGCTCACCGCGGGCTGGTTGTAGATAACGTCGAGCGCCGCGATGACGACGCCGGGGTGCTCGCGAGCGCATCGTTCCAGGAGGCGGGGGTCGCGCACCGCCGCCGTGCCCATCACCACGCCGTGGGCCCCCGCCTGGACCAGTGCGCTGACGCGTTCCGCGCTGCGCACACCGCCCGCGACCTGGAGCTTGAGCGTGGACCGCCTCAGCATCGTCGCGATCACGCTCGTGTTGTCGCCCGAACCCCTCGCCGCATCGAGATCCACGACGTGCGCGCGCTGAGCGCCGGCGCCTTCGAAGATTTCCGCCACCTCGAGGGGATCCTCGGCGTAGACCGTAACCTTCTCGTAGTCCCCGCGCAGCAGGCGGACGCACTTGCCCTGGAGGATGTCGATGGCCGGGACTATCTCAGCGCTGCTCACGGCGCGCCCAAGTTCGTTCTAGCGATAGTTGGTGAACTGCAGAGGCACCGGGATGTCATCGGCTTCGCGGAGCGTTTTGATCACGAGCTGAAGCGTGTCCTTGTCCTTGCCCACGACGCGAAGCTGGTCGCCCTGGATTCGGACCTGGACCTTGGGGCTGACGCTCTGAATGCGCTTGCGAAGATCGCGAGCGATGTCGTCCGTGATCCCGGCGTTCAACTGGACCTCGATCTGCCCTCGGCCCTTGCCGATGGTCTTCGGGTCGCCGGCCTGGAACAGCTTGGGCGACAGCTGGCGGCGCGCCGCCTTCTCGCGCAAAACCTGGAGAGCGGCGCGGGCGCGCTCTTCGCTGGCCGATTCGATCACGATCACATCGCCGCGGTGGTCGTAAGCGGTCTGCGTGTCCTTGAAGTCGAAGCGCGTCGCGACCTCGCGCCTGGCCTGGTCCAGCGAGTTCGTCAGCTCGGCGGCGTCGAACTCCGAGACGACGTCGAAGGAGGACTCAGCCACTGGCCTGGTTGAGGATCGCGTTCAGCCCTACGACCACGGCTGCGATGGCCAGGGCGATGCCGACCACCGACGACACCGCCAGGAGGGCGCCGATCCCCGCCGTGCCCTCGTCCAGGGGCTCGACCGCTGCCCGGTCATACGGGTCCGGCCCGTAGTCGACGTCGTACACGCCGTCTTTGCGAGCGCGCAAAACAAGCTCTTCGAGCACCGCCTTGCCGCCAGGGGGCAGGGTCTGCGCTTCGAGCTTTCCAGCCGCCTCTTTGAGGTTGTCTCGGGCGCGGCCGAGCTCGGCCATCACCATGTCCAGGGTCTGCATGGCGGCGGGGGTAGGGTGCTCTCGCCGCAGGTCGGCGATGATCCCGTAAACGCTCACGTCCGGATTCATAACAGAAGCAGAGCCCTCGCCGCAGGCGACAGGCCCGACAGCCGCACGGTCAAGGGCCGATCGCGATGAGGTCGGGCGCCCTGCAAGCGCATAGACTTAGATCGAGATGGGTGTGGAAACGAAGCCGAAGATCGCCGACAAAAAACCTGCTGTGCATCCCAACACGTGGGTCTTCTACGAGGGAGAGTTCGCCCGCTACAACGACGCGAGGCTGGGCCTCATGACGCACGCCCTCCATTACGGAACGGGTGTGTTCGAGGGCATTCGTGCTTACTGGAACCCCAAGCAAGAGCAGCTCTTCCTCCTCGAGCCGGTCGCTCACTACGAGCGGATGAAGCGGTCGGCCAACGTGATGCGCATGAAGCTTCCGTACTCGACCGAGGAGCTCGTCAACTTCACGATCGAGCTGCTGCGGCGAAACCAGTTCAAGTCGGACGTGTACGTGAGGCCGCTGCTGTACACCTCGAGCGAGGAAATCGGTGTGCGCCTGCACAACCTGGAGCACAGCTTTTTCATCTATGCGATCCCGTTCGGAAACTATGTCGAGGTCGAAGCGGGCATCCGTTGCATGGTCAGCTCCTGGCGCCGCGTCCCCGACCAGGCGCTCCCGGCACGGGCCAAGATCACGGGGTCTTACGCTCAGTCGGCGCTGGCCAAGTCCGAGGCTGTCGAAAACGGATTCGATGAGGCCATCGTCCTGACCGTCGACGGTTCCGTCTCGGAAGGCTCGGCCGAAAACATATTCATGTACAAGGACGGCGGGTTCGTCACCCCACCGGTGACGGACGACATCCTCGAAGGCGTGACGCGCAACCTGATGATGAAGATCATCAAGGACGAGCTGGGCCTCCCGATGATCGAAAGGAGCATCGACCGGACCGAGCTCTACACGTGCGAGGAACTGTTCCTGTGCGGCACCGGCGCGCAGGTCTCGCCCGTGATCGAGGTTGACCGGCGTCTGATCGGCGACGGCAAGGTGGGTGAGTTCACCCAGGAACTCCAGAACATCTACTTCGGGGCTGTGCGTGGCGACGTGCAGAAGTACAAGGACTGGAGCGTCCCCGTCTATTAGCGCGGAAGGACTGATGTCGCGCGCCAGGCGCGTGACGGGTGGGCCTTACTGATTGCTCCCCCACAGGACCCCTCCTCCTGACAGCCACGCTGGGAGGCGCTTGGAAGGTGCACGCATGGGGACGGCCGGAATGAATCCGGCCTACCGGCAACCTCGGCATGATTGCGGGCGGTGAAGATAGTTGTCGCGCCCAATGCCTTCAAAGGCACCCTGACGGCGCCGCAGGCCGCCGCCGCCATCTCGCAGGGCGTACGCGAGGTCTTTCCGGAGGCTGAGATCGTCGAGGTTCCCGTGGCGGACGGCGGGGACGGCACGGCCGAGGCGCTGGTCACGGCGCTGCACGGCGAGCTCCGGGCCGTGCGAGTCGACGGTCCGCTGGGCGATCCCGTCGACGCGAGGTTTGGCCTCGTCGACTCAGGGCGGACGGCGGTCGTCGAGCTGGCCTCAGCGAGCGGGCTGGCGCTCATCCCCCCCGCGCGGCGCGACCCGATGCGCGCGACCACGTTCGGCTTCGGCCAGCTGCTCCGTGCCGCCAGGGAGGCCGGTGTCGTCGCGGTGATCGCGGGCATCGGCGGCTCGGCCACCAACGACGGCGGAGCGGGCATGGCCCAGGCGCTGGGATACCGACTGCTCGATGCGGGCGGTCACGACCTCGAGCGTGGCGGGGCCGCCCTGGCGCGGCTTTGGACCATCGATGCTTCGGGCTTCGACCGAGCCTGGGGGTCGGTAGGCATCAGGGTGGCGTGCGACGTGACCAACCCGCTCACCGGGCCGCTGGGCGCGAGCGCCGTGTACGGGCCTCAGAAGGGCGCCAGCCCCGACATGGTCCGCGAGCTCGACGAGGCGCTCGCCCAGCTCTCCGAGGTGATCGGGCGAGACCTGGGCCAAAAGGTGTCGGACGTGCCCGGCGCCGGGGCGGCGGGAGGGGCCGGGGCGGGCCTCATCGCGTTCCTTGGCGCGGAGCTGGTGCCAGGGGCGCCCCTGGTGGTCGAGGCGGCCGGCTTCGACGAGAAGCTGAAGGGCGCCTCGCTGGTGATCACCGGCGAGGGTCGCGCGGACGAGCAGACCGCCTACGGCAAGGCGCCCGGCGAGGTGGCCAGGAGGGCGCAGGCGGCAGGCGTCCCGGTGCTGCTCCTGGCGGGCAGCAAGGGCCAGGGCTGGGAGGCGTTGAACAAGTTGGGCGTCACCTCCATCGTGACGCTGAGGGAGGAAGGTCAAGATCAAAACGACGCCCCGTTCGATGCAGATCGCATGCTGACCCGTGCTGCCGTAGTAGCCTGCCGCTCGCACCCATGGACGTAGAAGGTACGGAGCCGGAGGTCAAGGCCGGACTCGACCCGACGGACGTCGAGCTGGTCAGGGCGTACCGCAACGGCGACACGCACGCCTTCGAGGAGCTGCACCGACGCTATGTCGCGTCGATCTTCAGGCTGGTCCGGCGCAAGCTGGGCGACGCGCTGCTGGCCGAGGACATCGCACAGGAGACCTTCATGAAGGCGCTGAAGATGATGGACCGGGTCGACGACTCGTTCAACTTCGGCGGCTGGGTGCACACGGTGGCTCGCAACCTCTGCTTCGACGAGCTGCGGCGACGCCAGCGCGACCTGCGCGCCGACGGCGGCACCGACGAGGACGAGACCGAGCTGATGGCGAGCCTTCCATCCACTTCGCGAGGATTTGACCCGGTGCAGGTGCAGGAGTCCAACGAGATGCGCCGCCAGGTCTGGCAGGTGGCGCAGCGGCTGCCCGAGAAGTACCGGCTCGTGCTCACCCTTCGCGAGCTCCAGGACATGAGCTACCGGCACATCGCCCAGACGCTCAAAATGTCCGAGAGCGCCGTCGAGACCCTGCTCTACCGGGCCCGGCTGCGCTTCAAGGAGGAGTTCCTCGCCGCGGAGTCCGAGGGCGAGATCACGCATGAGGAGGCGGTCCCTCTGCTGGCGCCATACCTCGCGGGCAAGCTCAGGCGGCCGCAGGCCGAGGCCGTCCGGAACCACATCGCGATTTGTGTCAAATGCGCCCGCAAGATCGGGCGGCGGCGGATCAAGGGCCCGGGCGAGGTCAAGGTCAGGCCACCGGATCCGCCGGAACCTCGCAGGAGAGTCGAGAAATGAGGGTTAGTAGAGTAGGTGTGAAATGGCCAAGGTAGTCGTGCGCTTCTTCGACGACGAGACGCTCGAAGGGTTGGCGCGCGACCTCGATTTCGACGAGCCCGACTTCCTGGTCGACGTCGACGACGCCGGCGGCCTAGAGAACAACGAGACCGCCTGGATCCCGCTCACCGCGGTCAAGTGGGTCGAGCTTCCGCGCGACAAGGACCTCGCCGACACGCCCACCCGCAAGGTGGCGATCCGCTTCCTCGACGGGGAGGTGCTTCGCGGCCACCTCGACGGCACCTTGGAACGACACCGCTACGGCGTCGTCCTCCACCTCCACGCCGAGCAGACCGACAGCCCGATCCGCAAGCTCGGCATCCCGTTTTCGGCCGTCAAGGCGCTTTTCTTCATCCGCGAGTTCGACGCCCGCGGCGAGGATGCCGGCACCGCGTCGCAGTCCTACCTCGCTCGCCGCACCATGGCTCCCCTGCTCGACGTGCTCGAGGAGATGGACATGCTGACCAGGCTTCACCGGGACGGACTCCTGTCCGACCAGGAGTACTCGTCCAAGCGCACCCTGGTCCTGGAAAGGCTCTAGAAGAAGACCCCGGCGTAGAATTTCAGACGTGGCCGAACGCAACGGTTCGCGTAATGGAAGCGGGTCGGTGAAGGGCTCCTTCAAGGTCAAGGCCGGCCTGGCGCAGATGCTCAAGGGCGGCGTGATCATGGACGTCGTCACCCCCGAGCACGCGCGCATCGCCGAAGAGGCGGGTGCGTGCGCGGTCATGGCTCTCGAGCGCGTGCCGGCGGACATTCGAGCGGCCGGCGGTGTCGCGCGGATGAGCGATCCCAAGCTGATTCGAGAGATCTGCGACGCCGTGACGATCCCGGTCATGGCGAAGTGCCGGATCGGCCATTTCGTCGAAGCGCAGGTCCTGCAGGCCCTCAAGGTCGACTATATCGACGAGTCCGAGGTCCTGACTCCCGCCGACGAATCGCATCACATCCACAAGCACGATTTCACGGTGCCGTTCGTCTGTGGCGCGCGTAACCTCGGCGAGGCCCTGCGCCGCATTGGCGAAGGCGCTGCCATGATCCGCACAAAGGGTGAGGCCGGGACCGGAAACATCGTCGAGGCCGTTCGCCACATGCGCACGGTGATGGACGAGATTCGCAAGCTGCGGACCATGCCTGAAGATGAGCTCATGGCCGAGGCGAAGGAACTGGGAGCGCCGTACGAGTTGGTCGTCGAGGTCCATCGGACCGGCAAGCTGCCGGTCGTGAATTTCGCGGCCGGCGGCGTCGCCACGCCAGCCGACGCGGCTTTGATGATGCAACTGGGTGCAGATGGCATCTTCGTCGGGTCCGGCGTCTTCAAGTCCGACAATCCCACCGCGCGCGGGCGCGCGATCGTTCGCGCCACGACCCACTACAACGATCCCGAGATCATCGCCGAGGTATCCGCCGGGATTGGCGAGGCGATGCGCGGACTCGAAATCGCCGCCATCCCGAAGCAGGAGCTGCTGGCAACCCGAGGCTGGTAACGGCGTGAGAATTGGCGTTCTGGCGCTGCAGGGCGATTTCCGAGAGCACCTGCAGGCGCTGCGTGGCATCGGTGTCGACGCCCAGGAAGTGCGACTCCCGCGGGATCTGGCCAGGGTCGACGGCCTGATCATCCCGGGCGGCGAAAGCACGACCATCGGGAAGCTGCTGGTGGCATTCGACCTGATGGAGGACGTGCGGAAGCGGGCGCTCGATGGCTTCCCCGTCTACGGGACCTGTGCGGGCGCCATCGTGCTGTCGAGCGACGTGCGCGGTAGCGGCGTAGACCAGCCGGTCGTCGGGGTCATGGATACGACGATCCAGCGCAACGCGTTTGGTCGACAGGTCGATAGCTTTGAAGTGGACTTGCCGATCGCGGTGCTGGGCGAGCAGCCCTTTCACGCGGTTTTCATTCGGGCGCCGGTGATCGAGCGCATTGGCCCCGGCGTGAACCCGCTC
>DATLUC010000057.1:0-4055 GCA_035533335.1 Candidatus Baltobacterales bacterium
GCCCAGATCGAGCGGGCGCGAAAGCTCGGCTTCGAGCCCATGTTCGGCACCGAGCTCGAGTTCTATCTCCTCAAGGAGACCTTTGCCGAAGCGCACGCCAAGCACTTCATCGACCTCACGCCGTCCGTGCCCTACATCCTCGACTACCACATCCTCGCGACGACCTACGATGAGCCGTTCATCCGCGCCGTGCGCAAGGGCATGAAGGCCGCCGGGATCCAGGTCGAGAGCTCGAAGGGCGAGGCATGGCCGGGCCAGCAGGAGATCAACTTCCGGTTCGCCGACGCGCTGACCATGGCCGACAACCACGTGATCTACAAGAACGGCATCAAGGAGATGGCGCAGCAGCACGGCTGCTCTGTGACCTTCATGGCCAAGCCGGACCACCGCTGGATCGGAAGCTCCTGTCACATCCATTCGAGCCTCTGGAAGGACAACCGCAACGTCTTCGACGGGGAGTCCGAGACGTTCCGCCAGTACCTTGCCGGGCACATTGCGTACGCGTCCGAGCTCGCCGTGTTCCTGGCGCCCAACATCAACTCGTACAAGCGCTACGCGGCGGGCAGCTGGGCGCCGACGACGCTCGCCTGGGGTCATGACAACCGGACGTGCGGCTTCAGGATCGTCGGCCACGGGCAGCACCTGCGGACCGAGTCTCGCATCCCCGGCGCCGACGTCAACCCGTACCTCGCCTGCGCCGCGCTGCTCGCGGCGGGCCTGCATGGCATAGAGAAGAAGCTGACGCTGCCGCCCGAGTTCAAGGGCAACGCCTACGAGTCCGACGTTCAGCGGTTTCCGCACGCGCTGCGCGACGCCATCACCGCGCTTGAGCACGGGACGATGGCCCGCCAGGCATTCGGCGACGACGTGATCGACCACTACTTGAATTACGCGCGTACGGAGCAGGCCCTGTTCGACAAGGTCGTCACGACCTACGAACGCGAGCGCCTCTTCGAAAGGGGTTAGAGACACATGGGAAGGCTCGATGGCAAGGTCGCGGTCATCACCGGCGCGGCGGGCGGCATAGGCCGCGAGGCGGCAATCCTCTTCTCCTCCGAGGGCGCCCGGGTATGCGTGGCGGACGTAGGCAAAGAGGCGGGCGAGAAGACCGCGGCGGAATGCAGGGAGGCGTTCTTCTTCAGAGCTGACGTCAGCGACCCGAAGAGCGTCGAGGCAATGTATGCGGAGACCGCAAAGCGATACGGCCGCGTCGACGTTCTCTACAACAACGCGGGGATCATGCCGGCCGACGACGACTCGATCCTGGTCACCGAGCCTGATGCGTGGGACCGGGTGCAAGCCGTAAACGCGAAGGGCGTCTACCTCTGCTGCAAGTACGGCATACCGCACCTGCTGAGGGCCGGCGGCGGATCGGTGATCAACGTCGCGTCGTTCGTCGCCCTGGTGGGTGCCGCGACCTCGCAGATCGCGTATACGGCGTCGAAGGGCGCAGTGCTGTCGATGAGCCGCGAGCTGGCCGTGCAGTTCGCGCGCCAGGGAGTGCGGGTGAACGCCCTGTGCCCAGGACCGGTCGAGACGCCGCTTCTGATGCGCCTGTTCTCCGAGACGCCGGGCGCGTACGAGCGCCGCCGAGTGCACCTGCCCATGGGGCGGCTGGCGAAGGCGCGCGAGATCGCCAATGCCGCGCTGTTTCTGGCCAGTGACGAGTCCAGCTACGTCAACGGCTCGACGTTCCTCGTGGACGGGGGTCTCACAGCCGCATACGTGACCCCGGAATAGTGCCGCGCACGTAACCCGCCCCGGTATCGGGATGCGTCCTCGGAGGTCCATTCAGGAGCATTCCAATGCACTCGAGACTCGCCACGACTGGCCTGGTCGCGCTCGCCGTTATTGCCACAGCTTGTGGCGGCTCAACTCCAACTGCATCCAATCCGAGCCCGTCCCCGAGTCCGGCGGCCACCGGCACGATCATCGCCGTCGCCGCCAACACCACGCATGGTCAAATCCTGGTCGACGGCAAAGGCATGACCGTTTACCTTTTCGTTGCGGACACCGGGACCAGCTCGACGTGCTACACGAGCTGTGCCACGATCTGGCCTCCCGTGCTCACCGACGGCGCCCCGCAGGCTGGCGCCGGAGTGGACAAGTCTCTGCTCGGCACCACGACTCGCACCGACGGCAAGATCGAGGTGACCTACGCAGGCCATCCTCTCTATTACTTCTTCAAGGACAAGGCCGCCGGCGACACCACCGGGCAGGGTGTCAACGGCTTCGGAGCGCTTTGGTGGGTGATGTCGCCTGCCGGAGCCGCCATCACCCACTAGCGCTCGGGCACCAGCCGGCCGCCGAAGGCGGTTAACTTCTGCGGGTGCCTTCTCCTGATCTGACCAGAGCGCACCGCGGCATCGTCCGCGATGCGCTCGGCATCGGCAGCGCCACGGGCGCCTACGCGCTTTCCTTCGGGGCGATCTCGACGACGGCCGGCCTGTCGCTGCTGCAGACCTGCGCGCTGTCGGCCCTGATGTTCACCGGGGCCTCGCAGTTCGCCCTGGTGGGCGTGGTGGGTGCGGGCGGGAGCGTGTGGGCGGGAGCGGCCACCGCCGCCCTGCTCGGTTCCCGCAACGCGCTTTACGGGTTGCGCCTCGCCTCGCTGCTGGAGGCGCGCGGCTGGAAGCGGCCCGCGGCCTCTCATTTCGTGATCGACGAGACCACGGCCATGGCGATCGCCAGGGATACAGCGCCCATGAGCCGTTATGCCTTCTGGGCGACCGGGTTCTCGGTCTTCGCCTTCTGGAACCTCGGGACCTTGATCGGGGCGCTCGCGACCCACGCCCTGCCCGACCCTAAGGTGCTCGGGTTCGACGCCGCTCCTCCGGCCGCGTTCCTGGCCCTGCTCGCGCCGCGCATCAGGGCGCGCGAACCGCTTGCGATCGCGCTGGCCTCGGGCTTGGTCGCCCTCCTCCTGCTTCCGTTCCTCCCGGCCGGGGGGCCCTTGCTCGTGGTCGCATTGCTCGTCTCGCTGTACGGCCTGTCCCGGAGACCGAGATGATGTGGGCCGGGTTGCTGGCCGCCTCAGCCGTGTGCTACGGATTCAAGCTGGCCGGCCTGTCGCTGCCTCAGCGCTGGCTGGAGGACCCGCGAATCCAGCAGACCGTGCCGATCATCCCGATCGCGCTGCTGGCCGCGCTGGTCGCCACCCAGACCTTTTCCACCGGGCGCCACCTGGTCCTGGACGCGCGCGCGACGGCCCTCCTGGTCGCCGTGATCGCGGTCCTCTTGCGCGCCCCGTTCCTGGTCGTGGTGGCCGCCGCCGCCGCGACCGCTGCATTGCTCCGATTGGTGTAATGATTGGGCGGTCATGGGCTTTCATCTGCTCTGGTTCGTCCCGATGATGTTGCTCGGCCTGCCGGCGCTCATCGTGGTGGTCGTGCTCCTGCTCGTCTCCGGACATTCCGGCCGCCATGCGGCGCCGCTCTTCTCGCCCGACGGCCGCTGGTGGTGGGACGGGCGCGAGTGGAGACCGGTGCCGCAGCAGCCAGCCCCTACCCAGCCCCCTCCAGCTTGAGGGTCAGGACCGTGAAAGGGGTGAAGTCGAGCTCCATCTCGCCGCCGCGCACCTGAACCTCGGAGCGCTCACGCTCCAGCAGGTCGCACAACGACGCGCGACCGATGGAAAGCTTCGTCTTGATCCGCGCGCGACACGGCCGGCCCCACGCCTCGTAAAGGCGGACGATCGTCGCGTTCGAGTCCTCGGCGCGCTTGATGGCTTCGACGATCACCTGCCGGGTGTCGACCTCCAGCAGCGAGGCCACCGCGCTCTCGTCCAGGTTGCTGAAAACCGTGCGCAGGGGCGCGTTGAGGTCCTCTGACGCCTCGATCACGCCGGCCTCGCGGAAGCCGCCGGGGTGCGGCATCAGCGCGTACGTGAACTGGTGCCGGCCCTGGTCGGCGGACGGGTCGGGGTGGGTCGGCGCCCGCAGGAGGGACAGCCGCATGACCGAGCCGTGGATGTCGTACCCATGCTTGCAGTCGTTGAGAAGCGCGACTCCGTAGTGGCCGTCACCGAGGTCCGCCCAGCGCTGCGCGCACACCTC
>DATLUC010000058.1:0-15472 GCA_035533335.1 Candidatus Baltobacterales bacterium
ATCGACGCGGCCATCGAATACTCGGTGTTCGAGAAGAGCGGCACCTGGATCTCCTACGGGGACCAGCGCCTGGGCCAGGGTCGCGAGAACGTGCGCAACTACCTGCGCGAGAACCCGACGCTGGCTGCGGAGATCGAGGCCCGGGTTCGCGAGAAGGCTGCCGGCGGTGTTACGCCGTCGAGGGCTGCCGGCCCAGTGAAAGCGCCTGCAGGTGCCCCCGAAGAGCTCTAAGGGCGCTCGCCGAGCACTGCAGCCCAGGACTCCTGCCGGCACCGCCCTCGATGCGGGGCTCAGGCTGCTGGGCCGGCGGGCACATTCGCGCGCTGAGCTGGGCCGGAAGTTGGGCCGCCGTGGCTACACGGAGGGCGAAGTCCGCTCGGCCGTGGACCGATTGGTGGAGCTCGGCTACCTGGACGACCGCGCGTTCGCCGAGGGTCACGTCAGGCGGCGGCAGGCCGGCCTGGGTCCTCGTGCCCTGTCGGCCGAGCTGTCCGCTCGTGGGGTCGACCGCCAGGTGGCCGACGGCGCGCTGGAGGGTTTCGATGACGAAGCTCAGCTCGCTTCCGCGACCAACCTGGCCGAACGGCTGTACGGGCGAAAGCCGCTCGCCGGGTATCGCGAGATGCTCGATGCGATTGGCCCCAAGCTGCTTCGCAGAGGTTTCCCCTCCGGCGTGGCCAGGGCCGCGTGCCGCGCGGTCTGGGCGGGGACGTCGTCGCGGACAGAAGCCTAGAATTTCACCTCACGCGGACGCATTTTGACGCCCGCAGTCATCGAGCCAACCCGAGGCGGGACCATGCCGGTCCTGCCATGGTCGACGCACTTTGACAATCGAATAAACGAGGTGCATGTCACATGCCTGTCTTCGTCTACGTACCGCTTTTGGTGGTGGTGGCACTCCTCGCCGGATTTGGAGCCGCCTTTTGGCTGCTTCAGCGCCGGCAGAGCGACGGGACTCACGTCCTCGAGCTCAAGGCCCAGCAGACCCTGTCCGACGCCGAGACACAGGCCAAGGAGAAGCTGCTTGAGGCCAAAGAGGAGGCGGTTCGGATCCGCACCGCCGCTGAACAGGAGGCCCGCGAGTACCGGGCTCAATCGCAGCAGATCGAAAAGCGCCTTTTACAGAAGGAAGAGAACCTCGACCGCAAGGGCGAGGACCTCAACCGTCGCGAGCGAGAGTTCGGCAATCGCGAGAAGGCGCTGGACGATATCAAGGCGCAGCTCGAAGACACCTCTCGTCAGCAGGAGAAGGAGCTCCAGCGGGTCGCCAACATGACCCGCCAGGAGGCCCAGGGAGTGCTGATGGGCCAGGTCGAGCAAGAGCTGCGGAACGAAGTCGCGCGCAAGGTCCGGGAGGCCGAGCTGGCCGCCCGCGACGAAAGCGAGCGCCGGGCCAGGGAGATCGTCACCGAGTCGATCCAGCGCATCGCCGCCGACCAGACCGCGGAGGTTTCGGTCTCGGTGCTGCCGCTGCCGACCGACGAGCTCAAGGGCCGCATCATCGGCAAGGAGGGGCGCAACATCCGTGCCCTGCAACAGGCGACCGGGATCGACCTCATCGTCGACGACACCCCGGAAGCCGTGATCATCAGCGGTTTCGACCCGGTCCGCCGTGAGGTGGCCAGGGTCGCGCTGAACAAGCTCATCGTGGACGGCCGAATTCATCCGGCCCGAATCGAAGAGATCGTGGCCAAGTCCCGCCAGGAGGTCCTGCAGAGGGTCAAAGAGGAAGGGGAGGCGGCTGTCCTGGAGGTCGGTCTGCAGGGTCTGCACCCTGAGGTCGTCCGTCACCTCGGCATCTTGCGATTCCGTACCAGCTACGGGCAACAGGTGCTCAATCACTCGAAAGAGGTGGCTTATCTGGCCGCCATGATGGCGGCCGAGATCGGTGGCGATGTCCGCATCGCCAAGCTGTCGGGCCTGCTGCACGACATCGGCAAATCCATCGACCACGAGGTCGAGGGCTCGCACGCCGTGATCGGAGCAGACCTACTGCAGCGCCACGGAGTCCCCGCACAGGTGGTCCACGCCGTTCGTGCGCACCACTACGACGAGGAGCCACACTCCATCGAGGCGCTCCTGCTCATCGCCGCCGACGCGATTTCCGCAGCTCGCCCAGGGGCGCGCAGAGAGTCGCTCGAGGCCTACGTCAAGCGCCTGGAGAAGCTGGAGGAGATTGCCAACTCCTTCCAGGGCGTCCAGCAGTCCTACGCCATCCAGGCCGGCCGAGAGGTTCGGATCCTGGTCAAGCCCGAGCAGATCGACGACACCGCTGCTCAGCTCATGGCCAGGGACATCGCCAAGCGAATCGAATCAGAGCTGAGCTTCCCCGGCCAGATCCGCGTCACCGTGGTGCGCGAGACCAGGGCCGTGGAGTATGCGAAGTAAATCCAGCCAGGGAGCCCCAGCTCGGGGCTCCCTTTTTTGTTGCCCAATAGACTTGTGCTTGTGAGCGGCGACGACTTCCGAATCATCTTCGTCGCCGACGTCGTGGGCCAGCCGGGGCGCGATGCGGTCAAAGCGCTCCTGCCTGGCCTCAAAAAGGAGCTGCGTCCGGACCTGACCATCGTCAACGGGGAGAACGCCGCGGGAGGCTTCGGACTCACGGGCAAGATCGTCTCCGAGCTCAAAGGCGCCGGCGCCGACGTCATCACGACGGGCAACCACGTCTTCGCCCAGAAGGACTTCGTGTCCGAGCTGCCCAGCCTGGAGCGCGTCCTGAGGCCAGCCAACTACCCCCCGGGGGCGCCAGGCACGGGGTCCTGCGTGGTGGAGGCCGGCGGGCGCTTGGTCCTGGTCATGAACCTGATGGGAAGGATCTTCACGGGCGAAGGCCTCGACGACCCGTTCCGAGCCGCCGACTCGATCCTGGCCGCCCATCCGAACGCCAGGATCGTCTTCTGTGACATGCACGCCGAGGCCACGTCTGAGAAGAGTGCGATGGGGTGGTACCTGGACGGCCGCGCGAGCGCAGTCGTGGGCACCCACACCCACATTCCGACAGCCGACGCCCGCGTGCTGCCGGGCGGGACCGCGTTCGTGACCGACGTCGGGATGGTCGGTCCGAGGGACAGCTGCATCGGTATGGACAAGGACGTCGTCATCCAGCGGTTCCTCACCGCGGTGCCCGCCCGCTTCCAGGTGGCGTCGGGACCCGTGACTTTCAATTCGGTACTGATTACCATTAGTGCCTCCACTGGCCGAGCAACATCGATCCAGAGAGTCGATCGTGAACACGTTTGAAGGGGTTCCAGCAATGACAACCGAGCGCGCTCCAGTAGAGGTGCTGAAGGTTTCGGCCACCTCCAAGCCGGTTGCCGTGGCAGGGGCCATCGCTGGCGTCATCCGCAGCAAGGGGCGGGTCGAGGTGCAGGCGATCGGGGCCGGCGCCATCAACCAGGCGGTCAAGGCGATCGCCATCTCGCGTGGCTACGTGGCCCCGGGCGGCCTTGACCTGGTCTGCATCCCGGCGTTCATCGACATCTCCATCGACGGCGAAGAGCGCACCGGGATCAGGTTGCTGGTGGAGAGCCGCTGACGGCAGGATCCCCTCGAGCGCGGTCGTTCAACATCTGGACGATCGGGTGCCAGATGAGCTCAGCCGACTCCGAGAGCCTGGCGCGGCGTCTGCTCGCGGCCGGCTACGTGGAGGACTCGCTGGAGCGAGCGGACATCGCCATCCTCAACACGTGCGTGGTGCGCCAGGCGTCGGAGGACCGCGTTTACTCCAAGCTGCACGAGCTGAGGGAGTGGAAGACGCCGGAGCGGACCATCGCGGTCACGGGCTGCATCGTGGCCAAAGAGGGATCGGTCCTGCGCCAGAGGTTCCCCCAGGTCGACGAGGTGGTGCCGATCGGCGCCTACGAGGAGTTCCTGGCCGGGCTGGAGGCTCGGTACGACTATTCGCAGGGTGAGGCGCTTCCGCGGGCCGGGCGCACCGGCATCAGCCACTACGTAAGGGTCATCCAGGGATGCGACCACAACTGCACCTTCTGCATCGTCCCGCGAGTCCGAGGCCGCGAGAAGCACCTGTCGATGGCCGCGGTGATGGAGGAGTGCCGCGAGGCGGTCGAGGCGGGCGCCAGGGAGCTGGTCCTGCTGGGCCAAAACGTCGACGACTATCGCGACCCCCACGGAGGCGGCGGTCTGGCCGCTCTGGTTCGCTCGGTCGAGCGGATCCCCGGCCTGAAGCGGTTGCGGTTCATGACCTCCCATCCACAGGACCTGGAGCAGGAGCTGCTCGAGGTGATGGCCGCCAGCGACGTGGTCTGCCGCGAGCTCCAGTTGCCCATCCAGTCGGGCGACGACACGATCCTCAAGCGCATGGCCCGCGGCTACCAGACCCGGCACTATCGCGCCATCGTGGAAGAGGCTCGACGCCTCATGCCGGACCTGGGACTGGTCACCGACGTGATCGTCGGCTTTCCGGGCGAGTCGGAGGCGGCGTTCCAGAACACCCGCGCGCTCCTCGAGGAGATCGAGTTCGACGTCGTGCACCTCGCGATGTACTCACCGCGGCCAGGCACTCACTCAGCCGACCGGATGGCGGACGACGTGCCGGATCCCGAAAAGCTGCGCCGCTTGAACGATCTGCTCGCCCTGCAGCGCCAGATCGCCGCGCGGAAGACGGCTCGATGGATCGGCCGCGACGTCGAGGTCTTGATCGAAGGCCGCGACGAGCTCGGCCGTCCCTATGGCCGCATCCGCCAGGGCAAGCGTGCGGTCGTCCTGGGTGGTAAAGACATCCCTGCGGGCGAGGTCCTCGAGCTGCGCATACTGCAGTCCACCGCGGGCCAGGTCTTAGGGTTGCCAATCCCCTCGAACTCGGAGGCTTCGCCGTGAGTTGGCGGGGACCCCTCGGGCCGGCGGCATGACCCCGCCCGCGACCCCGGTGATGCGGCAGTACCGGGAAGCCAAGGATCAGCATCCGGACGGCATCCTTCTCTTCAGGCTCGGCGACTTCTACGAGATCTTCTTCGCGGACGCCGAGGTCGCCGCCCCGGTCATGGGCGTGACCCTCACCTCCCGGCCGCTGGGCAAGACCGGGCGCGCTCCGATGTGCGGCGTGCCGCACCACGCCTGGCAGACCTACGTCGGGCGCCTGCTGCGAGCCGGACACAAGGTCGTGATCTGCGACCAGGTGGAAGCCGCATCGAAGAACAAGATCGTGAAAAGGGACATCACCCGGGTGCTGACGCCGGGGACGGTGGTCGAAGACGCGTATCTCGACCCGGCCCGGCCCAACTACCTCGTCGCGGCCTGGACCAAGGGCACCGAGGCGGGGATTGCGGCGTGCGAGGTGTCCACCGGCGACCTCCTGCTCTGCCAGCTACCCGCGGACCGGTTGCGCTCTGAGCTCGAGCGGCTGGCGCCGGCGGAGCTGCTTGCGCCACCCCACCTAGAGGAGTACCGGTTCGACCCGGTTCGCGGCCAGCAGCGCCTGCGCGACGTCCTCGGGATCGCGTTCCCCGCGTCGGTGGGGGCAGGTGACGCCCCGTTGGCGGTCGGCGCCGCCGGAGTCATCCTCGACTACCTGAAGCAGAACCAGGCCAAAGTCGGGCCCGGGTCGTTCACGGTGCGCACCTACTCGCCGGAGGCCACGATGCCGCTCGACTCGGCGACGGTGCGCAACCTCGAGCTGCCGGCGCTCATCGGGCTGATCGACCGGACGCGGACCGCGATCGGCGCCCGCCAGCTCCGCGCCTGGCTCGGCGCTCCCCTGCGGGACGCGGAGTCGATCGAGCTGCGCCTGGCGGCGGTCGACGACATGCTTTCCGCCCCGCCACTGCGCGACCGGCTCGAGGCGGCCCTGAAACCGATCGGCGACCTCGAAAGGTTGGTGACCCGGTCGGCGCAGGGACATGCGTCGGCGCGTGAGCTGGTCGCTCTGCGCCGTTCCCTCGAAGCGATTCCCTCGGCCCAGGACGCCCTGGCCGCGTTCCAGGCGCTGGTCATCAGAGAGCTGTCGGCACAGGTCAGCTCCGCGCCGAACCTCGCCGAGCAGCTGGCCCGGGCCTTGGTCGAGGACCCTCCCGCGACGATGCGCGACGGCGGTGCGATCAGGCCTGGGTACGACTTAGTCCTCGACGGAATCTCCGAGGCTTCGCAAAGCGCCCGCGAGTGGATCTCCAGGCTCGAGGCCGTTGAGCGGCGGCGGACCGGCATTCGCTCGTTGAAGGTGGGATTCAACAAGGTGTTCGGCTACTACATCGAGATCAGCCACGCCAACACCATCGCGCTGCCCGCGGACTATTTGCGCAAGCAGACGCTCACGGGGGCCGAGCGCTACATCACGCCGGAGCTCAAAGAAAAGGAGGCCGTCGTCCTCAGCGCGCAGGAGCGCATGGCGGCGCGCGAGCTCGAAATCCTGCAGGCTCTGGGCTCGGCGGTGGCGGAGTCGGCTCCAGTCCTTCGCTCCACGGCCCAGTCGATCGGCATGGCCGATGCCCTCCTGAGCCTTGCGAGCGCCGCCGCAGAGCACGGCTGGAGCCGGCCCGAGGTCAACGCGGGTCTGCGACTGAGCATCACCAACGGCCGCCACCCCCTCGTAGAGCAAGGACTCCCAGCCGGCGTGTTCGTCGCCAACGACCTCGAGCTCGACCCCGACGGTGAGCAGGTCATCATCCTCACCGGACCCAACATGGCCGGCAAGTCGACCTACCTGCGGCAGGCCGCAGTCATCGTCCTGCTGGCGCAGTGCGGGAGCTTTGTTCCCGCGGAGCGGGCGGTGGTCGGCCTGGCGGACCGCATCTTCACCCGCGTCGGCGCCCATGACGACATCAGCGCGGGCATGTCGACGTTCATGGTCGAGATGACCGAGACGGCTTACATCCTCAACCACGCCACCCGAAGCTCACTCGTCATCCTCGACGAGGTGGGGAGGGGGACGTCGACCTATGACGGGGTGTCGATCGCGCAAGCGGTGGTCGAGCACATCCATGACTCACCCAAGCTCGGCTGCCGGACGCTCTTTGCCACCCACTACCACGAGCTGACCGCGCTCGCCGAGAGGCTGCCCCGCGTGCGCAACCAGCGCGTCGAGGTGCTGGAGGAGGGCGATACCGTCAAGTTCCTGCACCGCGTCGTACCGGGCGGGGCAGATCGCTCGTACGGCATTCACGTCGCCGCCGTCGCAGGCCTTCCCTCGGCCGTGATCGCGCGCGCGCGCCAGGTCCTGGGCGAGCTCGAGCGCCAGCGGCCCCTGGAGCCGCCAGAGCTGCAGCTGGGCCTGCCGATGGAGATCGCCCCCGACCCCTTGCGCAAGGAGCTGGAGGAGATCGAGCCGGATTCGCTGAGCCCTCTCGAGGCGCTCCAGAAGCTGTACCAGCTGAGGGCGAAGTTGACACCGTGACCGAACCGATTCGCCTTCTGTCGCCGGAGGTCGCGGATGCGATCGCGGCCGGCGAGGTCATCGAGCGTCCCGCATCGGTGGTCAAAGAGCTCGTGGAAAATGCGCTCGACGCGGGCGCCCGGCGCATCACGATCGACGTGCGAGGCGCCGGCAAGACGTCGATCCGCGTCAGCGACGACGGTTCCGGGATTCCGGCCGACGAGCTCGCGATCGCGTTCGTCCGTCATTCGACCAGCAAGCTGGCCAGGATTGCCGACCTTGGCGCGATCCAGAGCTTTGGCTTTCGTGGCGAGGCGCTGGCGAGCATCGCCGCGGTGTCAGACCTGGAGTGCGCGAGCGCAGGAGCGACAATCCGCATCCGCGCCGGCGAGCTGGTGGAGCAGGGCGCCGGGCCACTGCTGCCCGGGGTCGCGATCGAGGTCAGGGATCTTTTCGGCAACGTTCCCGCACGCTTGAAATTCCTGAAGAGCGACGCCACCGAGACCGCCGCCATCAAAGAGGTGGTGGGCTCGTTCGCGCTGCTTCACCCACACGTGCGGTTCCACCTCACTGTCGACAGCCGCGCCGCCGTGAGCACCAGTGGCGACGGCGACCGCCGGCGGGCGATCAGCGCCGTCTACGGCGCGCCGGTGGCGGCCGAGGTGCTCGAGATCGTCGGAATGCCGCTCATAGTGGGGATGGTCAGCCAGCCGCGGCTCAGTCGGGGCAGCCGCGATGGCATGGTCATGGCGGTCAACGGGCGGCCGATCAGCGCCAGATCGTTGGTGTACGCGCTGGAGGAGTGTTACCAAGGGCGGCTCGAACGCGGACGCCACCCCGTGGCGGTGATCGACATCGGGATCGACCCCGAGCTGGTGGATGTCAACGTGCACCCCGCCAAGAAAGAGGTCCGCTTCCGCGACGAGGGGGCTGTTTTCGGCGCCCTGCAGCGCGCGGTCCGCGCCGCCCTTGACGGTAGCGATCCGTTTCGATACCGCGCGCTCGAGCCGGCCGCCAACGCCGTCATGGCGGGACCCCAGATGACGCTCCACGAAGCCGTGTCCACCCTTCCGGCGATCCAGCCCAACGGCCACGTGGCCGGGGGGTCGGTGCTGCGGCCGATCGGCCAGGTTGGCCCTGGTTACCTGGTGGCCGAAGGGCCCCACGGCCTGGTGCTCGTGGATCAGCATGCCGCCCACGAGCGCGTCCTTTACAACCGCCTCCTGGAGCGACTTCGTGAAGGGCGAGGCGCCAGCCAGCCGCTGCTGATCCCGCAGGCGGTCGACGTCGAGCCCGCCCTGATCGCCGCGGCGGCCGACCACAGGGCCGATCTTGCGAACCTGGGCCTCGAGTACGAAGAGTTCGGGCCTCGCAGCGTCCGGATCACCGCGGTGCCGCTGGAGATGCCCGCGGGCAGGGCGACGGCCGCGATCCAGGAGACCCTGGCGGCGCTGGCAGAAAACCGCGGCGATCAGGCGATCGAGAAGGCGGCCGCAGCGCTGGCGTGCCATTCGGCGGTCCGGTTCGGCGACGTCCTCGACATCAGCGAGCAGCGGCGACTCCTGGCCGACCTGGAGGAAACCTCAGAGTCCATCACGTGCCCGCACGGGCGCCCAACCCGGCTCCTGGTGGAGTGGCAGGAACTGACACGCCACTTTCGGAGAAACTACTGACGGCGAGAATCGCCAGCCAGCTGGCGTCCCACAAGAGCTGAGGGAATGGAAGCGCCAGCGCAAGCACCTGGAGGGTCGCCACGCCGGCGAGCAGCCACAGGCGGTGCCAGAACGGTGGAGAGGTCCGCAGCACCAGCCAGCCGGCCAGGACCAGGACGCTGAAGTCGGACTGGTGCAGGTAGGAAGCCACCGCCAACGACCCGACGAGACCGGCGGCGAATACAATCTCGAGCTGCGCTCTCCGCCGCCAGGCGATCAGCATCACGGCTACTCCCTGAATGATCCACAGGGCGTAAGTGGCCGGGCTGAATCCGAAGAGCTGAACCAGCGTGTAGTAGACGTTTGTGGGCGCAGCCTGTTCGAACCTGAGCGCCTGCCACCAGTCCACAAGGCCTGTTTGGCCAAGGCTGGCCACACTGGCCAGACCGAGGACCGCGCATCCCAGGATCCAGCCGCCGACCGCCCGGTAGTGCCCCGATGCGAGCAGGGCGAGAGGCATCAGCGTCACAAGCTGTGGTTTGAGAAAGGTCGCGGCGGCGACGGCGAGGCCGGCGCTCACGGGGTGGTCGTGGGCGCACAGCCACCAAGCGGTGGCAAGGAGCGCGAGGATCACGATCGCCGGCTGGCCGAAACTAAAGGACAGGAGCACGGGCCACAGCGCGAGCGCCGCCAGCAGGAGCGTCACCTTGGCGAAACCGTGGTATGGGGCGGCCAGATGCCAGGCCCCTACCAGGGCGGCCAGCGAGACGGCCGTCCAAATCACGTAGGCAGCCGGCTCCGAGGCAATGGTAAGAGGAGCGAGCAGCCAGGCTAGAAGCGGCGGGTTGACATACCTGGCAGTCGAATCGAACTGGAGCTCGCCAGTCGGAAAGCCAGTCGATAGAGAGCGCAGTGTCGTGAGGTTATAGATGGTGGACCAGCCGTACCGCACGCCGGCTTCGGCGGCGACATAGAAGACGGGGAAATCGGAATGGATCGGGAAGGCGACAAACAACAGAGTCCAGCGGCCGATCGAGTAGACGACCCCCCAAGCGGAGGCCACCCCGGCAGCCGCCAGCCACAGGGGCGGCCGCCGCGCCGAGGTCGATTCGCTCACGTGACTGGCTATTCTCGACCATGTGATGGCCCAGTCCTAAAGCTCGTACCTGTCATCGTCGGCCCGACCGGGATCGGAAAGTCCCAGCTGGGGTTCGACCTGGCGGTCGAGCTCGACGCAGAGATCGTGGTGGCCGATTCGAGGCAGGTTTACCAACGCCTCGACATCGCCACCAACAAGCCGAGCCCGGAGCATCGACGCCGGATGCCGTACCACATGATCGATTTCGTCGATCCAGCTGGCGACTTCAACGCCGCCCAGTTCGTGGAGGGCGCGCGCGCCGCGATCCAGGGCATTCACGCTCGCGGACGGATGGCGATCGTCGAAGGCGGCACCATGCTCTACGTCGACGCGCTCTGCGAGGGCTTCAGTCTCGCGGGCATCCCACCCGACGCCGCGCTGCGCGCCGAGCTGGCGAGCCTGGATGCGAGCGCGTTGCGAGAGAGAATGCTCGCGCTTGATCCGGACCCGGGCGTCGATGAGAAGAACCCTGTGCGGATGATCCGGGCCATTGAGATCCTGGAGGCGGCAGGGCCGCCGCTAAGCCGCTTGCGAACTCGGACGCCTCCGCTTTGGAAACCACTGCGCATCGGGTTGACCGCGGACCTGGAGGTGATCGACCGCCGGCTCGAGGAGCGCAGCCGGCGACAGGTCGAGCGAGGCCTGGTGGCGGAGACCAAAGCAGCCCTTGAAGCGGGCGTGCCGCCTTCCGCCCCCGTCCTCACCGGGATCGGCTATGCGGAGGCGTTGGCCCACATCCGGGGGGAGGTTACCGTGGAGGAGCTGCCGACGGTCATGGCGCGATCGAACCGCCGTTACGCGCGCCGCCAGCTCAGGTGGTGGCGTCGTGATCGCACGGTGAGGTGGTTCGCGATCGAGCCGGATCCGCTGCCCGCTATCCTCAATTACGTGAGGGAATCCGAGTGAGCAAGACCGGCGCCGGAGCCAAGCGGCTCGGCCTGATCCCGCCCTACCTGTTCGCCGAGATCGACCGCAAGGTGCAGGAGAAGAAACGCGCCGGAGTCGACGTGATCTCGCTCGGCATCGGTGACCCCGACCTGGCGACGCCAAAGCGCATCGTCAGCGTCCTGCAGGAGACGGCGGCCGACCCGGCCAACCACCGCTATCCGTCTTACTTCGGTCTCGCCGAGCTGCGTGAGTCCATCGCCGGGTGGTACCGGGATCGCTCGGGCGTCACCCTTGATCCTGCGAGCGAGATCCTGCCCACGCTCGGCAGCAAGGATGGGATCAGCCACGTCCCCCTGGCCCTGGTCGATCCGGGCGACATCGTGCTGGCGCCAGACCCCGGCTACACGGTTTACGTGACCGGGGCCGTGATGGCGGGCGCCGACCCCTACATCATGCCGCTCACGGCCCACAACCACTGGCTGCCCGACCTGGACGCCATCCCCGAAGACGTGGCGCGCAAAGCGCGGCTGATGTGGCTGAACTACCCGAACAACCCGACGGCAGCCACCGCAGACCGCGACTTCCTGGAGAGAGCGGTCGAGTTCTGCCGGCGCCACGACATCGTGCTCTGCCACGACGCTCCATATTCAGAGATCGCCTTCGACGGTTACCGGCCCCTCACGCTGTTCGAGATCCCAGGAGCCAAGGACGTAGGCCTCGAGTTCCACTCGCTGTCCAAGACCTACAACATGACCGGGTGGCGCATCGGGTGGGTTTGCGGCAGGGCCGACCTCATCCACCTCATCGGGCAGCTGAAGACCAACATCGACTCGGGGATCTTCCAGGCCGTGCAGTGGGCCGCCATCGAGGCGATGAATGGGGGGGAGGCGGAGACGTTGGCCGCCTGCGAGATCTACGCGCGCCGCCACAGGCTGGTCGCCGACACTCTCAACGACCTGGGCTGGAACATCAAGCCCCCTCGTGCGACCTTCTATGTGTGGGCGCCCGTTCCCCAAGGCTATGACTCGATCGGGTTCGCAAGTCACGTGCTCGACGAAGTGGGCGTGAATATCACCCCTGGGGTCGGATTCGGCAAGCACGGCGAGGGCTATTTCCGTCTCTCGGTGACCGCGCCGGACTCGCGGCTCGAAGAGGCGATGGCCCGCATGAGGACGCTCAAGCTCTGAAATCCCCACGGAATCGGATGCTTCGCCGCCACCGGGGTCCCCGCGAACTCAAGCCGAAGGCTGCGAGCTCGTGGGATCTTTTCGCGGAGGCCTTCTTCGAGTGATCACGACCAGGACGCCGCGCGAGCGGGCCTACCTCGTCGGTGTGCTGCTCCCCGGCAACACCGCTGAGACCGTGCACGACCAGATGGCGGAGCTCGCAGACCTCACCCGGACGGCCGGGGCGGAGGTCGTCGGCTCGGACGTGCAGAGACGTACTGAGGTCGACTCGGCCCACTTCATCGGGATGGGCAAGGTCGAAGCCCTTCGGGACATGCGGATGGAAGGCGGCTTCGACGTGATCATCTGCAACGAGGACCTGAGCCCTCGTCAGCAGCGCAACCTGGAGCTGGAGCTGAAGACCAGGGTCCTAGACCGTACCGAGATCATTCTGGAGATCTTCGCCCAGCACGCTCGGACCCACGAAGGTCGCCTGCAGGTCGAAGCGGCACGGCTGCACCATCTGCTGCCACGCCTCATCGGCGCTTACGCATACGACCGCCAGGTCGGTGGACGGCGCGGCGGCGTCGGCGCGCGCGGAGGTTTCGGCGAGCAGCAGATCGAGGTGGAGCGCAGGCGAATCCGCAAGAGGATGCGTGACCTCGAGCGAGAGATCGAGCAGGTCCGCACGCAGAGGCGCCAGCAGCGCACCGGGCGCCGGCGCGCGCAGCTGGAGACCGTCGCGATCGTGGGCTACACCAACGCGGGAAAGTCGACCCTCCTGAACACGCTCACGGGCGCAGGTGTCCGCGCCGAGCAGAAGCTGTTCGCCACGCTCGACCCGACCACTCGCAAGCTCGACCTGCCCGCCGGGCGCGGCCTCCTCCTGACCGACACCGTGGGCTTCATCCAGAAACTGCCAACTGACCTGGTGGCGGCGTTCCGGGCGACCCTGGAAGAGGTCACCGAGGCCGACGTGATCCTGCAGGTGCTTGACCTGAGCTCTCACGCCGTCGAAGAGCAGGCCGAGACGGTCGACAAGGTGCTCGCGGACCTCGGGGCCGCCGACAAGCCGCGCGTGGTCGCGCTGAACAAGGTCGACCTGCTCGGGCCGGCGTCACGGCGCCGGGCGGTCGGGGCGCTGGTGGCGAGATATCCCGGAGCAGTCGCCATCTCGGCCACCCAGCAAACGGGCCTGGGCGAGCTGATGGCAGCGCTGGACCAGGCGACCCGCGGCGACGTGGTGGCGCTCGACATTCTGGTGCCATACGGCAGCGAGAGCGTGCTGGCGCTGCTGCGAAAAATAGGTGGGGTGGACCGGACCGAGTACGTTGCGACGGGCACTCGGGCGTGGGGCTGGGTGCCGCGGCATGCCGCCGGCCGGTTCGAGAGCTTCGCCGCCGCTACCGGAAGAGCCTGATCACACCTCGGACGACGCCGACAAGGCTCACGTTGCTGCTCACGATCGGCTCGTAGGCCGGGTTCTCGGCCACCAGCCGCACATGCCCGTTGCCCCGCTCGAATCGCTTTACGGTGGCGTCGCCATCGACCAGCGCGACCACGATCGTGCCCGTGGGCGCTTCGTGCTGAGGCCGGACGAGCACCATGTCGCCGTCGAGAATCCCTGCATTGATCATGCTGTCGCCGCGGACACGCAGAAGGAAGTTGCCTTCCTGGGCCATGTCGGAGGAGAGCAGGACGTGCTCCTCGATGTTCTGCTCGGCGAGGATGGGGGCCCCGGCGGCGACGTTGCCGATCACCGGCACCGAGATGGCACTCCTGCGCATCTGGTCGGCATCGGCGTCCTGGACCAGCTGCACTGTGCGCGACTTGCTGGGGTCGCGCTTGATCAGGCCGCGCCGCTCGAGCTGGTTCAGATGGTTGTGGACTGTCGAGCTCGAGCTGAGGCCGACCGCCTCGCCGATCTCACGGACGCTCGGGGGATAGTTGCGGACCTTGGTCACGTCGCGGATGTAGTCGAGAATCTTGGACTGCCTCTCGGTGAGCTGCTCTGTCAATTCGATCTTCTCCAAACTGCTTGGTAGGGGGACCTTTGTAGGGACGTTGCGGCCATGCTAGCACTTCGGGTCTCCAAGCGCAAACCTTTGTTCGTAGGCCTTGACAATCGAACGCCCGTTCGTTATCGTGCGGCACGAACAGATGTACGCGGCAGGTTACGGCATCAGACCCATGGCTTCGCGCCGGCAGGACGCAGGCGTTCGCTCAGTCGGACGCCTGGTCGCTGTGGTGGCGCTGACGCTCGCCGCCACGGTCGGCCTGGCACTCGTCGCGCACGGCGGCTCGGCACCCGTGGATTCCACGGTGGTGGTCCAGCCTGGTGACACTCTTTGGTCCATCGCATCCACCCGCTATCCGTTGGATGATGTGCGGGTCCGTGTCGATGACATCGAGCGTGCCAACGGCCTCCACAGCCCGATCATCGAGGTGGGGCAGACGCTGCAGTTGCCCGGCTAGGCAACGCCGGCCGTGAGCCTCGTCCTGGTGACCCGCCGCGACTGCCATCTGTGCGACGAGGCCCTTCAGCTCCTTCGCGACCTTGGCGCCGAGCCCGAACTGGCCGATGTCGACTCGGACGACGATCTGCACGACCAGTACGACTGGCGCGTCCCGGTCCTCATGCTCGACGGTCGCGTGGTCGCCGAAGGCCGCATCACGCGCGACCGGGTCCGCGAAGCCCTGGGTCTGGCTTAGGGGCGAGGCCAAGCGGCTCGGGTTAACAGAGTGTCGCAAGGATGCGTGCCTCTGAAAGCAACCACCCTTGGCGGGTCTCTACAGCTCGGACGGTCCGATTACGTTGGCGATGCGCGAACCCGACGCCTTCAACTTCGCGTCGGTGGTCAGGAGCCGACAGCTGAGCAATCGGGCTAGGGCAAGGTACTCCGCATCGTAGGTCTTGGCCCAGCCGAGCTGGTCCGCTATTCGCCAAGCCTCGGTAGTCAACCCCTTCGGCCTGCGGGGGCTGACGTCAGCCACCGCCAATCGCTCCGAAGCGATCTCGGCCAGCGCGTTGGAGATCTCCTTCCGCCACCTCAGCTCGTGCAGTACAGAGGAAGCCTCCGACCACATTAAATGGGGAGCGACAAGCTGCTCTGTGGCCAGAAACTCAAATCCGGCTTCGGCCAGACTTGCCGTGACAACGACTGCCGCATCAACGACTAGCACTCAGCGGCCAGCTCGGGACGAGCGGATGGCCGCGAGCACGTCCGGCATCGTTTCTTGGGTGGCGGTTCGCCGCCAGCCTGATGGCAAGGGCAGGATCGCCTTCATTTCAGTCAGC